>JAVYRW010000095.1:0-2517 GCA_038730205.1 Candidatus Micrarchaeaceae archaeon | reverse complement strand
AATTTATTTAATCAAAATATTTTAATTATAAATGGAATTAATGGTGCATTAAGTGATAGTAATGCTGCGCATGTTTTTCTTAATAGAAGTTTATTCGGACAGTTAAACAACAGTGTAGGAGCAAGTTCAGTATATGGCAACTATTTACTTTTATTAAATGTTTACAGTAATAAATTAAGTATTAATGAAAATTTAGTTTTACCTGGTGAAATTAGCTTATTAGAAAAAATTCAAAATGCCCCAATATTAACAAATAATCAAAGCACAAGTTTAGATAATTTAAGTAGATCACCACCTACCCAAACCAATGTGAATTTAATAAATATATCAACCCTGAATAAAAATTTGGGAGGGAATTGGAGATTTTTAAAAGGACAAAACATTACATCAGGCTTGCCACAAGGTGGATTGAAGTATATAGTAGAGAACTTTACAAATGGTTATGAAAATTTCACATTAAGCTTAGGTAATTTTACCAACACAACCTCTGCTGTAGGAATTTATAATAATGGTTTACAGACACTTAGTAAGGAAAATAATTTTAAAATTAAAAATAATGCATTTTTAGGAGGACTATCTTATACTCAAGTTTCTGGAAGTATAACTAATTTAAAAAATCAACCTGAGGTATTGCTAAGCGAAATAAATCCATATTACAGATATTTAGTACAAACTAGTGTTTATTCAACTAATCTAACAATAAATTTAGATTTATACAAAACCGAATTAAATAATATACAGGAACAGATTATGAGTGAGTTTGGAAGTATGCCTATTCCTGGAAACTCAACATATATAAAGGCAAATCAAATATCAGCTCTTTTTGGAGGTATTTGGAATGTTAAAAATAATACATACACAAATAAAACAAATTATGGAAACATAAAATATGTAATAAAAAATTACACCGATAAGAATAATGATTTAATTAAACAGGAAACTCAAATTTTTAATACGCAAGAGAATGTAAGTTTAAATTATGAAGATATTATTTCAAATTTAATTTCTAATAATAGCAATATAAATACAATAACTGGTGCATTAAATAATGGTTATAGTTATACAATAACAAATAATACAAATATAACAAATAATAAAAATCTAGTAGAAATTATTGCACCTTATGGAAATAAAATAATTCAAATAGAGTTATATCCAAATTCAACTAAACCTATAACTATCAGTAATTCTGGATTGTTATTATTGACTTTACTTAATTATACTGAAAAGTAATTATTAAATTATAGAAAAAGTATAAAAATAAGTTTATTATAAATAAGTATTGGTTTTGATTTGGATCAGTTTAAAAAAGAAAAACTTGATAAATTGTTAGAGATGGGTATAGAGCCTTACCCTTATACATTCAATAAAACACATACTACAGAAGATATAATTAAAAATTTTGAAGAGTTTAATGATAAAAAAAGTAGTGTAGCAGGTAGAATAATAAATATAAGAAAGATGGGAGGTATCTACTTTATAGATTTATTAGATGAAAAAAATAAAATACAAATTCTTATTAAAAAAGATACTATTAATGAAAGATACTTAAAAATAATAGAAAATTCTGATGTAGCGGATATACTAGGCATAAAAGGTACAGTAACAAAAACAACTAGAGGGGAAATAAGTATAATTGCTGATGAAGTTGTAGTTTTGGCAAAATCTCTTAGATCATTGCCTGAAAAATTTCATGGTTTAAAAGATACCGAGTTAAGATATAGAAAAAGATATTTAGATTTTATAATGAATCCAAAAGTAAAGGAATTTTTTGTAATTAGATCTAAAATACTTAAAAATATGAGAGAGTTCTTAGATAATAGAGGTTATATTGAATTTGAAACACCTGTTTTGCAGGAAGTATATGGTGGAGCTAACGCAAAGCCATTTATTACAAAACATAATGCATTAGATGAAAATAGATTTCTTAGGATTTCTGATGAACTTTATTTAAAAAGATTAATAATAGGTGGTTTTGAAAAAGTTTATGAGGTTTCTAAGGATTTTAGAAATGAAGACATAGATTCTACACATAATCCGGAATTTACTCAAATAGAATGCTACGAGGCGTATAAGGATTATGAAGATTATATGAAAATGGTAGAAGAGTTATTAAGTAGTATGGTAATGAAGTTATTTAATAGTTACAAAATAAAATATCAAGAAAAAGAAATAGATTTTACACCTCCCTTTAAAAGAGTTTATTGGGTAGATGAACTTAAAAAGAAATGTAATGTTGATGTTTCAGAATTAACAGATGAACTGGCAGTGGAAGTAGCTAAAAAAGAAAAGTTAGATATAAAAATAAAAAATAATTACCATGTTGCAGATGCTTTATTTGATAAGTACATAAAAACGGAGTTATTTAATCCGTCTTTTGTATTGGACTTTCCGGCTTACATGTGTCCATTAACAAAAGATAAAAGAGGTAACAAGAAACTTAGCGAGAGGTTCGAGCTTTATATAGCAGGAAAAGAAGAGGCAAACTGTTATTCAGAACTTACAAATCCGATAGAA
>JAVYRW010000094.1:0-2517 GCA_038730205.1 Candidatus Micrarchaeaceae archaeon | reverse complement strand
CAAAACAAAAGCTATAAGTAATATTATTATATCATATATTGGATTTATTTTTAAAATAACAAAATATACTACAAGAAATACAATTAATACTCTAAAAATTGTAGTAAAATCGGCCTTTCTCATAAACACACTAATATTTTTTAATATTATTTAGTTGAAAAGGTTTAATAAGATTAATTTACATATTTTAAAACATCAATGCGGAGATTCAATGTTCAATTTTACTAAAAATGAAGAGCAAATACTTCAATATTGGAAAGAAATGAATATTTTAGATAAAGTAAGAAATTTAAATAAGGATAATAAATCATTTTATTTTTTAGATGGTCCGCCATATGCAAGCGGAAGTTTACATCCTGGACAAATTTGGGTTAAATCAATAAAAGACATATATGTTAGATTTAGACGATTTCAAGGTTTTAATGTACATGATAGGGCCGGTTATGATGTACACGGTCTTCCAATCGAAAATAAAGTAGAAAAAACTCTTAATTTAACTTCAAAAAAAGAAATAGAAATAAAAATAGGTGTAGAAAACTTTACAAAATATTGTAAAGAATATGCTAGCTCATTAATACCTACCATGTCAAAAGATTTTATAAGATTTGGAGTTTCTCTAGATTTTGAAAAACCATATTTAGCATATGAAAATCAATTCATTGAAAATTCTTGGGAAATCTTAAAAAAAATTAATGAAAAAGGATTACTTTACTCTGGAGTAAAACCAATGCTTTACTGTACTCATTGTGGAACAGTTCTTGCACAAGGAACATTGGAAGTTGAGTATTCAGATGAAACAGATAACTCAATTTTTGTAGAGTTTAAAATTAATAAAGAATTATCAAAACCAAAAATAGATATTTCAGAAAATACATATTTTTTAATATGGACAACAACCCCCTGGACATTACCTTCTAATATTGCTGTTGCAGTCAATCCAAAAGAATTATATGTTAAAGTGAAAGTTAAAGATAAATCATTAATTTTTATGAAATCACGTTTAGAATACTTATCTGAGCTTTCAAATGACAATTTCATAATAGAGGCAGAGTTTTATGGTAGTGAATTAGAAAATCTTTTTTACATAAATCCTTTAGAGAATAAAATATCAAAGCAAAAAGAATTAAGATACATACATAAAGTAATTTATGCAGAAACACTTGTATCCTCTCAAGAAGGAAGTGGAATTGTACATATAGCTCCTGGACACGGTATGGAAGATTATCAAATAGGATTGAAGAATAATTTACCTATATTTTCATCTGTTGATTTAAATGGTAATTATAATTCAGATGCAGGTTTTTATTCAAATCTAAAGGTTCCGGAAGAAGCTAATACGGCAATACTTGAAGATCTTAAATCAAGAGATGTTCTTTTAGCTAAATTAAAAATAAAACACAGTTATCCACATTGTTGGAGATGTAAGGAAAAACTTCTATTTTTAGTTACTAAACAATGGTTTTTCAATATTCAAGAAATTAAAAATAAGTTGATAAGTGAAAATAAGAAGGTATCTTGGCACCCAGAAGAAGCTAAATTGTGGATGGAAGATGTTTTATCCAACTCTCCCGATTGGAGTATTGCACGTCAAAGATATTGGGGTATTCCTGTACCAATATGGCATTGTAATAATTGTAATTCAGATAAAATTATCGGTTCAAAAGAAGAACTTATATTAAATGCAATAAATAAAGAAAAAGCTTCATTACTGACAAATCTACACAAACCATTTATAGATCAAATAAAAATTATTTGTCAAAAATGTAAAGGTGAAAGTTCAAGAATACCTGATGTATTCGACGTTTGGTTTGATTCCGGAGTAGCATTTAAAGCTAGTTTATCACAAACAGAATTTGATAAATTATTTCCAGCAGCATTTATTCTTGAAGGAAAAGATCAATTAAGAGGCTGGTTTTCTACACTTTTAAAAATAAGTGTTATGCTTTATAATAAAGCACCTTTTAAGAATGTTGTAATAGACGGAATGCTTCTTTCTGAAGATGGTAGAGAAATGCATAAAAGTCTTGGAAATTATATATCTCTAGACGAATTATTAAAAATAACATCTGCAGATGGTTATAGATTATGGTGTTCAAGCCATACTCAATGGTTGGATTTACAATTTAAAAAAGACGAAATAAAAGAGTCAGAGAAAAAAATAATTATATTATATAATATGTTTAATTTATTTAATGAATATACAACATTAACCAAATACATTCCAAAAAAAATAAAAAAACCATCAATAAATAAAATTGAAGATAAAGAAGATTTATGGATACTCTCAAGATTAGTATCAACTATAAATGAAGTTACTAAATCTTTGGAAAATTATAATATTCAAATTTCAAATAATCTAATTAGCAACTTTTTATTAAATGATCTAAGTAGATTCTATTTAAAAATATTTAAAAAGAAAATCATATTTTCTGATAAAAAACAAGCAAAAATTTATCTAGATTTAATGAATTATGTGCTATATAATTTAAATTTATTAATATCACCATTTACTCCATT
>JAVYRW010000093.1:0-2533 GCA_038730205.1 Candidatus Micrarchaeaceae archaeon | reverse complement strand
GAGGAAAAAATCCTCATCAACCCTCTTACCGAGGATTGATAGCTCATTTAAGCACTCTTTATATAATTATAAAAATATCAAAAGAAGTAATGCAATTAATTATGCATAATTAATTTAGGTTAGTACCTCCAACATTTTTAACAATTTTTTTAGAATCAAAATTGTTACAATGACAAGATACTTAATCTTTTTCATAATTTTATCTAGTGTATCAGATGGGATTGCTGTTCCCAATTTAGACAAAAGTTTTTGTTTCGTAATCATACTATAGTACCTCCCAGTACAAATTTTTTTAAAGATAAAAAAGTAAAGGGTCATTATTATTATGATAATGATTCCCTTAGATATGAACATGACAGAACTCCTTCATTTTAAAACAGATGGGCTATGTTTTTAAGCTATGTAATTGATCGTACTTCTCATAAGCTAAATCAAGCTCATCCTGTGGATTATCTGGATCATTAATTGGCTCTCCACATACTAAACATCTGTAAAGATTCAATTCAACTTCTATAGGTTCACCCTTGATTATGAATGTAGGTTTGTAAACGTAGGGTTCTACCTCTTGTCTCTTCTCACAGTTTGGACAAATTAGTTTCATAAAGATCTCCTTCTTTTTTGTAGCATATTAAATCTTATTAAATTTTAGACTACGGGATGATATCTAATTGTACATCTGAGTTTAAATGATTTTCTACGCTTAAAATAATTAGTCATAATTGTTCCTCCTCTATTAGATCTAATTGCTCCTGGATGAAGACTTTTCTTTCATCTAAAGCTAACTTACTTAAGGAGCCATAGAGTTTGTATTTGTCTGGAAGTTTTCTTCTTAAGTAAGACGCAGCTTTTTCATAATTAAACAAAAATGGATCAAACCATATATCAAATTTATCTGACAGGTATTCACATAATGCTTTACTGCCAGTTCCCCAGTCAAACTTATTTGGATCCCACCAGATGTTAAACTTGTCAGGTAGATACTTGCATAGAGCACTACTACTAAAACGATAATCGAACTTATCTTTATTCCACCAGTCATCAAATCTGTTTGCTAAATATGCGCATAATATAATACTAAACCATCCCCATTCAAATCTATTTGGATCCCACCAGTCATCAAAACGATTTGGTAGATATAGACACAGATATTTACTACCAAAAAATTTCCAATTAAACTTATCTGGGTTCCACCATGTATCAAATTTAGATGGTACATATTGACATAGTGCCCAACTAGTTGTTTTCCAATCAAATGTATTTGGATCCCACCATTTATCAAAGTCTTTTGCGTAATTTTTACACAATTTTTTAGATGTATATTTGCTGTAATCAATCATATGTTATTCCTCCATTAATTTCAAATTTATAAAAACAAAAATACTCCTACCTCTATTAGATAGGAGATAAATCAGAATTATATAAGTATTACTTTAACTTCATCAAGTATGACAACTTAATTGATTTCAATTTTTCTGTTATTGAATTAGCTTCATCAGTATTAACTACTACATTTACATTTCTCAGATAGGAAGATAACTCTTCAGGAAAGCAATCATCAATGTAGTAGAATTCATCAGATTGTCTTGAAACGACTAAGTAGTAATTCTTGATTCTTGACATATCTTCAGTTAAGAAATGGACCATTGGAAATCCATTGTATACATCAACATATAATAGCAAATTTGGAAATGATTCTTCTAAGATAGTTTTAATTAAATCTCTTAGATCAATCATACTCTGAAAGTACTTTGTAAATACCTCATCATACTCTTGCTCTCTTTTCAACACCTGAGAAAAGACTTTAACAAATTCTTTATCTAATTTAGTATTTGCCATAGAACACTCCATAATCTATTAGTATTTTGTACTAGTGGATTTACTATTAGTTTCATTGTATGTGTTTCTCTAATTTCTTACTTTGATATAACTTACGAGAAATATTACCAGTTATTAAAAATACAATGAAAGAAGATACAGATACACTTATTGGAATGAGAATTTCATGCAGTGAAGTGAAAGCTGTAAGCTTAATTCCTATTGCGTTGATAGCAAATACTACTATAAACAATCCCGTTAAGAATAAGCCAGAATAGAAGAATCCATATGCAATCACTGAAACTATACCAATTATAAAACTTAGAAACTTTCGAATCTGAATCATGTAACCTCCATATTATCTAGTTTGTTCAAGGTATTAATTTAATCTACAATGTTAATTTATCTTTAATGAAGGAAGTAAGTTCATTTAAATTTACTTTACTTAGATACCTGTATAGTTCATATTCTCTTAAGGCCTTATGTTTTAATTCAAACTTCCATAGCCTCCAACCATATAAGAATGGATCAAACCAGTCATCAAGTCTAGGTAATAGAAAGTATAGTAATGACCCACTATCATGCTCCCAATTGAATCTCTTTGGATCAAACCAGTCATCAAATCTATTTGGCAGATATTCGCATAATGCAGAATTAATATGCTTCCAATCAAATCTCTTTGGATCCCACCATTCATCGAACTTATCTGCTTCATGTT
>JAVYRW010000092.1:0-2579 GCA_038730205.1 Candidatus Micrarchaeaceae archaeon | reverse complement strand
ATGAAATATTAAAGAAAAGAATAAAATATTATGGAATACGTTGGTGGTATTCTGAGTTCGTAATGTTTTTTGCAGGGATAATATCAGGATTATTAGGAGTAGGATCAGGAGCTCTGAAGGTCTTAAGTTTAGATTATATGATGCGCTTACCTCCAAAAGTAAGTGCAGCTACTAGTGATTTTATGATAGGGGTTACTGCTGCTACTGGTACTGCAATATATTGGGAATTAGGATATATGCAACCTTTTATAGCTGGTTCAGCAGCGATAGGCGTTTTAGCTGGAAGTTACTTAGGTTCAAAATTCTTGAATAAAGAAGGGAATGATTTCGTAAGAAAGTTATTTGTCATAGTAATACTTATATTAGGTATTCAGATGATTCTAAGAGGCATAGGCGTATTTTAATGAATGCTAATAAAAGTATTGGATGGATTTTAAGAATAGGTGCAGTAATAAGTATACTTTTAATACTTTTTGGAATGGCCTTATTATTTATAAATAATGGTGATTCTGTTTACACGCTTAGCCAAATAACATCTCACAAGTCACAATTAAATACTGAGGAGATAACTCCAACTATGTTGATAAATGGTTTATTTTCACTAAATGGACTTTCTTATATTGTTTTGGGGTTAATCGTACTTATAGCAACTCCATTAATAAGGGTTTTATATTCCGTATATTTCTTCGGAAATGAAAAAAATAGACTTTATGTCCTAATAACAACTATTGTTTTAATTGATTTATTTGTAGCAATTTTTGTTATACCGTTTATACTTAATGGAGGTTAAATTAATAGTAAGTAGTATAAATTTAATTTTGCAATAATATATTGGTGTAAGAATGGGAACAATAATAAAATCGACAAAAAATGGACCTAATTTAGTAATCATCAATGGACAGGTAAAAACTGCTTTATGTAGATGTGGACATTCTGCAAAAAAACCTTTTTGTGATGGAACACATCATAAAGTAAATTTTGTTGCTGATGAAAAAGAAATAGATATTGAAAAACTTTAATTTTCTAATTTTTTTCTTTTTTTATTTAAATATAATAGATTATATTAAATGAAAAAGAAGAAGTTCGGTGGAAAGGAATATTTTTTAATATAAAGAGATAAAATAACTAATTAGTAGAAAGGAATTTAATCTTATCTTAATTAAAGAAGATTTTTAAAGCTTCTTTAAAAAGCCACTAGAGTCAAATAAAAGTATAAGCATTTTTATAATATACTGTTGATATAATATTTGGAGATAATATGGAAGCATATTGTGTTAAATGTAAGGAGAAAAAAGAAATGAAAGGAGCAAAGGAAGTTACAATGAAGAATGGAAAAAAAGCAATGACCGGAACTTGTTCTTCATGTGGAACAAAGATGTTTAAAATAGGCGGAAAATAATAAACTTCATTTAATTTAATTTTTTGTTTTTATTTTATTTTCTTATATTAACTACTTTTATACTAAATATTAAAGTTTTGCCAGCTAAAGGCGAGTTAAAATTTACTACAGTACTTGTACTATTTGTACTTAGTACTACTCCTTGAATTGGTTGACCGTTTGCTGAATCTGTTATAATAGAGCCAACGTTTATTGTCTTATTTGAAAAATCGTTAGAAGGTATAACAACAACAAGGTTAGGATTTACTTCGCCATAAGCTTCGTTTGGAGGTATTGTTACGTTTTTTATTTGATTTAGACTCATTCCAAGTACAGCATTATCAAAACCAACAATAGTTTGATTTGAACCTGCTGTAAAATTGAATGGAGAACCACCTACATTTGAATTAAAAACTGTTCCATTAGTAAAATAACCTGTGTAAAATACAGAAACGTTATCGCCTTTAACTACGACATTTGGCGCAGAAAAAAATGTTAAATAAATTGCTGTTATTATGATAACAACTACAATGATTATAATCCCTATTAAATATGAGGTTTTCATCTTTATCACTTTGTTTATAATTAAGTAGCAATATTATTTAATATATCTATGAACTTCTTGAAGTTTAAGTGTAATTTAATTTTTTAAAATTATTAATAAATATTAATTTTATGTATTTATTTGTAATTCAAATATTATTTAATTTACTGCTTTTTTTATAAGTGCAATAATTTTTGCTTCTTCTTTTGGAGATAAAGTAGTTATAGCAAATGAAGTAGGCCACATTTTTCCTTCGTCTAAATTTGCTTTGTCAGTAAATCCTAATGTAGAGTATCTTGCTTTGAATTTTCCGGCATTTTGAAAAAAGCAAATAATTTTATCATCTTTAGTGTATGCTGGCATTCCATACCATGTTTTGAAAGAAAGATTAGGTATTTTAGATTTTATAAGATTATGAATTTGTTTTGCTAATGAACGATCTGGTTCATTCATTTTAGATATAGCAACAATGACTGCGTTTTCATTATTTATCTTTAAATTTTTTTCTTTTAGATAATCTTTCATTGCTGATATTTCCTCTACACTAAGGCCTTTTGAAATATTTAAAGTTTTAATAGATTTTTTCATTTTTCCACTGAAAATAATTAATTGTTAAAATATAAATACCATATATTATTAAAATTATTTTTGAATATT
>JAVYRW010000091.1:0-2690 GCA_038730205.1 Candidatus Micrarchaeaceae archaeon | reverse complement strand
ATTTTATCCAAATACTGATAGTAATCTTATTTGGGAAACATTACTTTCAATCTATAATGATAAATTAAATGGTACTTTTACATTAATACAAAACACAACAAATATTGCACAGATATATAATACCTATGTAAATATCATGAATAATTCTAGCGTTGCACCCTGGACAGTTCAACCTCAAAATATTTTTGAGCAAGTTCTTATATATAGTTTACAGCAGAAGATTCTTACAATGATATTAAAGACAGGTGCATAAAATGGCAATCAATGATATAATATCATCAACCTTACAAGCTATTGCCTCTCAACAGGGTACATTATATGATGTATATCTTTCTGAATATCAAAGTTTATTACAGTTTATTAATTCAGAATTCACTGTACCTTATTATAGCACAGAACTTAATAGTCAACTTCAGAATGTTACAGCAATTTGGTTTGCTACCTTAAGGACTATAAATTATGCTGCTACATTCTATGATTCAAATAATAGTGAGCAGTACTTATTAAGTAATGGCTTTTCTATAGCACCAACTCTTGATTCAAATACTCAATTAACATTAAAAAAGTTAATACCAAGTTTATACAAATTTAAAGGTACTAAGCAATCTATAGTTCAATTGATACAATACTTATATCAATACACTCAATTTGATATAGTAGAAACTGATTTGACAACGCAGCCTGAATTAACAATTCTATTGACTGATCCTATTCTTTCTTCAACAACATCTGCTTCCGCTCTTATATCTCCTTCCTCTATTATAACTACTCCGATTGTTACGTACAATATTGAATCTATAACATCCCAATGTAATAGTTTTGTATTTCTTGATGATATTGATTATCCATTTTTTGACGTATTTTATAATAGTATTGATTTTTTTGGTATTCCAACATCTTCATTAAATACACGTTTTCAAGCAAGTACAACTGGAAGTCAATCTAATTCAATATCTAGTCTATTGTCAAATGATCCATTATGGCAACTTCCTATGGTTGAAATTGAACTCAACCAAGTTAGACTTCCATATTACCAACCTATAGCTAGATATAATTGGAAAGATATGATGACCGCTCAGTCGTATCTTTTATATTTAACAGCACTGCAACTCAAAGAATATTTTACATTAGAAAATACAACACCTCAAACAATTACAATTCCTATGTTAAATATAGCAGTTCCGCAGTCTGTTGCTCTTGTATTTTTATCACAGCTTGCAAAACTATTAATCAATTATAATCTGGCAACTGGTCCTTCATTAAATACAGCTCAAAATGATACATTTGATTTTGTCTTGAATCCTTATTTGTTACAAGTGAATCAATCTGCTGCCTCAATATATCAATATTTATCATCTATATTTAATTTTCCACCTGATGTCTTAACAGCGCTAGTACAATATATGCTAAATACCAGTTCAAGTACTTATATAACAACTGATGTCTTAAATTATTTAACACTAGCCACATCAGGTATATCCTATAATATTCTTTATCAATATGCTCAGATTTTTGCAAATTTATATAACAGTAGTGATGTCTCTCTATTAATAACTAGTTTACAATTTACTCTTAAGAATATTTTAGATATGCAACAGGTTGATTATAGTACATACTGGGCTAATGTAGCATTCGTATATGATCTCTTAGTAACTCCATCTTTTATTGCTGAGACTCTAATAGAGACTGTACCAAATATTACACTTTCAGCTAACATATATATACAAGTTTTACAGAATGTTGCTCCCCAGTTGTATTTTTTTCTTACAAATTTTACTGTGAATTATCAAACAATAGATCAATTCGTTTACTTTTTTAGTCAACTCTTAACTGCAATTAGTAGTATACCTCAAGCTTCTTACTTAAACATTTTATCATCAATTGATGTAACTGAAATCTTAAATCTTATAAACTATTTAAAACCAATCTATGCTCGACCATTAACAGATACATTTCTTGAATATTATACGATTGATAGTGTGTTTCCATCATATTGTCCTACAATGGATACTTTTGGATTAGAAGAAGAGATGATAACTTGCTATTCATCAAATTATATTGGAAATTATTTAGAGAGTAATCAGCCTATTGTTATCAATAAGATGCAAGCTTGGAATAACTTATTTAATATGAATCAACAAAATGCCTATTCTGACTTTGCAATTAGTAATAGAACATACTTA
Organism: Candidatus Micrarchaeaceae archaeon; assembly: GCA_038730205.1. Lineage (GTDB taxonomy): Archaea > Micrarchaeota > Micrarchaeia > Micrarchaeales > CABMGC01 > JAJZOD01. The sequence continues at coordinate 507 of JAVYRW010000091.1, read as the reverse complement.
CTTTATCCTAGAGAGATAGCTACAGGTGACCAAGCAGAGATAAATCTTTTAGAAAGTCTAGTACCAACACTTATCTCTACAAATGTAGAGACTGAGATACCTTATTCAATTACTAGTCAGTATATGCCAAGTTTAAATATAGATGTTATATCAGAAACATCAACTACTATAACATATGAACCTATAAATATTCCTCTTCCAACTTCTTATGAAATTTCTGAAGTAGTACTTTCAAGTGAAACTTCATCGTTTGAAAATCTAATAGGTTATCAAATATCTTATGCCTATGGAACGTCAGATCAGGTAGTAGCTACATCAACACCAATTCTAAGTCTTAGTACATTTCAACAATTCTTAACACCAGAAACTTTAACAAGTTTAACAGATTGGTTTTCTAATAATAGATCATACTATGCTAGATATGCAGACGATTTAGTATTTGTAATATCTTATGTAACACTTGAGAAACCTACATTTGTATTAGATGATGAGGGATTAATAGATTCA
>JAVYRW010000090.1:0-2813 GCA_038730205.1 Candidatus Micrarchaeaceae archaeon | reverse complement strand
TCAAAAATTATGGCTTTAAAGCTTTTTATAGACAAGCCAAATTCAAGTTATCAATGAGAAATTTAAATAATTTAGACAAGGTAATGCATATACCAAAAATTATATTGCCTAAAATTAAAGAAGAAGCCTTTATTATTTATAACTTAGATATTTCCGTGATAATACCCACAAAAAATGCTGGTGAAGGATTTATGCATTTAATAAAAACGTTAAAAATGCAAAAGGGTTTTAGGAACGTTGAAATAGTGGTTGTAGATTCTGGAAGTATTGATAACACAGTTAATATAGCAGAACAGTTTAATGCTAGAATTATAAATATTAAACCTGAAGAGTTTTCCCATTCTTATGCCAGAAATCTTGGAGCTGAAAATGCTTCTGGGAGTTATTTATTTTTTACAGTTCAAGATGCATTGCCTCCTGATAATATGTTTTTATATAAATTAATATCGATTCTTAAAAATAACAATATTGCTGCTGTATCATGTGCCGAATTTCCCAGAGAAGATGCTGACCTGTTTTATAGAGTAATTTCTTGGAATCACTATAATTTTCTTGGGGTAAATGGTAATGACAAGGTATCAGGAATGCCTAAAACAGTTAATCATATTACTTTAAGGCAAAATGGACAGTTATCAGATATAGCTTGTTTAATTTCAAGAGAAAAATTTATGAATTATAAATATAGAAATGATTATGCAGAAGATTTAGATTTAGGAATTAGGCTAATAAAAAATGATAATAAAATTGCATTTTTAGGTTTAACAAGAATTATTCATTCTCATAATCGACAGAATTATTATTTTTTAAAAAGAGGTTATGTTGATTCTTTATTTTTATCAACAATGTTTAATGATTTCCCAATTCCAATAATAAATTATAATGATTTTGTTTTAGATATAATTTTTACATATAACTTCATAAAAGAAACTGTCATTAAAGAAATATCTGAACTAAAATTTCCTTTACGCAGCGAAGAAATTGAAACTATCATTAAAGAAAAATTTCAACAAGCATTTAAGTTTACTTATCCTAACACCATATATGTGGATGAAAACAAATATATTGATCATAGATTTGGCGTTTTTATTAAAAATCTGTTTGATGAAAAATATAAGAAAGAAGATAAGAAATATAATGGATTTTTAATCAATTCACTTTTTGATTTTTTACATATAACATTTGAATACATCAATAATACTTATGAGTTTATTGATAAAGATTTAGTTGAAGACTTAAAAACATGCATATATAAAGAATATTCACTATTATGTGGAGCTCATTTAGCTTATTGCTATTTAAAGAGTTCTCAAAAAGAAAAGCAAAAATGGCAAAAAATTCACGAGGAGCTTAAAGAAGGCGTATAGGCTATGAAAATACTTTATTTAGTTCATCAATTTTATCCAGAATCTTATACTGGTACAGAAAAATTTGTTTATAATATAGCTTTAATAACACAAAAATTTGGGAATAAAGTAAAAGTTATAACTTACAGCTTTTATGAAAATACATATTATGATAAAAGTATTGGCGATATTTTGGCTAAAGAATTTGTATATAAAGGCATTCCAGTATTGGCTTTTAAATCCATAAATCAACCATATGATTTGCATTTTGGCCTCGAAAATCAAGATATGTATAACTTCGCGGAAAATATAATTAAAGAGGAGAACCCAGATATTATTCATGTAGGACATTCTATGAGGGTCCATGGGTTTATAAAAGCAGCTATAAAATTAAATATTCCTTATATATTAACGCTTACTGACTTTTTTTTAATGTGTCCAAAAGTAATATTAACAACAACAAGTGGTGATTTATGCATAGGGCCTCAAGATGGTATTACTTGTAACAAAATGTGTAGAGAATTTTCAGAAATATATATAAAAAATAGATTAAAGCAGGCTGAATACATATTTATGAATGCAGAAAAAATATTGTCACCATCAAAATTTCTTGCAGATATTTTTAAGAAAGAGTTTCCAAATATAACAATAGATATTGTTCCTCATGGAATAAAATATAAAAACATAAAAACAAACAATAAGACTTATGAAGATAAAAAAAATCTTACATTTTGTTATGCCGGATCGTTGCAATACCATAAAGGCGTTCATGTTCTTTTGAAAGCTTTCAGGAGCATTGAAAATGAAAATATCAGATTAAAAATTTATGGTTCTGGCCCAGAAGAATATGTCAATAAACTTAAAGATATAGTAAAAAATGATGATAGAGTTGAGTTTTGTGGTGTATTTTCAGAAGAACAAGTAATTTTAAGTTCAATAGATGTAATTGTAATACCATCTATTTGTTACGAAAGCTACTCTTTAATACTACACGAAGCTTTAGCTCAAAATATTCCAGTCATTGCATCCAACTTAGGCGCTATGCTACAAAAAATAAAGGATGGCTTTAACGGATTTATATTTGAGGCGGGTAATTATATGGATTTAAAAAATAAGGTAGAATTGATACTAAACAACCCAGAAATTCTAAATGAAATAAAGAAAAATATTGAGCAAAAAGATTACATCACAACAATAGAACAAGAGGCCTGTGTTTATAATAATTTTTATTTAACTTTAGTTCAATCTAAGTCGCATTTAATCTAATTTTCCTCCAGATTGTAACTATGCCTTTATAGTAATCTTTAGAGCATCCAATATCTCTCTTTGGCTCTTACTTATTTCTGTAAGAATGTGTCCATATTTGCTAGAATATCTAATATCAGTTAGTGTCTGCGTTTCTGATGGCAGCTCACTTATTATATAATTTATTTATAAGATCTGTTTGTCTCATTTTTCCTCTTATTGCGT
>JAVYRW010000089.1:0-2941 GCA_038730205.1 Candidatus Micrarchaeaceae archaeon | reverse complement strand
AAGTTCCCCTTCTATACATACTATATCCTTTTTCTGTATAAAGTTTTTAATAAAAGTTACAAAATTGTGAAGTTCTTCTATGCTTACAATCTCCACCACATAATCCATGGCAAATATTATAACAAGACACAATGATTTATTCAAAAATATAGGTTAGATGCACTACTTAGGAAGTTCATATAATACTTTCAAAGACTTCCAAAGCTCTTTTTACAGCATCATCCATATCATAATATTTGTATTCAGCTAATCTTCCAACTAAAATTATATATATTTTTGAATTTTTAGAATCGGTAAAATGTATATGTTTAAACTCTGTCATTTTAGTAAAACCATAATCATTAAAATAGTTTGAGAAAGAGCACCGAAATAGTAATCAAAATTCATGCTTTATCATCATCATCATCATCATTTGGAATTTCTACTATCATAGGCATTGGAACGCTTATACCACAAACTATACATGTCCCTGTGTTAAATTTTGGTAAAAGATTTACTGTATCTGCCGATATGTATTCCACGTATTTTTGTACTGCTTCAAGATCTAAAGAATTTATTATCCTAAATATAACTTGCGTGTTCATCTGAGAGAGCACATATTTGGTTATCTGTGCTGGTCTTTGTGTGATGGCTATAAGTCCAAGATTAAATTTTCTACCTTCCGAGGCTATTTTACTTGCAATTACTAAAGAGATATTATCTTTTCCAGAAGATGCATCACCATATCCTTTCTCTGGAGCAAAGTTGTGAGCTTCATCTAAAACTATAATTCTTTTTTGCTTATCTTCCTTGCTTTTATTGAATATCTCTTGCATTATTAAACCAGTTAAGTTTATTCTTGAATCCGAATCTATTATATTTTTTAAGTTAAATATAAAAACTCTTTCTTCTCTTTGCTCTAGTTTATCTAAACTTTTTAACTCTTCAGGTTGAATGTTTATAGCTTTTTTATATATATCTTCAAGATCTTCTATAACATCTTCAAGATCTTCTATAAGTTGTTTAGTTGTATCATTTTTAGTTTTATCATTATTAGTTTCATCAGCTTTGCCAAGATCTTCTTTGATTTTTTTGATAATATCTATCATCCCTAGCTCTTTCAATTTTGTTGTTTGTAAAGAAGGCTTAATGTATTTATGTATATCAGAATAAAATTTTTTACCTGCGTTTGAATTTTTATTTAGCAGGTTGGCATAGCCTAAATGCTCAATTAGTTTTTTAACATCATCATAATCCACTGGTAAGATAAAATCGTTAAATTCTTTATGGAAAATATTTTCTTCAATGCGATCTTTTAGCTTTTCGTAATATTCACCATGTGGGTCAAAGATGAACACTTTTAAAGTTTTATCTAGTTTTAGTATATCACATAAAAATCTCTTCACAAAGAAGCTCTTACCTGAACCAGTTATTCCTATCACAGACATATGCTTTGACACAACTTCATCTAGATCTATGTAAACATCAATATCTGTCCCTTCCTTTTTTCCAACTATAACAGGCGTTTTCATCTTATGGTTATTAAGATTCGTCTTCATTAGACTTTTTAATTTCTCCTCTGATGCTAAATAAACAGCTTCTCCGACATCAAATGGCTTCCTTAATCGCTTTATCTTATCGCCTTCTATCTGACCTATTATCTCGCATGTTGCTATTTTTATGGTACCATCCTTTTGAGTCAAATAGGCAAAGCTGGCAAATTTTTTCCAATCTTGATGTTTATTGCCAGAAAAAATTGTTTTAAAATATTCGAAAGGTGGAAAAATTTTAAACTGAGCATTTGAAAAAGGATTTGTAAAAAAACCAACATCATAAGCATTTATATAAATAATTTTACCTAAAATAGTACTATTATCATATATAACTTCAATATAAGATTGCTCTTTTATATCTGGATTTATCGCTACAAACTCAAAAGAATCTGTTTTGGTAGGATTTAGCGCAAAACCTATAAGTTCATCTTTTATCTCAAAAGAGTATTGCGATTTTATACATTCGAAGTAATCATAAAGTTTTTTTACTTCTTCTTTTTCGCTTTCCTCGCGATATAAAGAACCTGCTTCTATATTTCCTGTGTTAATATCTGACAATCCATGCGTTGTAAAGTTTGCAGAACCTACAATGGCTTTAGCTTTATCAACTATTATGAATTTTGCATGAAGACGATTTGATATAAATAGTTTGTTTTTGCTATTTGTTGATTTAATTAGTTTAAATACTGATTCATCGGTTATTTTAAAGTCCTTTATTTCATGAGCTCTAATTATCACTTCCATACTTATATCTTTATGCTTTATCTCTTCTATGATCATTCTAAAATAGTCGCTTTGTGTTATCCAAGCAGATGCTATTTTTATCTCTTCTTTTGATTGTCTAACTAAGTCTAAAATATTTTCAAATATATCATCGCTTGTAAGAAACTTCATATAAAAACCTCCTCAATATATTAAAACTTTTAACTAAAATAATTATAACTTATAACATTGCTGAAGCTTTCAATTAGTTTTACATATATTCTACAGAGTAATATATTATTTACAATTACATACAAAAACTCACTATATATTCTGTTCAAATTTAAAAAAAAGTAAACTAGGGAGTTTTAAAGCATATCTTATGCTTGACATAAATAGATAATTTGAAATCAAATCAGTATAGAGGACTACTTAAACAATCTATGACAATACAAAAAGTTTTTAAAAGAGTTTATAAATCATGAGTTATACAAATATAAAGACTTTACATAAGCATCTTGATGACAAAAGTGAGCGTGTCTACGATCTTGATCAATACATGTTCTCGATGAGAGAGTTTGATGTCACAAATTCTTTAAATTTGACTTTAAATTTGATATATAATATATAATAAAGAGCGTAGTTAAATTTGTAGAGCGTAAAATTGTTATGGTAGGATAGCTAAAAATGGAGATTAAATTTGAGTC
>JAVYRW010000088.1:0-2948 GCA_038730205.1 Candidatus Micrarchaeaceae archaeon | reverse complement strand
CAGCAAAATATTTACTTTCTTGTGGTGCATTTTGTCCGCTATCTATCAAAAGAGTTAAACTACTGTCACCTAATGCCATAATCGGAAATTTATAATTGATATATTTTTCTGGCACATCTAAATTAATTTCCTTTCCAAAATCTTTCCTTTCAAAATCAAATAAATCAGGCAGGTTATAAATTTTGACAAACTCTTCTACTTCGGTATCAACTTCCATATTTTCTAAATTGTTTTCAAAACTCTCTCTTATATAATATGCAACTTTTGATTTGTTATTATAGTCATACTCATCATATAATTTACCAATAGGATTACCATTTTCGTCTTTTAAAATCTGGATACCTTCATAGCCACGTCTTTTACTAAATTCATAGCCAAGATATTTTTTTTGCAATTCTGTATCAGATGGACTTCTTGCCACTACAACTTTTTGAAATTTATACCAATCTTCATCTTCATGTTCAACTCCATACCTAAACATTAAGGTGAAATATAAGAACTTTTCTTTTTCAATTTCCCTTATCCAATTTTTGAAGCTCTCCTCAACTCCTGCTTGTTTTTCTTTATCGGAAAGATTTCTATTTTTCTCTATATTCCTAAAATCAGAAGAACTCTTAAATGTTTCTTCATATTGTTTAAATATTTCATGATTTTTTAAACCCTTTGTAAGTTTATTCTTAAAAATAAATTTCTTGTATTCATCATTTGGTAATTTACGGTAATCTATAAAATAATCAAATAACTTCTCAATGTCAACATAATCACGCTCTTTTATCGATCTTTCTGTGAAAATTTCCCTTGCTATTTCTTCCCTGTCGTTAAAGAACCAATCTTCTCTTCTCTCAAGAAACATAATAACTGTATTTGTCCCAGTGGCAATAAAAGTTTTTGAACTAAACTCTGCTATCGCTTTTATCTCAAAATATTTAAGTATTAATTCTCTTGCTTTTTTATAAACATTAGAGTTAGTCAAAACGGAAGTTGGCAAAACAATAGCAACTCTACCTTTCTCCCCAACAACCTGTTTAGCCCTTTCAATAAAAAGAACCTCTATCTCAGAAGAGTTTTCTGTTAAGTAATTTAGTAGTTCATATTCTGGCTTCACGTCAAGATATCTTTTAAAGCTAGCAATAGAATACGGTGGATTTGTAAGTAAAATATCAAATTTCTTTTCATCTAATTTTAAAACTTCATGGTCATCAAGCCCATCTCCATGCACTATATTTGCAGAACCGTCTCCATTTAAAAAGCACGCTATTTTTGCAGTACGTGCAAGCCTATAATCTTTTTCTATTCCAAAAATAGACATTTCCTCCCAAGGCATTCTAACTCTTATATCATGATTTTCTATTAGTTTATTAATTTCATCTATAGTTTCTGTTAAAAAATGAGCTACACCACAAGCATAATCTAAAACCTTGGGAATTACGTTCTCTTTATCCTCCTTATGAAGTTTTTCTAATCTTTTTTCTATAAATTTATCTATACCTATAGACATAACTACAAATCTCACAATTGGCAATGGAGTAAAAAACTGACCTTGTGATTGTTTTACACCATGATTTAATAATAATTCAAAAAAATCACCAAGAATTTGCTCTTTATGAGAATATTTAAAACGGTATTTTTGTATTAACTCTATGATTTCCGTTAATATTAGTATATTTTGATAAAAAAGAGTTTTATTATGAACATCTTTAAATGCAAACTCATTGTTTGAATAATACTTAATCTGTCTAAAAATCTCCTCAATTTCTTCAATTTTAGTTCTTCTAGGGTATAAATTTATTATTTTTCTTATGTCCTCATCAGAGTAATAAACAAAATCTTTCACTCCCAGATATTTTTCCATGCCAATTTTATAAAGACGTTGGAGACGATCAACAAGAGCCTCATAAGACTCTCCAAATTTAACCTGAAAATCCAAAACATCATCAATAGATTTTGTTTCCTCATCAACTATCTTACAAAGGAATAAAGACATCATTTTGTTAAAAGCATTAGCGTTATCTGATATATTATTATGTCTTAGTATCTCAGCAAAAGAATTAAACAGTCCCTGTGAAGATGATAAAGGAATAAGGTCTTTTTTCTTTAAAGGTTGTAAGTTAGGGTTATAAAGAATTGAATCTTTCTCAAATATTCCATATTTGAATATAAATTGGTTGTATACTGTTTTCCATACATCCACAAGCTGGGAAACGTCGCTTGCTTCTTTGAAACTACATGGGTAATTTTTACCTTCATTCTCTCTTTTTTCTTTACATTGCTTTATAAGATACTTTGAATTTTCTTCTTTTTCGTCAGTTCTGATTATAACTGCATCATAAATTATTTGATTATTTTCAAAAATGCTAGTATATAATACAAGTACCTTGGTGCTTTTGTCCTGCTGAAAATAACTAAAAAGCTGACCACCATCTTTGTATAGTCTTTTTTTCTCTTTTTCAAATTCATCTCCAAAAGTCTTACACTCAATTATCATAAAAGTTTCTCTCTGACTACTATCGTTTTGTGGGGAATATATAGTGATATCAGCTTTACCACCCTTAGCAGTTCTTCCAATTTTCCATTTTCTTTCAAGATGAATATTTTCTGGGCTATATCCCAACGTTAATAATCTATCTACACATTCAAGAACAACAAAGTTTTCTGGGTTTTCAAAATTTGAAGTGGTTAAATCACCAATATGTATTTTCCCATTTGGTTGAGTTTTAGATGCTGTTTCTCTATTTGGATTATAATAAATTAAAGATTTTTTAAAATCATTTTTACGTACTTCTATTTTGATTTCGTAATTAACATTTTCATAAGTCTTTAAAAAGTAATTTTCTTCTTGTTTAAATCCTAAAGTTTGCAAAAAATTTTTAAGTTCTTCAAAAGATTGTATCTGCAATTTTAACCTCTCTTTTCTTACATTATTATAGCTAAATTTTTCTTTTGCTTAT
>JAVYRW010000087.1:0-3081 GCA_038730205.1 Candidatus Micrarchaeaceae archaeon | reverse complement strand
GAATTTACGTATAAATTGTTCTAAACATAAATTCTACTTCTTGCAGAAAAAATATTATTTTAATTAAACAAAAAAGACCGGCTTTGGACAAGAAATCTCCACTTGCACAAAAGGTCGTCTTCCTGCACAAATATTAATAAATAAGAGTGATATAATTGGTATAATGTGTTAATTTGACAAAAATAAATAGTAACTCATCAATTCAGGAAAAAATACTCTCAGTAAGAGGTAATGTTCTAATAACTGCTAATCCAGGTACTGGAAAAACTTATTATTTAGCTAAAAAATATTCGGCTTTGATTAAGCAAGGAATTTCAGAAAATGAAATATTGTGTCTAACCTTCACAAACAAAGCAAAAAGAGAAATGGAAGAAAGAATCATTAAAGTATTAGAAGAAGAAAATAAAACTGTAGATGTATCTAAATTGAATGTCTATACTTTCCATTCTTATGCTTTAAATTATATGGATGAGGGAGAAATTATATCAACTAATTTTTTAAGATTCATAATTTATGAATACATAAAAGAAAATGAGATCTTTAATTATAGCGATGAGCGTTTGATTGGAGAAGTTGTTCCAAGATTAGAAAATTTAATAAGATACTTGAAGAGCTATGGCATAACTCCAGATAAGATAAATAAAAAGAAAACAATATCTTTAATTACCGAATATAAAAGAAGTAAAGACGTTATAGATAAAGAGGATTTAGAGAAGTTTCTAAACTATTTTGTTGATATTTTTAGTTTGTACGAAAAAGAGAAGTCAAAAAAAGGTATTGATTATGCTGATTTACTAATAAACTTTATTAAACTAAAAAATAAACCTAAATTCAAATATGTTCTTGTTGATGAATTACAAGACGTAAATAATCTCGAAGCACAGATTGCTCTTGAGAGTGCTGACATATTTTTTGCAGTTGGAGATAAAAAGCAGGCCATTTTTGGTTTTCAAGGCGGATCTATAGAAAACTTTACTCTGTTCAGAAAGAAAAAACCTGTAGAATTTAATTTAATAGAAAATAGAAGAAGCACACAACAAATACTTGATTTTGCCGCTGCAGACTTCAAAAATAAATCTAAAGATAATGACTCAAAAAAGGAACTTGATGGGTTAAAGAATTTTGAGGGATTAGAAGGGGGAAAAACGAAAATTATTGAAGCAAATAAAGAAGAAGTTATTGGAAAAATCTGTTCTTTATTGAACAAATTTAATAAGGATGAACAAATAGCAATACTTGTAAGAACTAATGCTCAGATAATAGAGATAACAAAAGAATTGGAAAATAGAAATATTAAATTTTCTTCTACATATGTTCCTTCATCTATAGAAGCAAAGGAGAATACAATACGTTTCCTTAAAGCGGTTTTTAGCTTGAATGTTGAAGATATTAAAAATGCCTTCTTTACTCCGTTTTTTCCTATAACTCTTCAAAAAGCATTTGAATTAACTGCTAAAAAAAATTTGACTATTGAAGAAATATATAAGGAATGTCCTGAATTCAAAAAAATTAGAGAAGGTCAAAAAGACTTGGAAACGATATTTGATCTATTTACAGAAAGAATCTTTCCAGCTTGTATACCTTATGGAGAGGAATATCTACTTGCTACACAAGCCCTTCAAAAATCAGCAAAAGAAGCACTTGTTATGATCAAAAATAAAACTTTAGATAATTTTATTCATTATCTTGAAGCTACAGATATGTTTAGTTCTACTGCAAAAAAAGAGGCAAAGATTACATTAACAACTGTACATAAGGCAAAAGGATTGGAATATGATAAAGTAATTTACTGGACAAAAAAAGCAAGAGATAGTAGTGGCTTTTATGACTATGTAATTGAAAAAATTCTAGAATCTGAAGGTAAGTTAGAAACAATAGAACTAGAAGAGGAACTGTTCAGAATAGATTTTGTAGCTTATACAAGAGCAAAAAAAGAGTTATATGTGGTTGCAGAAAATGCACGAGAATATTCAAATGAGTATTCAGAGGTCTTAGATGTAGAAGCAGAAAATATCTCTGTTAAATTCGAGGAAAGACAAAAAAGAGCGTATAATTTATTTTTAAATAAGAATTATGATGAAGCAAAAAAATTGTTAGAAACAAATAAGGCATGGATTATATCTTTTGTTGAGGATCACTTTACTAATTTGGACCATATATCTTTCTCAAAACTTACTACAGACCCTTATGAGTACTTTATACAAAATATATTACAAATTAGAAATGAAAGCTTTGCAACTAATCTTGGAAGTAGAGTGCATGATCTAATCCAAAGTTATCTAGAAGATAAAAAAGTAAATCCTGAAGATAAGGAATTATTGTTTTTTGAAAATGCAAAAGAACATATAATTAAGATAAAGAAGGATTATCCTGAGTTTGTTGAAGCTGAACATGAGGTATATATCCCATTAAACACCATAGTTAATACAAAGGACAAAATGTATTTTAGAGGTTATATAGATGCTATCTTTAGGAATAATGATAATTATATGATAATTGATTGGAAGACAAGCAAAAGTACAGATGGTGCAAGTGGATATAGACGCCAACTAGAGTTATATAAGCGAGCATATGCCGCTGAAAAAGGTATTAATCCTGAAAAAATTAAAGTTGCAATAGGTTTTATAGGACTACGAACGGTAATTAACAACGGAAAGATTTACTCTGAAATTGATCAAAGTCAGCCAAAACAAAATGTATATGAGACCTTACAGAAGCATTTTCAAAAGTTCTTAGAATGGAAATCAAATCCGCAATTATTTTTAGATGAGTTATGTAATACGAAAGCAAATGACCCACTAATAAGAGCAGTGATAGAACAATATAAATTAGAAAAATAATAAATTTACAGACATATATTAAAATTTTTTAAGATATATAAATTCAATATAAAGATATTCGAATAATATTATTTTTATATAATAATTTAGAATTTTAAGAAGGCTCAATATTTTATTATCAATATAACTGTTTTGTAGATATCTAATTTTGTACAAAAAGTAAATAAAAATAGAAAAAGTTACTAAAAATTATTAAAGATGAAATAATACATGAAGATTACATTTAATGTTTTAATAAGAA
>JAVYRW010000086.1:0-3158 GCA_038730205.1 Candidatus Micrarchaeaceae archaeon | reverse complement strand
TAATATTTTTTCTAATGAGGATGAATTGTTAAAAGAATCTTTTAAAAAAATGTTTAATTATTTTGGACCCAACATTTCAGATTTTTTAAAAAGTCCTACTAAATTAATAATGTCTAAATATGATAAATTAAATAAAATTTCTATTGATTCTCACGATATTTATAAAAATCACTTAAAAAATCTTGAAAGAAAAACTGAATTAGATAATATTAGAACAATAGATAGTTTAGTAAATATAATTACAAATGAGCAAGAAGATTTTAAAGAAAATTTAGATAATTTTATAAATAAACATTTATAATCTAAATTTATTAATTGTTAAAAATATTAATTATATTTAAATAATTTCTATGCTTGGTTTTAACGGTGCTGCTCTTTCAGCTCTTTTAGAAGTTGATTCCTCTTCTTTCTGAATTTTAATGGGCAAATTTATTATTTTAGATATGTAATCTTTTGCTGAAATTAAAGATTCATACTCATCAGTTTCTTTAACTTCACATTTCTTAAGTTCATTTACTCTTTTAAATATCTGTGAAAGATATTTTGCTACTTTTTCTTTATTTATATTTTCTCCTAATTTTTCTATAGTTGCATCCATTTTTTTAGTTTCTATTAATAAATTTAAGGCATCTCTTTTCCATTGAGCTGCAATTATAATATTACATGAAGATATATTTTGTATTTTATTCTTTGTTAAATCAAAAGCTTGCTTTATATCATCAACAAGTGAGTCTATTTCTTCTTCTTTTGTCTCATTTTCTAAATCTATTAATTCTTTATTTATCTCAGGCCATTTTTCAGTAGAAGAAAATGTAGTATTGCCTAAAGTATGCCATAACTCTTCAGAAATATGTGGAGCTATTGGTTGTAACATTAAAGAAACTTCAGAAAGATAATCTTTTATTACAATTGAGTTATTTCCGCCCCTATTCAAATATCTTTTTAATTCAATTGATGTATTAAATATCATATTAGTAATAATATCTCTGAGTTCTAATTTTTCCATAGCGTTTGTTATAATAATTTTTTTATTATTTAATTTTGAATATAGCCAGTAATCAATTTGCTCTAATTTATTACTTGGCATCTCATTTAATTTTACACAACAATCAAAAAAGAACTCTAATTTTTCTCTTACACTATTCGCAGTTTCAACTACAAAATCAGAGTCATTAAAAAGATCAGAATTACCTATTTCTACCAATCTTATTATGTCAGAGCTATATTTTTTAATTGCATCTTTAACTGCTAATGTATTACCTAAGCTTTTACTCATTTTTTCTCCATTCATCATAACTAATCCGTTTACTATTATGTGTTTAGGCCAGTATAATTTATCAAAAATTAAAGCGTGATTAAAAATATACATAGTTAAATGATTAAAAATTAAGTCAAGACCAGAATGTCTGGAGGTTTCAGAATACCAATATGTAAAAGAATCTCTTGATTTTTTAATTATTTCATAATCTATACCTGTGTTTTTTGAAACACTTTCTATATCTCCTTTTCCTTTAAAAACAAAATCAAAAAAATCTGAAGTAAGTTTTTCATCTTCTATGTTTTTTATAATTGTATCTATTGTATAATAAGCCATATATATTGTAGAATCAGAAAGTGATTCTATAATATAATTTTTATCTAATGGAAATTTAGTACCTAACCCCTGGGCTCTTGCAACTGCTCTTAAATTTATCCAATCTATTGCAGCTAAAAATGAATTTTTGGATTTTGTTGGAACTATATTTAAAGTTGATAAGGCTTCTTTTGCTAAATCTTTCCAATCAGAATTGCCATAATTTATAAACCATTGATTATCTATTACCTTTACAACTATTTCAGTTCCACATCTACAGAAAACTTTTGTTTTGTTTGCTAAAATATAAACAGGTAAGTATTTTTTATCTACCTCTAAAACTTTTTTTATTTTTTCTCTTGTTTCTAGCTCTGACATATTTTCATAACCTGGAAAATTCATAACCCCGGTGTGTGCTTCTTCTTTATACTCTAATTTTGTAGCTTCCTCAATTTTTTCTTCAGAAGAATTAACATCTGCATTTACTTTTGTTAAATAATATAAGGAAGGTACTTCAGAATTTATTCCCTGAACTGTTACTACTTTTATCGGTTTTATTTCTTCTTTAAGGTAGCCAGAAATAAATAATTTTTTTAATGCAACATAATCAAAAGGTGCATGTGCAGGTACACTCATAACAACTCCTGTTCCAAGTTCTTCTTTAATGAAATCTCCAGGTAGTATAGGGAGTTCAATTTTTGATAATGGATTAATGCATTTTTTATTAATTAAATCTTTACCATTTATTTCAGATATTTTTTCAAGCTTTATTTGAAAACTTAAAGTTTCATAAGTTTTTTCTGAAACTATTATATTATATGTGTTATTTGCCTTGCATACAAAATAATTAGCATCCGGTTTAACAAAAATATTTGTTACTCCGTATATTGTTTCAGGTCTATAAGTTGCACAAATTAATCCATAATTTTCTCCAACAACATCAAAAATTAAACCTGATTCTTGTTCTATCTCAGGTTCTACGTCTCCTTTTGTATCATGCATTCCTACTGCATTGTTTTCTTTTTTGCACCAACCTATTGGGTGTTTCCCTTGAACTAGACAATTTTTTTCTTTGAGAATTCCAAATTGCCATTCTATAAATTTACTAAATTTGGTGTCTACAGTTGTAAACTTTCTTCTCCAATCTATACTAAAACCTGCAAGTTTCATCCCACTTTCTATTTCATTTGAAAAATAAGTACCCATATATAATGGATCTGACATTTTTTGTATTTCATCGTCAGTTATTCCAAAACTTTTTAAATCAGAAATTATACCTCTATTATTCTCTTTGATTTTATTAGCTTGAGCTAAAAGAGGTATTCCAGTTAAATGAAAACCCATTGGATATAGTACATTAAAACCCTTCATTCTTTTGTATCTAGCAAGAGCATCAGCAGTACCATATGTTCTTAAATGACCAATATGTTGTGGTCCGTTAGGGTAAGGTATAGCTGCAGTAACCATAAATGGTTTTTTTTGATTAATTTCAGGTTCAAAAATTTTAGCATTATCCCATTCATGTTGCCATTTTGTTTCAACAAAATTAAAATCTATCATTTTTATCAAGTATATATTAAAATAG
>JAVYRW010000085.1:0-3169 GCA_038730205.1 Candidatus Micrarchaeaceae archaeon | reverse complement strand
AAAAGTTGAAGAGTGGATCCATTATATGGATGAAACTTATAAAGATAAGTGGGATAGAAGAGTTCTCACTTATTTATTGAATTTTAAAACACTATTAGAATTACCTAAGGATGAAAGTGGATCAATGTCAATAACAACAAATGAAACTTATCCAACACCTAGAAGTTGGACTAATTTAGCTAGACTAAATGATCCAGAGTTAATAAAGATGTTAGCACCAAATATTATAGGTAAGAAAGCGGGGAGTACTCTGCAGGCATTTCTCAGTACAGAAGTTCCATCAGTTGATAAGTTGCTAAAGAATTTTGATATATGGAAGACATTAACTTTGAATCAAAAATACTTATTATCTTCTATGATATCATCTACAGAGGAAAAGACTGTTACTGATTTATTAATCAAACTATGGTATGTAGATAAGGAGTTTGCAACTGTTACCTATAATATTATGAGTGTAGATAAGATAAGAAAAGTATCAGAATCACTTTATGACAAGGATAGGAAAGTTTTAACAGAATTAGCTAGAACTCAAAATAATATTAAGGATGCTTACAATATTAAAGATATTTAACAATGGAGGTTATATGGATAATGACAGCCTAGAAATAATCCGACTTAAAGTGGCTAAGATAGACATTGGATTATTTTGGCTACTTAAATCTGTAAATGTATTTAGAGTAGATTCAGAAATGTTAGCTTATACAACAGGATCATCCATCTATTTATCTAATGAATTTTTTACTCTTGAAAACAAAGATAAACTCTTTGTAGTTTTACATGAGTTATTACATATCTTATTGATTCATGTAAAAAGAATAAAAGAGTATAAATTACGTCCAGCATTATATAATCTTGCAGCAGATTATATAGTAAACAACTTGATATATCATACAATAGTTAAATGTAGTGATGAATTTAAAAATAGCGTCATATTTAATTTACCAAATATTAAAGAAAATGCTTGGCAAACAGAATCTGCAGAGACAGTATACAATATGTTAGTAAAATATGCAAAATCTCTTTCATTCAATGGTTCATTATCTAATGATATTAAGAATACTGCATTTTTTAATTATTCTGAAACTAACGATTCATCACAAAATGACAAAAGGCAATTACAAAAGGGTGATGAAGAATTTACATCACCAGATGCGGATATTGAAGAACAGGTGAGAAAACTTGCTTCATTTAGTCATGTAGCATCTCAAATGTCAAGAATATTCGAAATGGCAAATCCTAGGGTACCTTGGAAAATTCTGTTAAGAAGAAAGATAAAAGCTAAAACTGGAAATACTACATGGTCAATACCAAATAGAAGACTAGGTAATTCGATGCCCGGATACAAAAAATCAATGGGACATGATGTCTTTATCTTTCTTGATACATCAGGTTCAATATCTACTGAAGATTTGAGTAAGTTCTTTGCTGAAGTGAAGAACTTAAGTATCCAAAAAAATATAAACAAAATGGTACTAATTCAATGGTCGAATGGAATAGATAGTATAGATACGTATCCCTTTAAAGATTTGAAAGTCTCATCAAAGGGTGGAACTGAATTCTATCCTGTTTGGGCTGACTTCAAGAATAAAGTAGGACTTGATGACGTTGTAATCATACTATCTGATTTCTATGTAGATGATAGGGATATGAATATATTTCTATCGCATAAAGATTGGATATTAGTATCAACAGGTGAAAAGGTTAAAGGATCAATTGCAATCTAATTGGGTAATTAGTATATTTAAATTACTTACAAAAAATAATTCAAGAGGAGGCTACAATGGATACGTTAAGTACAGGAGTTGATGGAATATTACAGAAATTACAAAATGTAATAATTGCTCCATTTTGTCATAATAATAAAACACAGGCAGTTGCACCCCATGTAAATAAGACATTTGTTGCTACGTGTGAAATAGCAGACCTTTTCAATTCTATCACTCTAGAAAACTTTACAAAAGAAACTAGCGAAAGACTTACTAGTGAACTTCTAGGTGATATGTCTTACTATTTTCATAATGATCATTTACCTAATGATAAAATAGGTGACTATATAGTAAATATATACTTTGCTTTCTCTGATTGGATGATCGCTATGAAAGCTGCATTTCTCGGAATAGATTATACGAGATATGCAGATACTTTATGTTTCTCTACAAATGATGAAGATCCATCTAAATTGAGGTTAATGTTAAATCTAGCAAAAACAGAATTAAAGAGATTATCATTGACTCTATCTTCAGAACCTAAAATTATGGGTAATGATACACCTCAAATGCTATGTGATCTTTTAGTTAATGAGCAAGGTTTAGAGAATAAGGCAGAGTTAAGATCCTCTATAATTATTTATGAAAGATTAAAGAGAAATCTACTTGTCTTCGAGTCAATGGGTAAAGCAGCAAATGATGAATGGATTGCTGCATTAAAGAAACAAATAGCAATTCTGAAGAAGCTTTCTACAAATAAGAATAGTTAAATCAAAAAGGAGGATACATTTATGTCTTTTTCAAAAGAAATTGTACAAGATTCAACTTATTTGGATAAGTATGCAATGTATGAATGTAATCCATGTTTAAATCCTAACGAGCTTAATCAGTATGATAATACGTTGCAGAAACATTCACCTGATAGATTCAATGAATGGTTTGATCCAGAAAAGTATGATTGGAAAACTGGTAGTGCTTATTTATGTAGATATCTACCACATCAATTCAATAAATGGTTTGATCCAAACAGGTTTGACTGGGAAAATGGTAGTTGGGCACTATGCAAATATGTGTCAAAACAATTCGATAAATGGTTTGACAAAGAGAAATTTGACTGGTATAGTAGTAGTGGTGCATTAGCTAAATACGTATCCGATAGATTTGATATCTGGTGGGATGCTGAAAAATTCCGATGGGTCATAGGTAGTGACGCGTTATGTGAATATGCAGCAGATAAATTTGATGTCTGGTGGAATAAAGATAAGTTCAACTATTATTATAGTAGTGAATTGTGTGAATATTTGACAGATAAATTTGATATCTGGTTTGATATGAATAAGTTTGATTGGAGTCATGATAGCTGGGCATTATGTGAATTCTTAACTGATAAAGCTGAAATCTGGTTTGCTCCAGAGAATTTTCTATTTACTGAAGATGAGAATATAGAATATCTGAAACTGTAT
>JAVYRW010000084.1:0-3201 GCA_038730205.1 Candidatus Micrarchaeaceae archaeon | reverse complement strand
TATTTGGTTCTTTCAGTAACAACACTTGGTTCATTAATGTCTGCAATAGATTCTACTATAGTTTATTTAGCTTTACCCTCCATAGGAAAATATTTTAACACAGGTATATCCTATCTCACTTTTATTATTATAGCATATATGGTAGCTTCCACATCTACTATGATACCGAGTGGAATAGTTTCCAAAAAATATGGTAAGAAAAAAATTTATCTTTTAGGTTTTTTTATTTTTACTCTATCATCTTTATTCATTGTTATTTCACCTAATGTAATTCTTATAATAATTTTAAGAGGAATAGAAGGGATTGGTGCAGGGATACTTGCCACTGTTGGAATACCATTGTTAATGGATGTTTTTCCTCAGAATGAAAGAGGAAAGGCCGTTGGTATTAATTCCATATCTTGGGGGATTGGAACATTAATTGGACCTCTTTTGGGTGGTTTTTTAGTTATGATTGATTGGAGACTTATTTTTCTTATAAATATTCCAATTGGAACAGTTGCTATTATTTTTGGTATAGAAAGAATTCCACATTCAATTGGTATAAGGGAAGAAATAATAAATATCGGAAATATTGTAATTTTTCTTTTATTTATAATACCTCTTACAATAGGACTAAGTTTTCTTAACTTATATTTTTTAATAGTATCCTTTATAATTTTTCCAATTTTTCTTATGATGCAAATTAAAAAACCATTAATCCCTTTAATTGAAATTAAAAATAAAATATTTCTTCCAATAGTGATTGCTTCAACTCTTCAAGCATTGGGATTTTTTGGTGTTATGTATTCATTAAGCATATATATGCAAAATGATCTGGGTGTTACACCTTTCATAGCTGGTATTATATTATCAACCTATCCGATTTCGGCAATAATTGCTAATCCATTGGGTGGATATATTCTTGATAAATATGGTTCAGGGAAAATACTAATGATATTAGGTCTTATTATACAAGGATCATTTTTGTTCCTTTTATCATTATTTTTAAATTCGATTTCATTTATATCATTAATTATTTTTATTTCAGGGTTTGGTGGATCAATATATTGGGTAGTATCCACCACTATCGTAATCGATTCTGTTAATCCAAATGAAAGAACTTTGGCAAGTAGTACACTTTATACGATGAGAAATATTTCTCTCATAACAGGGATATCATCATTTCCTCTGTTCATATATCTATTTGATCGTTCGCAAATATCATATACCCTTTTAATTTTAAACCAAAAAATCAATATTTTTCTTTCAGTAAAATATTTTCTTTTATTTATTGCGATTGTAGTTTTAATTGCTTCAATTTTCATACTATTTTATAAAAAAGATAAATAAAAATATATTTAAAATTTTTTAAATTAATTTCTATGTTAAATAGATCACCTAATGTTATAATATTGATATATATATTTTATATTATTGTCATTTTTTATACATAAATTTAAGAATAAGAGATGGGAAAACATCATAATAAGAAGAGAATTTGGCCAAATTATAATAACCAATTAGTAATTAGATGTAAATTTTATCTTAATATAGAATTTTCAGAACATTAAGATGACGAACTCAGAAAATGAACAAATAGAAAAAGTATGTTAAAATTTTTAAATAGTTTGTATAAGTGGATAAGGATGTGACATCTGGTAGCCAATTATCGTGAACTTAAAGGGATTGAAAAAATGAGCTCATACCTTATTTTGGAGAATATACCACATTATGAAACAGAATACATAAAATAAAGATTAAGATAATACCAGAAAACAAAGAATTTGTAGAATCAGATGGCACTGGCTTAAAAACATCCAATGCTGGAGAATACAGGCAATTCAAATATGGAGATCCAAATGCGAAGAGGAAGAAGTATCTTGTAGTTATAATAACAGCAGATGTTAAAAAAAGAAGTTACTGTATCTAGAGCACATACAAGAAGTGCAATAAGAACCAAAGATGGCGGAAAAACAGATAAAGGAAGCTAGTGAAAAATATAAAATAAAATAATTTTATGGAGATTCAGCATATGATACAAATAATATGTTTGACATACTTCAATCAGTAGGAACAGAGGAAGGAATAAAAATAAGGAAAGATGCAACATCAGAGAATATAAACGAATTTAAAAGAAGAAGGAAAGAAGCGAAGAATATAAGAGGCTAGTGTATAGAAAATGGTCACAATATAAAAAGTATTATATGAGATGTGTAGAACCGGAATACATATTTTCAGCAATGAAAAGGATATATGGAGAAAATACACTCTCACGATCAAAGAAAGGACTGATTGCAGAACGATATCAAAGATTTTAGGCATATAATGCAATAAAATGTTATGCTGAATCAAAAGGAGATTTTATTCAAATGAAAATTTAATGTTATTTAAGTGAGTTAAAGAGTATATGGTTGTAATATAGAGAAAAATTATCAATAATCGATTTATTAAACACAGCATTCTAAACAAAAAAGTTTAAACAACATATTAAAATAAAATATATTTAATTGTTAAAAATAAAGCAATGATAAAGATGTCAATTTGAAAATAAATAAAAGCATAGGAAGAAGTTATGAGAAATGCAATTGCGCCATTAGTTACAAGTATAATGGGATTGAAGTTTTAATATGCAATAATTCTCAATTATGAATGACGGTAAAGTGTTCTTTAAAGCATATGAACCTTGAAGCAGTTATATAAGCAGAACATTTAAAACTACCAGAAAATACAATAAAGACAAAAATTATCTGTTTGAAAAACCTGTAATATCACATTAATGAATTTTGCAAATATAGATGCGCATCAAGATCTTAAACTATACGTTAAGTTGGACTTAAAAAAGCCTGCAAAAATTGCATATATTTACCTTTCTGCCAGAGACAGAATCTTCATTTATTATACAGTAAAATATTAATTCAGTATTTAACATAATATGACATAAAAACTTCATAAGGAAAAATTCAGTTTGTAAATAATTTTTATTATATAATATTTTACATTAAGTAATATTTATATATATGAATTTTCATAACAATTTTATGCCAGAAAAATCTTCGTCTGGTTATAAAAGAGATCTGAGCCTTTTTAACCTCATAATGTTGAACGCCATGGGAATGATAGGTTCTGGTTGGCTGTTTGCCTCTCTTTATGCAGCCTCATATGCCGGACCAATTGGCGCGATTTTGTCTTGGGTTATCGCTGGTATAATAGTGATTTTGA
>JAVYRW010000083.1:0-3213 GCA_038730205.1 Candidatus Micrarchaeaceae archaeon | reverse complement strand
TACACAGGACCTGGACGACAAGAAAAAGATTTTCCAGACAAACACGACGTAATTTATAGATATTCCAAATCTAATAATTACATTTTCAAGCCGGATGAAATAAGAATACCTTATGTGAAACTGGATACAGGCAAGACTCATGGGATTTTTAAAAAACAGGCAATTTTAAATGAGAAGGGTAAAATTCCTGAAGATTGGTGGAGTGATATTACTCCAGTTGCAAGATTGCATGCTACGGAATTATTAGATTTCGACACCCAAAAACCCGAAGCACTCTTAAAGCGCATCATTCTTGCCTCTTCCAACCCCGGGGGTATTGTTGCAGACTTTTTCTGTGGCTCAGGAACAACCTTGACAGCTGCAGAGAAACTTGGCAGGCGGTGGATTGGCAGTGATTTATCAAAGTTTGCTATTCAGGTTACAAGAAAGAGGTTATTAGATATTCATAATTCAAAGGACTTACAAAATGAAGGTAAAAAATATGATAAGCCAGCAAGACCTTTTGAACTCTGGAATATAGGGAATTATGAAACAATTTATTGGCAAGAAAAACAGGATGAATATCTTACCTTTATGCTTAAACTTTGTCAGGCTCAAGCATTAGCTGGCTCCAGATATTTGCATGGCAAAAAAGGAGATAGAGCAGTACATATTGGACCTCTGAATGCCCCTGTAACAATGGAGGAAGTAGAGAAGGTTGTTATTGAATGCAGGGCAAATAACTTCAATAAAGCAGATATGCTTGGCTGGGAGTGGAGTTATGAAGTAAATGAACTTGCTAAAACATTGGCAAAGAGGAACGGAGTTGATTTAAAGCTTGTTCAGATTCCTTCTGTAAATGAAATAAAATCTTCACTTGTTGGGTTTGATTTGCAGTTGTTGAAAGTTCCTGATGAAGCAATTGAGAAAGAACTTTTGCCACATATAAAATTTGTTGAGGTTGCATATCTTGAAATTGAACAAGAAGTGAAAGACAAAGAAGTAACTCTAAAGATTACAGATTTTCAACTCCCACTAACTGAAGAGCTTGCAGAGATAATCAGCAAAGTAAAAGATTCAAGAGAACTTATAGACTACTGGGCAATTGATTGGGATTATAAAGGTGATACTTTTCATAATCAATGGCAAAGTTTCAGAACAAAGAAAAATCCAAAAGTAGATTACGAGGCAAGACACACATACAATGATGCAGGAAAATATCGAATAATGGTCAAAGTTGTAGATGTATTTGGGAATGATACAAATAAAATTTTGGAGCTGGAAGTAAAATGAATATCAAATCAATATCAATCCATAATTTCCGTTCATTAGAAGATGTGAAATTCGATTGCTATGGTTATACCGTACTTGTAGGGGCTAATAACGCAGGAAAATCCAATGTTTTAACAGCATTAAGGATTTTCTATGAAGATGGAATTAAATACGATGAAAAATCCGACTTTCCAAAGTTTCAAACGAAGGACAATGAAAGCTGGATTGAAATAGAATATTCGCTAACTGACGATGAATTTCGTAACTTGAAAGAGGAATACAAAAATCCCAATGGAACTCTGAGAGTGAGAAAATATCTTAAATCGGAAGATAAAAATAAAGTAAAAAACAACCAAAGTAATATATATGGTTATGAAAATAGTCAGCTTTCTGAAAATTTATTTTATGGTGCAAAAAACATTTCGGAGGCAAAATTAGGTTCAGTCATTTACATTCCAGACGTGGCTACAACTGATGAAACTCTAAAGTTAACTGGTCCTTCGCCATTAAGGGATGTAATAACCTTTGTTATGAAAAAAGTTATTAAAACTAGTGAATCTTTTGGAAATCTAAAGAGAGCTTTTGAAGAATTCAATAGTAAATTTAAAGAAGAATCTTCCAAAGATGGGTTTTCATTAAGCAAATTGAAAGAAGAAATAAAGGATAGTTTAAAAGAGTGGGAAGTAGGATTTGACTTAAATATAAATCCTATAGAACCTGAAGGCATAATTAAAAACTTAGTTTCATATAGTGTAGAAGATAGGAATCTACAAGATAAAAATATAGATGTTAAATCTTTTGGTCAAGGACTCCAACGACATTTGATTTATACTCTTCTAAAACTTTCCTCACAATATACTGAAAAGAAAACCTCCGAAAAAAAAGAATTCTCACCAGAACTTACTCTGATATTGTTTGAAGAACCTGAGGCTTTTTTACATCCTAGCCAACAAGAATTTCTTAACGCCAGTTTAAAGAAGTTATCCTCTGAAAAGGGACAACAGGTTATTGTGACTACTCATTCTCCAATTTTTGTAAGTAAAAATATCGATGACATTCCAACTTTAATAAGATTAAAAAGGGATAAAGGCATCACGCAGAGGTTTCAGGTGTCAAAGGATACACTAAGGACGATAACTGATCAAAATAACGAACTGGCGCAAGAGCTGCAAAATAAATTGGAGAACAAATCAATTGATGAAGAAACAAAAAAAAGGATTAAAAAAATAATAGGCGATACAGATGATGACATAGGAATGGAAAAGGAATCAATTCGTTATCATTTATGGCTAGATTCAGAAAGATGTTCCGCATTTTTTGCGGACATTGTGCTGATATGTGAAGGAGCTACAGAAAAAACATTTATTGACTATCTCATAAAAAATAAATGGGATGACATAAGGGAAAAGAGAATTTATGTTTTAGACGCAATGGGGAAGTTTAACATTCACCGGTATATGAATCTGTTTAAGGAATTGGGAATATACCATTCTGTTTTAGCAGACAAAGATGAGAACAATGGCATTCACGAAATTATTAACAAATTTATTGAGAAACAGAAAAATAAGTTTACAAAAAATATAGATTTTTTTGATAAAGATATAGAAGCTTTTCTTGGGATTAAACCTCCTCCAAATCATCGAAGAGACAAAAAACCACTTAATGTGATGTGGCATTATAAAAATAACAAAATTGATGAAAGGAAAATTGACAAATTAAAGGAAAAAATAGAAAAATTGATAGGCGATTAGAAATGAAACCAACTGAACTTTTACATTCGGAACAAAGACACCCAAGTAAGGCATATTTAGTCAATGAACTTCGCAAAGCAGCATATACATGGCGAGAACAAGGTTATCCTAATGTTACTCCTACAACAAAAAGACTCTTGCAGTTCTGGTTTGAAGAAGACCACTTATTAGAAAGAGAGCCCTTCCAATTCTGGTTCTGTCAGAGAGAGGC
>JAVYRW010000082.1:0-3225 GCA_038730205.1 Candidatus Micrarchaeaceae archaeon | reverse complement strand
AATTTTTATTTCTAATTACAAAGAAGTTAGGAAAGCCGTACTTGATGTAGGAGCTAAGAAAAAAGATAATTTTATTTTATTATCAAATTCAAATAAAAATGTTGAAAATTTTATAAAAATAGGTAAAATAACTAAAATAAAAGATTTATCATTTAGTTTAGATTATGATGTTGGAAAAGAAGTTCTATCTAAAAATATTTAATCTATTAATCCTTTTCGTTTTCTTTTTTATAATTAATTCTTTTTCTTTCATTTTTTGTCATTAAGTTTGACCATAATGGTGCCATTCTTTTTGTTATTGGATTTAACATGCTAGAAAGTGGTTTTTTGGATTGACCTAAATTATTTATTAATTCTAAATCTTCTTTTGATAACTTCCAGTTCATAGATCCTAAATTTTCATTAAGGTGTTCTTTTGAAGAAAATTTAGGTATTGCACATAAATTTTCTTTTTGTAACAACCAATTTAATGCAACTTGAGTCGGAGTTTTTCCATATTTTTTGCCTATATTAGTTAAAAATGTTAAAACATTTTCATATTTTTTATCAAATAATTTACCACCACCCAATGGACTATATGCTATTATTGAAATATGATTTTTTTTACAAAAATCTGAAAGAGAATCTCCAACATCTCTAGTCATAACACTATATTCTATTTGATTAGAAACAATCTCATATTTTTTCATAACACCCATTGCACTTTCAAGTTCGTTAATAGAAAAATTGCTTACCCCTATATACCTAATTTTTCCTTCATCTACAAGTTTTTCCATAGCTCGCATTGTTTCTATAATTTTTACATTTGGATTAGGCCAATGTAATTGATATAAATCAATTGTTTTTATTTTTAATTTATTTAGGCTCTCTGAACATGAATTTATAATATCACTTTCATGAAAGTTATGTGGTGAAACTTTTGTTGCCAAAAAAACTTTTTCGTTTCTAATCGCTTGACCAACTATTTCTTCATTTTGATACATTTGGGCAGTATCAACTAGAGTTAGCCCTTTATGTATTGCATTTTTTATTATGTTTATTGTAACTTCTCTTTCTGCACCTAACTTCCAAGTACCTATTCCTAAAACAGGAATTTTTTCTTTTGTATTACCTAAATTTATAAAATCCATAAAATAACCTCAAAGATGAAATAGCACAATTGTAAAAACATAGGCACAGATAAAACTTATAAATGCGGTGAATATCCACGTAGTTATAATTGTTAATAATGGTTTTTTAAGGATTAGTTTTATTTTATAACTACTTCCTGCACCATAAATTCCTGAGGTTAATGTTTGTGTATTAGATAACGGTATACCAAAAAAAGTTGCAATTTCTACTAAAAATACAGATACAAACTGAGTAACTACTGCGTTTGTATAACGTAAAGGTATAATTTCATTACCTATTCTTTTAATTTCTCCGGAACTAAGAAAAACACTTCCGAATATTATACCTAATATTACTACAAATATAAAAATTGAGTTCTGTGGAAGTGAAGCATAAATCAAACCTAATGTGTTAGCTCCCAATGTAAATGATGTAAAAAATGCTAATATGACAAGTATTATTCTGAAGGAGGATATGCTTTTCCAAATATTTTTTTTAGGAGTAAATAATTTTAACCAGCCCATCATCAGATAACTTAAAATAAATGCTAGAATACCGGCCAGAATCCAAAAGAAAAGTATTAAGTAAGTAAAACTCAAATTAAGATTTCCATATGCAAAACTAACTCCCAACAAAGCAGATGTAAAGGTTATTGATAATGATTCGGGTACTCTTTTTTTATGAGCTATTAAAAATATAACTATAGATATTGAGAATACTATAAAAATAAAATATTGGTTACCAGTTAGAATTATATTACTTATATTATTTCTTAGAAAACTTCCTTCTAATAAAAGCCCAAGAATATATCCAAAGATACCTATTAGTACACCATATATTTTTTTAACTATTCTAGATGATATCAATGTTCCAGAACAAACAGAAAGATTATTACCCGCTGTAAATGATGTTAATATGAAAACAAGTATAAGTTCTACTATAATCTGTAGTTCTGAAAACAATCAAATCACAGATTAAAATAAGAAGTAATAAATTAAATATATTATGTAAGTAACTTACAATTCAAAAAATTTAAAGTATTATACCTTCGATTTGTAATTCTTTCCTCATTCCTAAATAACCTATTGTTGAGTTTTCTCCTATTTTTGTTTTAGGAAGTATTCTGACCTTCCCCATTACAATTACATTTTTATCAAGTTTTATTTCTATAGGAACTTTACATTTCTCTTGTACCCATCCTCCACCGTTTGGATGTCTTTTAAATTTAAATGAATAAAATGAAGATCTATAAGTAAATGTTTTTTTAGTTGGTGGTAATTTTCTTAGTCTTTCGCATAGTTTATCTTGTATTGGACCTAATTTATCTCTGTAATTTTCATATTGTTCTACTAATTTATTTCTTAGCTCTAATCTTTTTCTTCTGAGATCTGAAAATTCATTTATTTTATTGGAATTTTTGTTAGATAAATTAGTAATAAAAAGTTCTAAATCTCCATTTTTTTTAGATATCATACTTATCAAATGTATTATTTATTTTTAGATATATATACTTTGGTAAGTCAATCTACGTTAAATAAAGAAGAGTATTTAAATATTTATTATAAAATATAACTAGGTTATAATGGTAATTTAATGGAGAGTAGTTATGAGATAGCAACAAAAAAAATAGTTCCGGTAGTTAGAGGTATGTTGATATTAGAACTTAAGAATAAATACCATAAAACAGAAGAAGAGATAGCTAAAAAATTAGGAATAACCCAAGCGGCAATAAGTAAAAGATTAAAAACATTAAATGACGAATCAATTAAAAATAATGAGTATTACGAAAAAATTGACAGGAAGATGTTTGAAGATTATACAAGGTTGATTGCTGAAGGAAATGAAACTGTAGAAAAGTGTATCTGTTCGGTATGTATGTCATTAAATGATTTCGGATGTAAATTTTCTAGCGCTAAAAAAAATATTTAAGTGTTTATATGATAAATGAAAGGGAAGAAGTTTTACAGAAAAATGAAGAATATAAAGAAAGATATGGTTTTAGTGAAAAAGTTGAGTATCACGATTTTGAAAAAGGACTATCTGAAAATGTAGTAAGAAAAATATCTGAGATAAAAAACGAACCTGAGTGGATGCTTGAAAAAAGACTTACGGCTT
>JAVYRW010000081.1:0-3295 GCA_038730205.1 Candidatus Micrarchaeaceae archaeon | reverse complement strand
TTGATTTTTCACAGAAACCAAGACATCCGTTTATTTTATCAGTATATCCCAAAACAACACTTAGAAAAACATGGTATGATTGGATATATCAGATATAATAATTATTATGAAAAAAATAACAGTAAATCTCGGGTCAAAAAATAAATATGATATTGTTATAGGGTATAACAACATTGATAAAATTGGCTCTTATGTAAAAAAATTGAATATAGGCAATAGTCTGTTTATCATTACAGATTCTCATGTTGGTTCGTTGTATGGAGAAAAAGTAAAAAATATTTTTAAGGAATCAGGATTCAAAGATGCATATATTGCAGAATTTCCAGAAGGTGAAAAAAGTAAAGTTTATGAAACCTATCTGAATTTAATTGAAAAATTAATAAAGTTTGATAATGGATTAAATAAAAATATATTTATAGCAACATTGGGCGGAGGTGTTCCCGGAGATATTGGAGGATTTATCGCCGCAACATTTAAAAGAGGCATAAATTATATACAAATCCCCACTACACTTTTAGCCAATGTTGATTCTGGAATAGGCGGTAAAGTAGGAATAGATTTTAGGAATATAAAAAACTTATTGGGCGCTTTTTATCAACCAAAATTTGTATTTGTAGACTTAAGTTTGCTTAAAACACTGGATAAAAGAGAACTAAAATCCGGTTTTGCAGAAGTAATAAAATATGGGGTTATAAAAGATTATAAATTTTTTGTATATATTGAAAAACATTACAAAGATATTCTTGCTTTAAAATCAGATGTAATGGAAAAAATAGTAGAAAAATCTTACAAAATAAAAGCAGATGTTGTAAAAAAAGATGAAAAGGATACAAAAGAAATCAGGATAGCTTTAAACTATGGACATACCCTAGGACATGCTGTTGAATCTGCATCAAAATTTTATTTTAAACATGGCGAAGCTATATCCATTGGTATGGTTTGCGCTAATGATATTGCTTACAAACTTGGAATGCTTGATTTAAAAGAAGCGAACAGAATTGAAAATTTATTATATAAATCTAGTCTTCCTGTTAAGATTTCACATTGTAAAATATTAGATATCATAGAATTTTTAAGGCATGATAAAAAAATTATAAGCGGAACAAATAGATTCGTTTTACCATCCAGTATTGGAAAAGTAGAGGTTAAAAGGAATATACCAGAAGATTTAATTAAAGAAGTTGTAAAAAAAAGAATAGAATGAATTTACTTATAGTTCAACTTACCTTCACAAAAAACTGCAATTTTTCTTTCCGAGATAATTTTTTTATCTGCGCTTCTTTCTTTAACGCTTTTGATAGGGTTGAATATGTTTTTTTATAAACAAGTTTTACCGGCCGCCGGGATCGTGTATATTTTGCTCCGCTTTTGCCGGCGTTATGTTCCTGAATTCTTTTTTTAATGTTATTTGTCCAGCCGGTATATAGCGTTTTATCAGAACATTGCACGATGTAAACATAATAACGATTGTTATTCATCCACTGATTTTTACAGTTTTTCTTTTTAACAAATAAGGGACTATTGTTGTCCAAGTTTTTTTATTTCTAAATATTCGCAAATTGTATTACTATTTTTCCCATATGTTCTTATTTCTTTTATCCTTTTTAAAATTCAGCCAATACACCAAAAACATGGAATATCAATTTGCCGACACTGATTGTTGTATCAATGTTCTCCTGTAAACTTTTAAAGTATTCACCTTTCGGATAATATTTTTGTAATGTTAACACAATATTCAAATCCCATGATAAGATTTTGTTTAATCAAATCGTCAAGCGAACCGGTTTCATTTTGAGGTAATCCGTTAAAATGGAAATCAACGCTTATTCCGCTTTTTTCAAGCGCACATTTCATTTCAGGCGATATTTCTTTTGTTCTCCCTTCGTAATCGGTATGTTCTATAAAACCCTCGTCGATTTTATTCCCTTGTTCATCAAAAGATATAATATATTGATGTTCATCTATGTTTTCATTATCTATCCTGTTTCCTTGAATCATATAAGTTGAATAATCAATCCCAGATTCTAAAACCAAAGCATTGTTCATTTTCTCTTTCAGTCCTTCAGGGTACCAATTTGGAAGATCTTCAGGTTTTACTATACGATATCTGTTTGGCAGGCAATAGTTTTCCCAATCCGTTTTTTCCCATTTCGACACAAATGGCTCATACTTGGTTTTATTTTTTCCCATATTAGTATCTTTCGTTAATTTAAGGATCAGATCACGAAAGAGACATTTTTGCATATTCCCAATACTTAAAAATTATATCATATTTTGGTAGTTTAATAAATGAACCGAATTGCGTCATCAAAAATCTATATGAAAATACCCCTTTATTAAACAAAAAACAAAGGGGGAAAAAATGAAGTATAGATTATACTGTCCCTTATTAAGTGTTAGACGATGTTGCGTCATATCTTTATTCTTTAAATAGCTCTTTTTCTATCATTTTCATATAAGTATTCACGTAAAACATATCAGGTTCATGCTTGATAGAGCGAACTCTGATTTCAAATTTCGGATCGATTGGGTTGTTACTGTCAAACAAAACTAATCCTATCCCAAAAATTAAACATAAAGCATCTAGCCTTGAAATATCACTTTCGGATGAGTTTTTTGGGACCACTATGTAAGATTTATGACTAAATAACTTATATGCACAAGCTTGCCCAAATGCTGTAATTAAATTTTCTCTATCCGCATCCGTCTTTATTTCTGCTGAAATAATTTCGGTATATGTTTTAACAATGTCACTCCTCCGCGGTTCTAACTTTCCTATTACATCCGGTGTACCCCATTTATCTTGAAACTTATTTCCGCCAAGTGGTATCGCTTTGGTGCATTCTTCTATCTCGTCAACAAGCCATTGAGCAAAAGATTCGTAAAAATTATTTTCTTTCACATTTTTTAATGGTAGTTTTTCTTCCTCTTGAATCTCTTCATCTCTAAATTTAAGATGGCGAAAAATTCCTCGTGCAGGCTTATAAATATCAGACGGCACCCGTGTCTCTAAATTCCAAATTATTCCATGAATAGTATTTACAGGAATATCGGGGAGTTCTTTCTTTATATTTCTCACAAGATCTGAGTAACGAACGCCATTTGAATTTGATTTGAGTATCTTTATTGCATTTTCTATAATTTTTTCTGTTCTTGTTGGCATATTATTACCTCCTATATTAACTGTTAAATTTGTTCTATTCTTAAAATAATAATTTTCAAGTATTTGCAACTACAAATTTAAAATTCGTAAAATCTTTAACAAATACTTTTTTCTTAATACAAATAGTCCGCA
>JAVYRW010000080.1:0-3320 GCA_038730205.1 Candidatus Micrarchaeaceae archaeon | reverse complement strand
CCGACAATAGTCAATGAGAATCTCTGATCTAACTTGGCAATTGCATTTATCAAGATTTTAAATCCCTTTTTCTCTATTAAACTACCAACAGATATTATCTTTATTTCCTTATCTTCTCTGTTTACATTCTTTGCGTTCAAAAAAATGCCATCTACAATGATTATTTCATATTTTGTATTTTTGAGTATTTCATTTATTTTTCTTATTAAATTTTTTATGTTTCCTTCTTCGTTCAATGTAGGTATAACTATAGAGACTAATTTATTTCCCATATCTACCACTTATACTTTTTAGGTATTTTTTTAATTGCTTCATTAGTTAAAAAAGGGAGGCCAAAGAATAAAGGAGTTATTACTCTTTTTTCATACTTTATTGCAGTTATACTTGCATAAGTTGGCCTGAAAGAAAAACTATTTAATGAATCTAAATTAAATATATAAGAAAATGCCGCTATTATCGGATCATGATGTGTTACTGCTAAAACACAAGAGTTCTTTTCTTGAGATAAAATAAATGAATAAATTCTCTTTTTTAATATTTCAAATGGCTCTATTTTATTTTCATAAATTAACTTCCATTTATTATCAGTAACCTTTGTTCCACGCATAGTATTGAATTTTCTTTCTATTAACTTTTCGTTTATTTCAAAATTTTTATTAATTTGTTTACAAATTATTTCTGCAGTTTGCATTGTTCTTAGAACTGGACTTGAATATACATACTCTATTTTTAATTGTTTAAGTTCAATACCTGCATTTTTTGCTTGTTTGAGTCCATTTTTTGTTAATGGGAAAACATTTAATTCATCAGAAAGTGTATGTTTTACATTTGCTATACTTTCTCCATGTCTAACAAGAATTATAAGAGTCATTTTAAAACCTACGTATAAATTTAAATATGATATCAGTAAATAATATAAATCAATTATATAGATATTATAACATTAAAGTGTATAAATGAGTATTGTTAAATTTACAAAATTAGGATTTACTGCTCTTAAAAGTAATTTTACTACATTGAATAAACCATATAAGTTAACATTTTCTATATCATATTGGTGTCAATCTAGATGTTTAACTTGTAATATATGGCAAATAAAACCAAATAATGAGTTAACTCTCGAAGAAATTAAAAAGGTAGCAGAAAAGAATAATTATTTAAAATGGATTGAATTAACTGGTGGAGAACCTTTTTTAAGAACTGATATTGTCGAAATAATCAAGGCATTTAAAGAAAATTGTAAAGATCTTTTTGTGTTAACAATGCCTACAAATTCTTTATGCAACCATGATATGGTCCAAAATAAATTAGAGGAAATTTTATCTTTAGGAATACCGAAAGTCTCTATAACACTAAGTTTAGATGGTTATAGAGAACTTCATGATAAAATAAGAGGTATTCAAGGTAATTTTGATAAAGTAATTGATATGGGAAAACGATTAAAAAATTTGCAAAAAAAATATAAAAATTTATTTTTTATTTTTGGATATACAATGAGTAAATATAACGAAGGAATGCTTGAAAAAACAATTGAGAGCGTGAAAAAAGAACTACCTTGGGTAGGGTATAATAATTTTCATATCAATGTAGGACAAATATCCGATAGTTATTATAAAAATAGTGATTTGGATATTAAAGCTGAAAAATTAGATCTTTCAAATGAAATAGATTTTATTATAAAAAAGAGGAAAATGGAGTTTGGTGCTATACCATTAATTGAAAGTGTATTTCTTAAAAAATTATATAAATATGTGATTACAGGTACTTCCCCTATGAAAAGTAGGAGTTTAGATGCATCTCTTTTTATGGATAGCTATGGAAATGTCTACCCTTCAATTATGTGGGGAAGAATAATAGGAAATATAAGAAATTATGATTACTCAATAGAAAAAATGTGGCATAATGTAGATGCTGAGGAAGTTAGAAAAATAATAAAAGAAGGAAATGAACCTTCTTGCTGGACTGCGTGTGAAGCGTATCAAAGTCTTGTAGGAAATTTAAAAAGTTTTATTTTTTAATCTTTATATAAAAAATTTTTTATTATATTTGCAGTTTCTTCTGGATTTGAGTAATGAGAAGTGTGCTTTGAATTTTTTATTATAAAAACTTCACTATTTTTTATATAATTTTTAAATATTTCCGCATATTTTTTATCTATTGTTGTGTCATTTTCACCCCACAATATTAAAGTTTTTGCAAAAATACTTGATAACTCTTCTTTTGTTAATTGAGATAAACTAAACTCATCGTCTATTATGCTTTTTATGACATACTCTTTTGTATTTAACATTAGAGCTTTAGAAAGAATATCTTGTTTATATTTCTTTCTTTTTTCAGTTCCAGATACGGTTTCAAAAAAATCCTTCAAACCTCCGGCATCTTCTAGAATAAGTTTTTTTACATTTATATTATTTAATGAAAGTATGCAAGATACCCAACCCCCATAGGAGTGGCCCATTAGATTATACTCTGTTATATTTTCAAATTTTAAAATGTCCTCTATTATTTCTTTTTGATAAATAACATGATAATCAATTTTTGGAGAAGCTGATTCGCCATGACCTAATAAATCAGGTAAAATTATGGTTAAGTCATTTGGTAAATATTCGACAAATTTCACCCAACTTTTAGAACTTGCTGCTAATCCGTGTATTAAAACAAGAACATTGTTACCTTTTTTATTTATTTTGTAATATATTTTCCCAAATTTTGTATCTAAATATTTTCCTTGTAACTCTTGAAAATGACTCATTTTTATGACCTAGATTTTTTGATTTTCTAGTAATGATCTTAAAACAAGTTTAAGATTACTTGATTCTTTTAATCTCCTATAAGAGTAACCAATCCAATCTACACCAAATGGTAAATATAAACTCATTTCGTGTTGTTTAGCTATATTTTTTGCCAATTTATTCCTTATCCCAAAAAGCATTGCATACTTTGGTTTTTTATTGAATTTTTTAGATAATTCAAATGAATATTTAATAATATTAAAATCATGGGTTGCAATTGTGAAATTATTTGAATTTTTAAATAAATATTCCATTAAATAGATATAATTTTTTGTTGAATCTTCTCTGTTATAAGATATTAAAGATGACTCTTTATAAGCGCCTTTGACTAATCGGATTATACCTTTAGATTTTATTATTTTTAATAAATCAGAATAAGTTCGTTTTAAATAAGATTGAAGACATATTCCAGTATTGCCTATTTTATTATATTTTAAATAAAGTGAAACTGTATCATTTACATAATTATAATTTTCCATGTCTAACCAAACAAATATGTTATTTTTTTTAGCTTCTTTTATTATTTTA
>JAVYRW010000079.1:0-3349 GCA_038730205.1 Candidatus Micrarchaeaceae archaeon | reverse complement strand
ATGGAAAAAGACAAAGAAGTCATAGATAATGCTATTAGTGGACATAATCCAGAAGAAATTTTTGTAAATGGAGACAGTTATATAAAAGGTTATAAAGTGATTGAAAGTGAATTCAAAACACTTATGGAGAGTTTAACAAATGCGGCTTGAAAAATATCTTGTATTAAACAAATATCTTCTTTCTCTGTTTGGTGCAAGTAGTATTTCTGATTTGAGAGAAGAACTTAAGAATAAAAAAGAGGGATTTGATAACGACGGTAAAAGTTATTTTGTAGATGTTTTAATCGGACTGGAAAAACTGGTAATAAATCCGAAGGACCTTTTACTGTATGATTCTGCCATAAAAGAATATTCTTACAAGTTATCAAATCATAGAAGGGAAAACATAACACTCAAATATTTTCAGTATCTGGCAGTTCTTTTTGCTGAAATTTACCTTGACAGATACTTTAATAGAAAAAATAGCCTGTTATCCGAACTTAATTCCTTTTTAGAGAAATATAAACGCAAGGAAGGAGTTGATGTTTCGTTTTTTGAGGAATTTGAGGAAAAGGACCTTAAAAAACTTGCTTACTGGATGGCGACTGGCAGTGGTAAGACCTTAATAATGCATATAAATTACTGGCAGTTCTTAAAATATAATACCTCTCATCTAGACAATATAATCATGGTAACTCCGAACGAAGGATTGTCAAAACAGCATTATAACGAGATGCAAAGAAGTGGTGTTCAATGTAGATTATATTCTGAAAACCTTGATAATCTGACTCTATATCCTGATCAGGTTCTTGTTCTTGACATACATAAACTCACTGAAGAGAAAAAAGGTGCCGGTATCCGTGTTGAAACGAGTAATTTTGAAGGCAGAAACCTTGTCTTTATTGATGAAGGGCACAAAGGACAGACAACAGAAGAACAAACCTGGAAAAAACTGCGTGAGGATTTGGGTAAAAACGGATTTGTTTTTGAATACAGTGCTACTTTTGGACAGGTAATAGATGAGGAAAACAGAGACCTTCTTAATGAATATTCCAAAGCCATAGTTTTTGATTACTCATATAAATATTTTTATGAAGACGGTTATGGCAAAGATTTCTATGTTTATAACTTAAGAGAAAACAATTTTACAGAGAACTATAAAGAACTAATCCTTAGTTCTAATCTTTTGTCTTTTTATGAACAATTCATTCTCTATGAAAAAAACAAGGAAGAATTAAGACAATATCTCATTGAAAAACCTTTATGGGCTTTTATAGGAAGTAAAGTTATCGGTAAAAACTTCAACTCCGATGTTTTGGATGTGGTCTTATTTTTAAAGAAGATAATAGAAGATAGAGCCTTTTTAAAGAAGAATTTAAATAAAATCATTAACAATGAATCTGGTTTGAAGGGTCCAGACGGAGAAGATATTTTTAATAATAGGTATGAGTATTTACGAAAATCCGAGTTGAAAGTCAGTGATATTTGCAAAGATATTTGCAAAACGCTCTTCAATGCAAATAACGGAACACTTTGTGTCCATGAATTAAAATCAGCAGAAGGTGAACTTGGTCTCAAGATTGGTGACGGTGAATATTTTGGAGTAGTGAATATCGGTGATGTTTCCAGTTTTAAAAAATTATTAATAGAAAACGATGTTGAAGTCAAAACTGATAATTTCACACTTTCTCTTTTTGAACGGGTGAATGAGCCAAATTCAAATATCAATGTTCTCATAGGAGCAAAAAAGTTCATTGAAGGATGGGATTCCTGGCGTGTTTGTTCCATGGGGCTAATAAATATGGGCAAAGGAGAAGGGCCGCAGATAATTCAATTATTTGGCAGAGGCGTAAGATTAAAAGGCGAAGATCTTTCCCTTAAAAGAAGTCAGGAGAACAAGTATCATATTAAATCACTTGAGACCTTGAACATATTCGGATTGAATGCTGATTACATAAATTCCTTTCTTGAAACAATAAGAAAAGAAGAAGTTGAGTATGAAGAGATAAAATTGCCTATTAAGTTGTTAAACGAAGAAAAATTGGAACAGTTATATACCTTGAAACTTGCCGAAGATTTTGATTTTACTAAAAATTTTATTAAACTCGAATATGATGAAAGTATTTCAAAGAACATCAAAATTGATATAAGCCCCAAAATAAGACTTGCCCATGGAATGGAAATTGCAATAGGTGAGATAGAGCCAGAAAAAATAGATTTAAGAAAATATTTAAAAAAATATAGGGATTTATTTAACTGGGACAGAATTTATCTTAAGATGCTTGATTTTAAAATAAATAAAGGATATTCCAATTTACAAATTTGTAATGGGGTATTACAGGAGATAATTGAAAAAGAAAATTATGAACTCAAGGCTGAATCATCTCAGACAGAATTAAAAACAGTTACTGATATAGGCAATCTTGAAGATATTCTTTTAATGGTATTAAAGAGTTATACTGAGAGATATTATAACTGTCGTTTTAGACAAATTGAAACAAACCAATTACAACTTTCATTTATGGAAAAAGGAAAAGATAATTTAAGTTATGACCACTACACCTTAAAGATAGAGATTCCAAAAGATGAAGACGAGCGAGAAAGGATTGATGAGATAAAAACACTCATAAATGAAGTTGGTAGACTATATCAGGATGATTTAGAGGAAATTCCTACCATACATTTTGACAAGCACTTATATACTCCTCTGGTAGTCTATAAAGAAGACAAGGAATTCATAAAATCAGAGCCAGTAAAGTTAAATAACGGGGAAACGGAATTTGTAAAAAAGTTAAGAGACTATATTAATCAGAATCAAGTTCAAGATAAGGAGATATTTTTATTACGAAACCTTTCAAAGAGAGGCATCGGATTTTTCCAAAACTCAAGTTTCTATCCTGATTTTATTATGTGGATAAAAAAAGAGAACAAACAGTTCATAGTTTTTATTGACCCGAAAGGAATCAGGAATCTTGGTAATTTCAACGATGAGAAAATTCAATTACACAAGTATATAAAGGACATAGAAACAAACATTAAAGAAACAAATCCCAATGTAAAATTGGAGTCTTTGATTTTGTCAGTATCTAAATATGATGATATTAAAAACTTGTTTGGAGATGGGAATAAAGAAAAAGTAGAGTTTGAAGAGAATCATATTCTATTTATAAATGATGATAATTTAGTAACCAAAATATTTGAGTGTATCAAAATAGAAGAATAAACCCAGAAGAAATTTTAGATTATATTTATGCTGTTTTGTATTCAAGTAAATATAGAAGAAAATATCAAGAATTCCTAAAAATTGATTTCCCAAGAATTCCTTTTGTAACAGAATACAAAACATTTAATGAAATATCTGAATTGGGTA
>JAVYRW010000078.1:0-3357 GCA_038730205.1 Candidatus Micrarchaeaceae archaeon | reverse complement strand
CCTAATGAAACTGCATCATCAAATGGCATGTTGTCCTTATATTCTTTCATCAACATCTCTGTTGCTATTTTCTTTCCTGATCCTATTGCATCTGCCTTATAACCTAAAAATGATGCGCCAGGTTCAATCTCAAATAATTTTGGACCGTTGTCCATCCCACCAACTAAAAGAGATACAGCATAAGGTCTTAATCCACCGTATTGTGTTGCTTGCATCATATAAGCCGAAGCTTCTCTCGATAAAGCCTCTATTGATTTAACGTCATCGTATATCAATCTGTGATTTTGAGCTCTTCCTCTTGCAAAATCTATTAAATGAAGGCCATCAGCAACCATACCGCTGTAGGTTCCACCTATGTGTGAGTCTATTCTAAAAACTTTTTGAATTGTAGAGGGTATTGCTAGTGGTTCTGTAATATTTTTGTGTGCTACAAAAATAACACTGTCTTTTGCTATTAAACCTATAGAAGTAGCACCTTTTCTAACAGCTTCTTTTGCATACTCAACCTGGAAAAGTCTTCCATCTGGGTTAAACATTACCCCTCTATCATAAGCCTGTACGTTTGGATACATATAGATACCTTTTTTAATTAAATATAAATAGTTAGTTAATATATAAAAATTAAAGTTTATATAGTTTCCTTTGAAAAACGTTTATATACATTATATTTAAATATTACGCTTATTTTACTCTGTTTTTAATTAGTTATATATATCAAAAAATGCAAAAATGTAATTAGAGTTTATAAAAAGATGATTTTATGACATTTAAATATAAAAATTTAAGAAATTATTTGATTGGAACTATGGGTGCTAGTGTTTTAATGCAAAATTATGGAAATTATTTTAATCATAATTTACCATTTAGTGCTCCAGGATTAGTTACAGTGGCTATAGGAGGAACTATGATAGGAAAGGTAGTTTTGGATTACAAAAATCTTTGTTCTCCGAAAGAGAATAATTCTGTACTTACTGAAGAGGTTACTGGTGAACGTTTTAAAGAAGGTTTTAAAAACGTAATATATAGTTTTTGTTTGCCTTTTGCAATTGGATTAAGTAAAGACGTAGTCAAAGTAGGAGATTTTTTAAAATCTCCAGGAGTAACTAATTTTGTAAATAAAACTATAGAAACATTGAATAGCAATAGCTTCGTTACACTAAGCAGAGGAGTAGACGATATTTTATTAGGAACTGGATTAGGAATGATTGCTTTCGGAGCGATGGGACATATTTTAAAGGAATCAAAAAGATAATTTATTTAGAAGTTTATAGAATGTTTGTATCTAATTCTAATTTATATTACAAAAACAATATAATAACAAATGTACAATTAATATTGGTGATATAATAACAGAAGAGGCCCAGATTGGCGACGCAAGGGTTACTGTGGCTCATCCATCAATATTGAAAGTGATAGAGCAAAGAAAAAGATTGAAGGAAAAATTATCTAATATTAAAAACAAGATTGGTATTTATAGTGCAAAAGGAGGTGTTGGTAAAACAACAACCACAGTAAATTTAGCTTTCACTTTAAAAAACATGGGTTATAAAGTAGGAGTATTAGATGCAGATATAGATTGCCCAAATATTTGTATGTTTTTAGGGATAAATTATGAAGCCTCTGGTGATTTTCCAATTAAGCCTTTTGAAAAAGATGGTATTTTGATTTTATCTACAGCTATGTTTGTAGACGATAATAAAAAACCTATAATTTGGAGAGGTCCGATGATAGGAAAAATGGTATCAGAATTTTTAGAGAACACCGAGTGGGGTTCATTAGATTATTTATTAATAGATTTACCACCAGGAACAAGTGATGCGCCATTATCTATAATACAACTTCTTGATTTGAAAGGTTTTGTAATAGTTACAACCCCTCAACATATATCTGCAATAAATGCAATAAGATCTGGGATGATGGCGAAAAGATTAGGCGTTTCTATATTAGGTATAATAGAGAACATGTCTGACGGAACACCTAAAGGAGGATTGGAAGTTGCAAACACACTTAACACACAGTTACTAGGTTGTGTAAAACA
Source organism: Candidatus Micrarchaeaceae archaeon (assembly GCA_038730205.1). GTDB lineage: Archaea > Micrarchaeota > Micrarchaeia > Micrarchaeales > CABMGC01 > JAJZOD01. Next base: position 1,319 of record JAVYRW010000078.1, on the reverse strand, counting down.
AAACAATGTTTTTGGAGAGCTTAGTGACAAAGGATTAGTTCCATCAGTAGAAGATAAAAATATAAGTAATGAGTATATTAATATAATAAAAAAATTTTTAGGTTAGAGTATGGCTGAACCTTTTGCAGAGTTATTTAAAGAATCAGATATCTTCGCAAATAGAGAGGTTCTTTCGCCACATTATGTACCTAAACATTTATTATTCAGGGATAGACAAATAAATGAGATAGAAAAGGCATTGACGCCTTCTTTAAGAGGAGAAAGAGGAAGAAATGTTTTTATATATGGAAAAACAGGTACGGGAAAAACTTCATGTATAAAGTATGTTGTTGAAAAAGTAAAGGAATTGCCCATAATAAAAGCAAAAATAACATATGTTAATTGTAGAATATACAATTCTAGATTTCGAGTTTTAAATAAAATAGCAAGCGACCATATGCCTAAATATGCGAAAAGAGGTTATGGCATAACTGATATTTATGAAAAGTTAATAAGTTGGATTGAAGAGGATGGAAAAATTCTTGTTGTTGTTTTAGATGAATTAGATATTGTAAAAGATTTAGATGATTTGATATACACGCTAACGAGATCAAATAGTGACATTAAATCAGGAGGCGTTACAATAATAGGTGTTTCAAATAAATTATCTTTTAAAGAAGTTCTTGATCCTAGAAGTTTATCGACACTTTATGAAAATGAGTTTGTATTTCCTCCGTATAATTCTTCTGAATTAGCTGCAATTGTAAAAGATAGAGTTGAAAGTGGTTTTAAAACAAACGTTGTAGATCCTGCTTGTATAAATCTAGTTGCGGCTATATCCGCAAAGGACAGTGGTGATGCAAGATTAGCATTAAAAATTATAACAAAAGCAGGTGAAATAGCTGATAATAAAGGTCAAAAAAGTGTAGGAATTGATGAGATTAACGAAGCTTCAAAATTTGCAGAAGAAGAATTAGCATATGAAATTATAGGATTGCTTCCTGAACATCAAAAATTAATAGTTTATGCAATAGCACTAATGTCAATAACCGGAGGAAGATACAAAAAATTAAATGAGGATAATGAATCTTTTCTTTTTAGTGGAGAAGTTTATGATAGATATGTATCTATTGTACAATCGCTTAAAAAAGAAGTAAAAACATCTAGATTGTATAGGAGATATATAACTGATTTGGAGATGCAGGGAATTATATCAACAAGAGAATCAGGCAAGGGAATTAGAGGACATACTAAATTAATTAGGCTTTCATATCAACCAGATAAAATAAAAGAAATGATAGAAAAAAGTATATTTAAAGATGAATGATTATCTAAAAGGT
>JAVYRW010000077.1:0-3389 GCA_038730205.1 Candidatus Micrarchaeaceae archaeon | reverse complement strand
CCAAATTTATATAAAAAATAATTTTCAATACCTACTTTTTTAAAACGCATATCTATTATTTTAGTTGGCTCTAAAGATACCGAACTTATTTCAATTTTAGATTTTTTCATATAATCGATAAGTTGTTTTGAACCATCCATCAAATACAACTCATCACTCCATGCAACGTTATAATAGGAGTAAGGGAGATCTTCTAAGTATCTATCTAATCTTGGAATAATTTCTTCTTCTTTTAAACCATTTTCTTTTAAAATTTGGGTAGCGGTTTCTTTTGAAGTAAAATCTGAATAATTATTTAAATTAACTTCAGTTATTATACCGTATATATTCATAATTGACTCAGATACATAACGGGATATGTCCTTTTTATCATAAACTAGTGTTTGTGCATCTAATAAAACATACTTATCCATCTAATTACCTTAAAAAAGTATTATATAAAATCTTATAGATTATTATATTCAGCAAAACATATATTTTTTAATGTTTTAAGGGAAACCACAAATATAATTGTATAAAATGGTATAAATGAAAAAAAACAAAGAAATAGTTAAAAAAATGGGAGCTTTTAGAGTGAGTAAATTATTGGATTTAGCTAAATCTTCAATTCAAAAGAATACAAAAGATCAAGAAGAATTAGCAAAAAGATACATTAAATTAGCACGTCAAATAAATAAACATTATAGAACAAATGCAATAAGTAAAAAAGATATAATATGTAAAAAATGTAATATTTTATTAATACCAGGAATAAATTCAAAAGTAAGAATAAGTAATAAAAAATTAATTTATATTTGTAAAAATGGGCATCAGATTAAACTTTTTTTAGAATCAAGAAAGACCTAATGATTCAATTATTAGTTTTGAAAATTCAAACGCATTATCACTTTTAGAAGCTGTAATTAAATTATTATCACGTTCTATTTGATTATCAGTCATTATACCTTTAAATAAACTTACATAACGGGTTGTTTCTGAATCAGTTAATTTGCATATTTTTTTATTTGTAATTATATTAGAACGAGCTATGATTTTTAAAGCATTACCTAATCCTGCAACTAGTTTTTGATTATCATTAAAATGCTTTATTAAATCTATTAAAACCCTTGAATCATATAGTTTATATTCCTCAATCCCTAGGCCGTTAAGTAAAATTATACCTTCATAATCTTCGCTACTTATCTCATTTATTCTAATATTTGGACGGATAATTGCGCCGTGAGTTCCTTTTGCCGTATTAAGAGATGTACTGGAAATTTTGTAATTAACTTTCCATTTATCTAAAGTAGTACACACTTGTGATACAGTTTCATCTTTGAACTCATTAGGGGGTATTATAACTATTAAATCCATAATCTCAAAATACATATAACTAAAAGGAATATAAATTTATCATTAATTCATTGTGTTGTTTGGTTATGTTTTATGTGACGTGAAGCTATTTCAAAAAGAACAGCAGAAATAACTATAATTAATATAAATACAATCACATTTATTAAAGATATAAATAATAGATTTGATCTGTTACCAGAATTTACATTTACTGGGGTGGTTATTGGACCATATTCTGCTATTCCACTTGCAAAACCAAAAGGTACATTGCTCATGTTTATTAAACCGTATGTGCCCGAATATTCAGATACTGTTGTTCCATTGTAAAAAGTAATTGTAACAAGTGCATTTACTGGTAATCCGAAAAGATCATTAGTTTTTATATTTAAGTTATATAATGGAATTGTTATAGGTATTGTTGAAGTTTGTTCTACTGCAATACTTTTATTTATATAAATCTGAGTTCCTTTATAAAAAACACTTTTTAAAGAGTAATTTATTCCAGAATAAAGATATACCGTATTATTTGTTAAATTATTATTTAATTCAAATTTATTAATATATACCGGATCTCCATATTCATTAACTGTTTTAAATGTAGTAAGATACTGTCGCTTGTATATTGGAGAAAGAGATAATGGACTAGATATTATTAATGATAAATTATTTGATTTTGCACCGTTATTCCAGGAGTAGAATGCGGTTCTTTCATAAGGTGTTGAATTTATTAATATTTTTTTGAGGGTTATGTTTATTAATGAATTTTTATTATACCAACCTTTTTTTGAAATGTTTGCTATTGAAGAATTAATATTTATTAAATATTGTTGTTGCCAATTAGGGAAAAGTTTTTCTGGAGATGACATCAATAAACTTCCGTTCAGATTTTTGTTCCCATTATTCCAATTTGAAAATATAACTCTTGAATTATTACTCTGATATATTATATTTGAGGATAATGAGTAATTTACAAGTGTGTTTTGATTATACCAACCAGAACCGTATACTTGACCATAACTTGAGTTGATGCTTAAATAATATTGTTTTTGCCATTGAGCAGTTTCTGTAATATTTTGATCTAAATAAATATTACTATAATTATTAATACCAGTATAAGAACCAAAACCTTTACCAACCCAACCTTCAAAAATAACTCTTGTTTGGTTGTTTAAATAAATAATATTTGGAACGTTTATTGAAGTTTTTGAGTATGCAACGAAACTACTCTTGCCAGAAAAATTTCCATATGTAGAGTTTATTTCTAAAGAGTAACCTAACGTCCATAAACGATAATTATTAGAGTATTGAGGTAGATTCGAACCTACTTCAAAGTAATTAATTCTATTCAATAATTCTTGAACTCCATATGGATTTGAAAGTTGAGTTTGACTTCCTTCGCCATAGCCTATGTAAACATAACCATTAGGTATCTGAAAAAATGAGTTATTTTTATAAAAGTTTAAATTATTAAAAATTACCGGTGGCAGATAAGTTTTTGCATTCGAGGTGTTAGCTAATTCACCGAAAGCTATTGGTATATTTTCACCTGAATTATTTGAGCTTAAATTAATTTTTCCTAGAAGATTGCCATTTAATAAAAAGTACCAATAACTATTGTTTGAATAAAAAGCATAATTATTTATAGTACCATTTACGCCTGCTGAACCGTCGCTGCCTATTTTACCTAAAAATGAAGATGTGAATCCTGGTGGAAAATATTCATAAAACCACTCGGCATTGCCTGCAGTTAAATTTTCATATCCACCACAACCGCTTATATTACAAAATGAGGGGTATACGCCAGTTTGATTTTCTACTAAATAACCAATCTGTATGAATGCACCATTTGCTAAGTTTTCACCGACCCAATAACCAGCCGAACCTGAAAGAAGTTTTTGATTTGTAATGGTTTGAATATTTACACTTGCACCATCATTAAAGGTAGAGTGCTGGCCACCTCTTACTCCGAATTGAAACCAATAACCTGCAAATGAGGTGCTTATTAAACTTGTGCTAAAAATTAATACAGAAGCAATAAAAAATGCTTTATAAAAGTT
>JAVYRW010000076.1:0-3444 GCA_038730205.1 Candidatus Micrarchaeaceae archaeon | reverse complement strand
AGTAAATGAATGTTGCTGTCAAATTTGTCAGTATTTTTTGAGAAGTTTTACGTTCTCGATTAGATAATTATCAAAAGTAATAATTATTTATGCAAGAAATAAAAACCTTTTATATATTATCATTGCTTTTTCTTTTTTTATTTAAAGTATCGAAGACAAATTATCAGATCTTTTTTGGAATATTATTAATATTTAGACCACGATGTTTTGACTTTTCTTTTTTTTACAATGAGTAGATATTTATATCTGAAAAAAAATAATAATAGTGATAATATCGACATTAAAACTAGTGGGGTTTCTTATCAAACAAGATCTGGTCCAAAACTATCAGATTCGGAAAGTGAATTAAAAAAGACACTTGCTGAAATTCTTAGAGATATACACAAAACTATGAAAGAACAAAAAGGCTACGAAACACTTGTTGATGCAGCATTAAAAAAATTAACAAGAACAAATAATGAGGAAAAAAATCAAAATGAGATTAAAACTAATCACGAGCCAGTCATAAGTAGTATAGGGAAAATATTTAGAAATGGTGCTTTATTTATTGGAGGAGGATTGCTTTTAACTACTATGGCACTCTCAGTGCCTTTTACTGCGCCATTATTTGCCGCTGCTACAGGACTAACTGCTGCTAGCGCATTGCAATTAAGCTTTGCATCAGGAATTCTTGCAATAAGTTCATATGTAGTAGGAGGAGTATTAGGGCTATTAGAGAAAATGACGCTAGAAAACGATAATCCAATTAATCAAAGTAGAAAAACTTCACCTTTAGGAGATTTGGCTTTTGATATCGGTAATGCTATAAAAAAGACATTTGATAAGGCAAATGAAATAAAAAATAAAGTGAAGAAAGATATGGAAAAAATAAAGGATAAACAACATGTACAATATAATAAACAACAATAATCCAAAAGCTCAAATTATGTAATTTATTTATTTCATTTTTTATTCATTTTTATATGATTAATTTTTTAATATATATTGTTTATTAAAGTATTCTAATTATTTGAACCTACAGTTACAAAAAAATGCGGATTTAATACAACATAAGTATTATTTGTTTTTATTTCAGTTGGAAAGTTTGTTTTGATGTGAAAATTAGCATTTTTGAATTCTGAATTTGATAAACCAGTATATTCATCGATTCTAAATCCAACAGTACCTATTAATGGTATATACATAAATCTATCAACAAATATTATTTTATAATTTATTGGTGTTTTTGAAAGATTTGTATATTTTTGATAAACAAGATTTTTTGGCAAAAATTCTGGATTCGATAATGTTTCAGTCATAAGACCAGTAAAGGTACCTTTATTATCTAAATTTGTAAATATATGACCTTTGGCAGCAAATGAAATTTCAGCTTTTGCTCCGGTGTCTATATCCTTTGCGTTCATATTAACTTTGCCTTTATTTATATTGAGATCAATATTAATTTTATCGTTCTCATTAACATTTCCTGAAAAATTAAGATTTCCGTAATACAATAATTCGTTTTTGGGATTGAACACATTATAAGAAAATTTAAATTTATTATCCTTATAATCAACTGAAGCTTGATACCACCAATTTTCGTTTGTTAGACCATTTAAAAGATATGATGTTCTATTAACTCCATCTTGTTTTTTTGCTTTAATTTGATAATTAAGTGATTTTGTGTTATTTTTAAATTCCGCCCCTATTTGAGTGTATACTGGTAAAATTGGTTCTTCTAAAACAATTGAACGGAAAGCTGATACTACAGGCAGTGTAATTGCCGTGAAAGTTGCTAAAAATGCTATTTTCTTAGCAATTAATTTAATTTTTTTTGTTTTTGTTTGTGACGAATCAATAGTGTTTGAATTTTGAGATTCGTTACGTTGAAGTATTTTGAAAACATTTGTGTTTATATTTTCATTTTCTTTAGATGATGAATTTTGTATTTTTAGATCTTTAAATTTCATTTCGCCCACGATTATTTTCAATGGTTTTTTACTCCTTGATTTTATCTTTTTGATTTTTGGATGAGTATAAATAAGATTAAATTCCTTTGCTTTTCTTCTACCTATATTGCCCAACATATCAAAAAGATACATTAACTTATTAGCTTCTAATCCTTCAGAATCAATATTTTCATCATTAATTTTATTTAATAATCTATTTATGCTATTGTTAAATGAATCAATTTCAAAATCAGCATCATTTAATGATTCGAGACGTTTTAAGTGATATTCTAAATCTAAAAATAAATTTTTATTTTTAATAACCGAGTCTACCATAGTAATAATTATAAAAAAAATATTTAATGGTTGTTATTTTAATTGAAAAATAAATTAAAAGTTAATATTCATTTTTCCATGAAATATTGAATAATTGAGGTATAATTTTTTTAGCTATTTTACTAAAGAAATCGTTTATTTTTGCTTTGAATTTATAAACTAATAAACCTATAAGTAAACCTATAATAAATCCAGCAATAACATCAGTAAAGTAATGTGCACCCAGATAAACTCTTCCAAATAAAATTAATATTAACCATACAATATAAATTATTCTTAAATATTTATAAGAACCCACAAAAACAGAAAGACCAGTGAGTATTGTAGAATGATTGCTAGGGAAACTAAATGTGGAAGAATCACAACCTACTGTGTTTATCCAGGAAAGATCAGAAACGGTGCAGGGCCTAGGTTCACGTATTATTAATTTTATTATGTCAGTAAGAACATATATTAAAACGGCTGCAAATAAAAATGCAAATACATTTTTATCCTTCTTATAAAATAAATAAAGTGCAATTATGAGTAATATAATTACAACTACTATATCATTACCTAGAAAAGACATTACTGAGTTAAGACCGGGACTGGCTATACTCTTAGTAAATTCAAAAGCGGCAGTATTGATAGAGGTTATAATACTTGACATAACAAGTGTTTGGATTGAAAAGCCTTTTATATCTTTATTTTTTACTAATTGATTAATTACTTTTTTATTTTAAGTTGATTATGATTTTTATAGAATATTATTATTTTTAATGAAATAAATAAGTAATTACTAAAAAGAAAATAAAAAACATTCTAGTATAAAAATGTAAACTGCTATAATAAAATATAGATGATTGAATGAGTTATAATCTTGGTGCCGTTGGCTTTGGTCATTGGTTTGAAAGACTTTATGCGGGAATGGTAAAAACAGATCAAATAAAACTTGCAAAGGTTGTCGGAGTAAGTGATATTGGAAAAAAAGCAGAAAGATTAAAAATGGTTGGAATAACACAAGAAAAATATTACAAAATGGATCCTAATGGACCATTACCTAATGAATTTTTTAAAGATTTAGATATAGTACATATATCTGATCCGAATAAATATCATGCTCAACAAACAATACAATCACTTAAAGAAGGAAAATTAACTATAACAGAAAAAACTTGGGGAAGAAATAAGGAAGAGTTTT
>JAVYRW010000075.1:0-3448 GCA_038730205.1 Candidatus Micrarchaeaceae archaeon | reverse complement strand
CTATTATCAACAAGTATTGTTCTAGCCCATTTTTTTACATCCGGTAGCTGGTATTTCCACATCCATAACGAATAACCGAGACCTTCCAAGAATAGAATAGGAATGCCTGAACCATGGTCTTCAAAATATAGTTCATAATCATTTTTATTTATTTTAGGCATTTATTCACCATCCTTATATCCGAAATAAAGTTTTTTAATAAGTGTATTGGTCATCACTTCATCCGGATTACCGGAAAAGACAATTTTTCCAGACTCTATCAAATATACTTTTTTTGCAATAGGAACAACGTCTACAAGATTTTGTTCTGTAATCAAGATCGGCATATTCTCTGATATCTGTACTATTTTTGTAATCAACTCTCTTACCACCTTAGGAAAAAGCCCTGTGGTTGGTTCATCCATTATAAGAAATTTAGGGCTGGACACCAAAGCTCTCGCTATTGAAAGCATTTGTTGTTGTCCTCCACTTAACCACCCAGCATCCTGATTTAATTTTTCTTTTAGATCTGGAAATATTGCAAATAACTTTTCCACAACGTCCAAGAAATCATTTTTCTTTTTACTGGATGATTCAAATGATACTTTCATATTTTCTTTCACAGTCATATTTGTAAAAATTCTTCCTCTCTCAGGTACTGTAGCAATTCCAAGATTTGCGATAGTGTGTGTGTTTAAAGTCTGTATATTTTTATTATTAAATATTATTTCCCCATCAATAGGTCTTAAAGTCCCATTTATCGACTTTACTAGTGTTGATTTACCAGCCCCATTTGCACCAACTACGAGCGTAATTCCATCCATGCAAGTGATAGATAGGTCATGTATAACTTTTGAGCCAAAATATCCTGCTTTTAAATTATTTATTTCAAGCATTATAATCGCCCCCCAAAATAAAAGGTATTAATATTTTCATTTTCAACAAAATCTTTAACTCCACCTTCAAAAATTTTTTTACCTCGGTCTAGAAAAATAATTCTATCCAAAAGTGGCAATAAAGAAGATATCTTGTGTTCTATAATTATTATTTTTCTTTTCCTCTCTTTTAGAGTAGTTATTAAGTTATAAACATTGGATATTTCATCTTCACTAAGTCCTCCAAATGGTTCGTCTAACAACAAAAGTTCTGGATCTGCAGAAAGAACTTTAGCTAACTCAAGGTTTTTAAGTAATCCGAATGGTAATACAGCAGGATTTTTATCTTTAAAATCCACTAGTCCAGTGGTTTTCAAAATCTCATCCACATCTACCCTATTTCTAATTCTACTGAATAGAAGAATATTCTCTTCTACCGTTAAAGACCTCAGCGGTCTAACAATTTGAAATGTTTTACCTATTCCAATTTTTACCCTTTTCCAAGGTTTATTGTGCGTTATATCCTTACTATTATAGTAAACTTTACCTTCTGTTGGGTATACTGTTCCTGCAATAATGTTTAAAAGTGTTGTTTTTCCAGCACCATTAGGCCCTACAACTCCTAAAACATCACAGTTCATAACAAAAGATATGTGTTCAAGAGCCATGTTACCACCCCATAGTTTTGTTATTTCTTTTAATTCAAGTTCACTCATTTATACCACCTAGAAATTCCATTTGGAACGAAAAGAAATAGGATTATTGCCAGAATAGTAAACATAATCAAAGTAAGGTCGCCTACATAAGATTGGAGATACTGTGAACTTAATATTATAATAAAGCCCGCCGGAACCGCTCCTAATATCTTTCCTTTTCCCCCGAAAATAGCTATCACCATCGGATAAAGTAAAAACTCTAGGGCAAAAGTATCAACGCCGGCAAAGCTCATTAATAATGCATATATTGAGCCGGCAAGACCTACAATTCCCATGGATATAGAAAATACTAATACTTTATAAGGGAAAGTATTAATGCCTTGAGAAACAATCGCTTCTTCATCATCTCCTATACCTCTTAGCAATAGACCAAAATGAGTTGAATTAAGAATATAAATAAATGTCAACACCACTATTAAAATTAAAGAAATATATATAGTTGTGTTCTGTAAAGAATATGATATCGGTGGCAAATCATAAAACCCTATGGTTGGCATTTTTAGAACTGTCCAAAATGCTAGAATAAAGTATGTACCTATTAGTGGAAGAAGTAAGGACAAAAGAGTAAAAAAGACACCTTTAACTCTTAGAGTTAGTACCGTAAATATTGTGCCACTCAGCAAACCTAAAATAGAAGAGATAAGGATGAGAAATGGAACAGATAAATGATAATTAAAATATAGGTATCCAGTAGAAAATGCACCTACTCCGAAAAAAAACGAAATGCCGAAGTTAATGTAGTTTGTAGTACCAGATGAAAAATCCCATCCAATAGAAAGGAATATGAAAATGTCTGAAATTGCAATTGATAACGTAAAAAATGGAGAATTGATTATTACCGTTGCAATTATACTCAATATTATGATTAATAATGAAAGTATATACCCTTTTGATCTAAAAAAGCTTAGATTATGTTGCATGCTTGATCCCTCCCAGTCCGTTTGGAAAAATGATTATAAATATTATAACAATTACAAATGCCATTATGTTAGAAATATTATATGGAATAAGATATTGCGTTATCACTTCTGCAAAGGATACAATAAATGCAGAGGGTATTACCCATTGAAATTTTCCTAGACCACCTATTATAGATACTGCAAATGCAATTACAAATGGGTTTATCCACATGTCAGGAGTTACTTCTTCAGAAGGTACAATAAGTACAGAAGCAAGGGCTATAAATATAATGGAAATAGTAAGCACTATTAAAATTATGTTTTTGGTATTTATTCCTAATAACTCTGCAATTTCCGGATCTTCAGAAGTAGCTCTAACTTTCCTGCCAAAAGAGCTTTTTTCAATCCAGAGCCAAACAGAAATAATAAGTATGATGGATATTACCGAAGAAATAATCAATGAAGTAGTTACAGAAACATTTTCAATAAGTATGGAAGTATTTGAAAATAATCCAGGGATAATAAATCCAATTTCTCCTCCAAAAAAATAAGAATAAAAATACTGTAGTAACAATGCAAACAAAAGCATTGTAACCATAAAAATCATTGGGTTTTTAGTGAATTTCAAAACGAAATAAAAAATAGCAAGCCCCATAGCAATGGTAACAATTATTGCAAGAAAAACAGACAATAATAACGGCACGTGCGATAAAACTGAAAAATAATAGACCATATATGCAGTGGTCATATACAATGCACCATATGAAAGGTTTAATATTTTAGAAACGCCAAATACTAATGTAAACCCAGCTGAAATTAACGCATAAATAAGGCCGAATAAAATTCCATATATTATTATCTGAAAAAATAAAGAAAAAAAAATCAAAATTTACATCTCCTTTAAAGGTTAAACGATTATTGTTACTTTGTTTATCACAGTTCCATTGGGTAACTGAATATTAGTAAATGTTAATGGATT
>JAVYRW010000074.1:0-3456 GCA_038730205.1 Candidatus Micrarchaeaceae archaeon | reverse complement strand
GACTGTTTTAGGAGCATATTTATCAGTGAGCATGCAATCACAAAAGTTATATATAATTAGCAATAAATATCTTAATACTTTTCTGGCTCCGATCGTCTAGCCCGGTCAAGGACGAAGCCCTCTCACGGCTTAAACCTGGGTCCAAATCCCAGTCGGAGCATAAATTATCAGATTTATTCAAAATAATATAATATTACATATTTAATATTTTTTAAAAGTATTCTTTAATCCTATCTTTATTATAGTAAAATAACAAAGCTTTATATATCAAAAAATTTAAAATTTATACTATGGTATTCATTATTAATAATAGAATTAGTAATATATTCATATTATTTATTTTATCTATACTTTTATTTTCCATTTCTGGAGCTACTTCATTTAAACTGTTTCAAAGTATTTCTGCAACTCTCAATTTTCAACAATCTGTACTTTCAATAGGAAATAATGAAACGATAACTGCTTTAGTATCTGGGGGTTATCCTCCATATACTTATGAGTGGTCAGTTAATGGTCAACCTGTCGGTAGAGATTCAAAAACATTATTTTTTAATGGAAATTCTTCAACAATCGGTTATGATAATATAACTTTAAGTATAATTGATCAATATGATAATATGGTAAATGTTACTAATTTTATCTATGTTCAAAATCCTAATTTTTTCACTGCTTATATAACTCCAAATAATCAAGGTGCTGACTTTGGTCAAAAAGTAAATATGGACGTTTCAGTTTCAAGCGGTACGCCTCCTTATACATATCATTGGAATTTTATACCAAATTCTGGAGTTCAAACAACATTATCTTGTAGTACAAATAATTGTACATTTAATGCTACCGAAGATGGAAGTGTTCAAGTTACAGTTATTGATTCTTTAGGAAGAGTAACTTCATCAATATCAAAAATAACTGTATTGGGTTCAGCAATTCATGTAAAAGTTTATCCAAGCGTTATTAATGATCCTATAAATTCACAACAAATATTATATGCAACAGCAACAGGCGGATCTGGAGCTTATACGTATATGTGGTATAATTATACAAATGATTCTCAAACCTTAATTAGTAATTCAGATTCAAATTCTTTAGTATTAAATTTATTTACTCCTGGACATTTTGAATATTATGTTATTGTTTATGATCAAGCTGCATCAAATAAAGCTCCAATAAAATCAAATTTAATTTATATCAATGTTGGAACACCACAACAATTACAAACACAACAGCAATCATCTACAACATTGGTAAATCCAATATGTAATAATATTATTTTATCACAAGGAACTTCAAATACTATTACAATTTATAGTAATGCTCTAAATGTTGCTGAAACGCTTCTTACTAAAAATGGGGCAGAAATCTCAGTTAATGGTGTTTCATATTTTATTGGTGTTAATCAAAATGTTAATTTAGGTTTAATAAATAATAACACATATTTTATTAAATTACAAAATATTTCAGGTTCTACACAATTATCTTCTGATTTACTTCTATGCGGTTCAGCAATAAAAATAATTCCAACAAACACAAAGCCAATAATCAATACATCAACATATACTGGCATTCCAGAAGTTCAATTAAATGTAAATAATAATTCAAATAATACTCTTAATTTGATAATGGGGTCTAAAAATACAATATATGCATCAACAAATTTTGATTTGGATAAAATTGCATTATTTGCAAATAATAATTTAATTGCTACAGGGATAGGTAATATTACATACAGTACGGCTTTAATGAGTACTGGTAATTATACACTAGTTGCATGCGATATAACTTCATATCCTGAACAATGTTCTTTAAATGTAACTTTAAGTGTACTTCCATCAAAACAGAAAACAAATGCTTTTTCAATATCTAATATATCCCTTCCCATACCTCCTCTTTATATAGTTGGCATTGTAGTGGGATTAATATTGATTTATATAATATACAAAAAAAGATCTGATGATTTCGATTATTCTTTTAATTATAAAGAAGATTCTAAAAATTCAGATAATAAAAAATCTGATGATTTAAATTATTCGAGTACAATTAAAAAATCATCAATGAAAGAAAGTAATTTTGAAGATGATACTCCCATATCAATATCTAAAAATCCTATTACTCCTACTTCTCCAAACTCTGAAAATTCAGATAATAACAAAATAAATTGGGGTTCCGAAAATAAATAGTTTAACTTCAAAAACACTAAACTAAAAGGGTTTAAATATTTTTGTATACAATAATTATTAAACTAATTGATTATTTTTCAAATTAGAAATGTTTGTGGTTAAATGAGCGAAGAAATAACATACTCATCAATGAAGGAAGTTAAAACAGGAAGATTTATTTTAATAGATGGAATTCCATGCAGGGTAGTAGATGTAGAAACATCAGCTCCAGGAAAACATGGCGCAGCTAAAATGCGTATAACTGGGATAGGCGTTTTTGATGGAAATAAAAGAACTCTCTTAAAACCGAGTAGCGGAGATATAGAAGTACCACTTATAAACAAGAAAAAAGCACAAGTAGTATCAATTTCTGGTAATACTGCCCAAATAATGGATTTAGAATCATATGAAACATTTGAAATACCTATACCGGAAGATTTACAGAATTCAATAAAACCAGGTGCAGAAGTAGAGGTAATGTCATACGGTGAAAAAAGATCAATATCTAGAGTAACGGGGAGTGTCTAAATGGAAAACTTAGAACTAAAATTAAATAACAAAAAAGAAAATAAACTTTTGAAAAGGCATGAATTAAATTTTACTGCTTACTATAAGGGCGAAACACCAAACAAAGATATATTAAAACAAGAAATTTGTAAAATGGAAAATCTTAATCCATCGCTTACAATAATAAAAAAAATAAATCAGGAATATGGTGTACAAGAATGTTCGATACAAGTTAATTCATATTCAGCTGCAAAAGAAATGGCAATTTTTGAGAATTCAACTAAAAAAGAAGAACAAAAAACAAAAGAAGCAAAAACCGAAGAAAAAAATCCTAAGGCTTAAGAAAATAATATTTAAATTAGATGATTAAATGGCAGAAAAAAAAGAAGTAAAGACGAAGAAAATAACGCCTTTTAAACCGGCAGAAAAGTTTTGTCCTAAATGTGGTGTAAGAATGGCATCTCATGCAAATAGATATGCGTGTGGAAAATGTCATTATACTGAACTTAAAAAGTGATTAAATACCCAAAAGAAGTAAATATATATATAAAAAATCTAAATTATCAAATATTCATAAAAAAAATAATAAAATCAAGACAAACTATCAATTAACTAATAACATTGAAACACCTAAAAAATTATTAAAAAATGAAAAAAATATTACTCTGAAAGATAATATCTCCTTAAAACATAAGTTATTAAATTGTGTTCTCTTCTTATTATTGAGTTTATTTTTTTTATTCCTAACAAATATTGCATTTGGTTTACTATATACCACTAAAATTTTACCAAA
>JAVYRW010000073.1:0-3457 GCA_038730205.1 Candidatus Micrarchaeaceae archaeon | reverse complement strand
GTATCTGTTATAATATTGCCATTTAACTCTGCCACAGATACCCATGGATTGTTTCCATTTTGCCAATACTCTTTTATATTCCTATTAGGTGTTCCACCTATCTTAATATCAAAAATGTTATCTAATTTTTCAAAGCTAATATGTTGATATAGTATTTTATCTTGCGGTGCGTTTTGTCCGTTATCTATTAAAAGAGTTAAACTACTATCGCCTAATCTCATCATAGGAAATTTATAATTGACACTTTTTTCTGGCACATCTAAATTAATTTCATTTTCAAAATCTTTTAAATCTTTTCTTTCAAAGTCAAATAAATCTGGCAGATTATAAATCTTAACAAATTCTTCTACTTCACTATCAACCTCAATATTTTCTAAATTATTTTCAAAACTTTCTCTTATATAATAAGCAACCTTTGTCTTATTCTCATAATCATTATCATCATATAACTTGCTAATAGGATTACCATTCTCATCCTTTAAAATTTGAATACCTTCATAGCCTCGCCTTGTACTGAATTCATAGCCAAGATATTTTTTCTGTGATTCATTATCAGATGGACTTCTTGCTATTACAATCTTTTGAAGTTCATACCAACTTTTATCTTCATATTTATCTCCATACCTAAACATCAAGCTAAAATGTAAAAATTTTTCTTTTTCAATTCCTCTTACCTGATCTTTAAAAATTTCCTCAGCTTTTTCTTGTTTTTCCTCATCAGAAAGATTTTTATCTTTTTTTATATTTCTAAAATCAGAAGAGCTCCTAAATGCCTCTTCATATTGTTTAAATGCTTTATGTTTTCTCAAAGCATTTGTAAGAACATTTTCAAAAACAAAGCTCTTATATTCATCTTTTGGTAATTTACGGTAATCTATGAAAAAGTTGAATAATTTTTCAATATCAACATAATCATTTGTTTTTATTTTCTTTTCTATGAAAATTTCATCTGCTATTCTTCTTCTGTCTTCAAAAAACCAGTCTCCTCTTCTTTCAAGAAACATAACAACTGTGTTAGTCCCAGTGGCAATAAAAGTCTTTGAACCAAATTCTGCTATCGCTTTTATCTCAAAATATTTAAGTATCAATTCTCTTGTTTTCTTGTATACTTTTGTATTATTAGTCAAAATTGAAACTGGTAAAACAATAGCAACTCTACCCTTTTCTTCAACAATCTGTTTAGCCCTTTCAATAAAAAGCAATTCTATCTCAGAAGAGTTTTCTGTTAAGTAATCTAACAGTTCATATTGAGATTTTACATCAAGGTATCTTTTAAAGTTGGCAATAGAATAAGGTGGATTCGTAAGCAGAATATCAAATTTCTTTTCACCTACTTTTAAAATCTCGTGGTCATCAAGTCCATCTCCATGTAATATATTTGCAGAGCCATCACCATTTAAAAAGCATGCTATTTTTGCAGTGCGTGCAAGCCTATAATCCTTTTCTATCCCAAAAATAAATTTCTCCTCCCAAGGCATTCTAACTTGTATATTATGCTTTTTTATTATTTTATTAATCTCATCTATGCACTCTGTTAGAAAATGAGCAACACCGCAGGCATAATCTATAACTTTTGGAATTGCAATTTCTTTATCATTCTCATGAAGTTTTTCTAACCTCTTTTCTATAAATCTGTCCATGCCTATGGATATAACTATAAATCTCACAATTGGTATTGGAGTAAAGAACTGACCTTGCGATTGTTTTACACCATGATTTAACAATAACTCAAAAAAATTTCCGAGTATTTGTTCTTTATGAGAATATTTAAAGCGGTATCTTTGTATTAGCTCTATAATTTCTGTCAATATTAGTGCATTTTGGTAAAAAAGAGTTTTATTATGAACTTCTTTAAATGCAAATTCATTGTTTGTGTAATACTTAATTTGCTTAAAAATCTCCTCAATTTCTTCAATCTTAGTCCTTTTAGGGTATAGGTCTATTATTCTTCTTATATCTTCATCTGAGTAATAAACAAAGTCCTTTGTTCCCAGATACTTCTCCATACCAATTTTGTATAGATTTTGCAAACGGTCAACAAGAGCCTCATAAGACTCTCCAAATTTAACCTGAAAATCTAAGACAGCATCATCAGACTTAGTTTCCTCATCGACTATCTTACACAAGAATAGAGACATCATTTTGTTAAAAGCATTAGCATTATCTGATATATTATTGTGCCTTAATATTTCAGCAAAGGAATTAAATAGCCCTTGTGAAGAAGATAAATCAATAAGACCTTTTTTCTTTAAAGGCTGTAAGTCAAGGTTGTAAAGAGTTGAATCTTCCTCAAATATTCCATGTTTGAATATAAATTGGCTGTATACTCTCTTCCATACATCCACAAGCTGGGAAACGTCGCTTGCTTCTTTGAAACTACATGGATAATTTTTACCTTCCTTCTCTCTTTTTTCTTTACATTGCTTTATAAAATACTTTAAATCTTCTTTTTCCTCGTCAGCTCTGATTATAACTGTATCATAATTTATTTCATTATTTTCAAAAATGCTAGTATATAATACAAGCACCTTGGTGCTTTTGTCCTGCTGAAAATAACTAAAAAGCTGGCCACCATCTTCGTATAGTCTTTTTTTCTCTTTTTCAAACTCATATCCAAAAGTTTTACACTCAATTATCATAAAAGTCTTTCTCTGACCACTATCGTCTGGTGGAAAATATACAGCGATATCCGCTTTACCACCCTTAGCAGTTCTTCCAATTTTCCATCTTTTTTCAAGATAAATATTTTCTGGACTATATCCCAATGTTAATAATCTATCTACACATTCAAGAACAACAAAGTTTTCTGGGTTTTCAAAATTGGAAGTGGTTAACTCACGAATATGTATATGTTTTTTCCCACATGGTTGAGGTTCATGTTCTGTTTCTCTATTTTCATTATAATAAATTGAAGATTTTTTAAAAGCATCTTTATCTACTTTTATTTTGATTTCGTAATTAACATTTTTATAAGTCTTTAAAAAGTAATTCTCTTTCTGTTCAAATCCTAAAGTTTGTAAAAAATCTTTAAGCTCTTCAAAAGATTGTATCTGCAATTTAACCTCTCTTAATTACTTAAAATTGTCCTAAATATTATACATCTTAAATATATCTTAAGCAATGTGTTCTAATTTCTTCTATGTTTTCTCCTTCTATTTCTGATTTAAAAACTTCTAAAAGCTCTTTTTCTGTATAACCACAGAGAGTTGAGTAATCTTTATCAAGTGTTATATCTTTGAGTTGGTTTAGTCCAGAGAATATAGATACCTTTGAAAACTTTGACACACCAGTGAGCATAACAAATTTTATATGCTCATCAAGTGGTTTTAAAACGCTGTATAGGTTTTTTAGTATTTCTCTCATCTGTATTGCTTTTTCTTTGTTTGTAATGTTGTCTAATATAGGTTTATCATACTCATCCACTAACACAACCACTTTTTGTTTGTATTTTTCTCCA
>JAVYRW010000072.1:0-3593 GCA_038730205.1 Candidatus Micrarchaeaceae archaeon | reverse complement strand
AGCATCTTCGAGGCAGTAACCATGAGTGCCCTTTACGTCAGGGGGCTGGCCCAAACTGTCAACGATGCATCTACGCAGGGGGAGATGGAAATAAACGTCTTCGTTCCGATGCAGTTATATCTAATTTATCATCCAAAAACTTAACCGAACAAAATTCTATTTTAATATACGAACCAGGATGCATTTCGTTAACATAATTGCTTGATGATTTCCATAAAGTTACTTTACCCTCTACATGTCCATCACTTATAGTGCATTCAGATATCCCATTTTGTTTACCATCTAAATCTTTAAAATATCTAATCGGTCCTACTGAAAGTATTCTACCTAAAATATCTATGTTCTTTTCATTTTTATCTAATTTTGAAAAATCAGTTTTTATATCTATATTGGTTGGAACTATTCTAGAAACATAAGTTCCTTGTGTATTTGTTAATTCTATTGTATCTTGAATATTCCTAATTCTTAGATTACTAATAATAACTTTATCTCCCCTTTGAACAAGAAGTGTGTCTATCAATTCACAGCACTTATCCCATAATACTACTGTTATTGTACTACCTTCTTCTCCAAGAACCACATCTCTTTTTATTCTTATTACTCCATTACTCTCAAATTTTATTTTGTTAAAAATTCTGTATACAAAATCTTCAATATTTATTAAATTATCTTCTGTAAATTTATTTTGAGAAAGTTGTTTGACATTTATTTTATTATAATTTTTATTTGTTTCTATTTTTGTTGCCATATCCTTATTTATCATACCTCCATGCGCATCTATTATTTTGTTAATTGTATTACTATTATTAATAAGTTGGCTATTTTCCGTTTATTCACCCTATTGTTTATATACTTTTTTGGGAAAGAACAATTATATAATAATTAGGTATTAAATGTTCCCATTATTGCTCTTTATAGTTGCAATACCATTTCTTTCAATATTGTTACTTATAGTTTTACCAGAAAGATTATCAAAAAAAATTCAACAGATTTCATCTATTATAATACTTATTCTATCTCTACTTTTAGTTTATAGTTTTTCAACAAGTACTCAATCATTAATTCAACCTATAACCTTCAATTATCTTGGTTTTACAGGTAGTTTTCAAGTAACATCAATTACTTTAATACTAGAACTAATGTGTGCAATAGTTTTTACATCATCTTCTATAGGTATAGATTACTTTATAAAAGATAACATTCGTATTTACAGTATTTTATTCGCATTAATACAAGGTTCGGCTATAGCCTTATTTTTATCATCAAATTTGTTGCTTCTTTATGTTTTTTGGGAGATAGCAGAGTTCTCGATGTTTTTTATTATATACTTATATGGGGCTTCAAATAGAAAATATGCTGCAATTAAATTTATTATTTATTCTTTAATTTCTAGCTTGTTTCTTTTAATAGCAATTCTTCTTATATATGTAAATGTAACTCCTTCAACATTTCAAATATCACAAATAATCACAAATGCAAGCACTATGCCTACTTTTATACAAGAAATTGTACTTTTATTTCTAGTAATTTCATTTATGATAAAAATACCTATATTTCCTTTTCATAATTGGCTTCCAGATGCTCATACAGAAGCTCCAACTACCGGAAGCATGATACTGGCAGGAATTTTACTTAAGTTTGGTGGTTATGGTCTTATTCTAACTAGTTTAATGTTGCCTATCTTTAGTAAGTACTCATTATATTTGGCAGGTATATTTATTTTATCATCATTTTACTCTGTTTTTGTAGCAATAAAACAAACAAATTTAAAAAAATTAATAGCTTATAGCAGCATAACTGACATGGCCATAGTTTCTTTAGGTATAGTATCTAACTCAACGTTAGGTATAAACGGAGCGTTATATGGAATGCTAGGGCATGCAATCTCAATTTCCATGCTATTTTTATTAGCGGGTACATTAAAAGAAATATATGGGTCTTTAGATCTTTCTGTGCTTAAGGGCATAATGAAAGATTATGCATCTTTAGCATATTTATTCATAATTGGTGTTTTTGCAACAGTTGGAATACCACTTACTGTTGGTTTTATTGGAGATATTTTAATATTTAGTGCTGCATTTTCATCTTTTGGTATTATAGGTCTTTTACCTTTACTAAGCATAATAATTCTCGGTAGCGTGATGTTTTGGGTAATAGAAAGAGTATTCCTTAACGGAAGATCATCACCAAATGGTTATTTAGTCAAAAGTGTATTTTATTCTGAAATATTCTTGTTATTTTTTTCTTTACTTTTAGGAATAGCACCATTTATATTAATTCATTAAATTTATACTAATCAATTAGAATTTATTACATTATAAACTAATAAACAAACAAAAATTAATAAAATAAGATTTAAAATATTTTTATATTAGATCTATACATACATCAAATTATTTTTTAAGAAATACTAAAGAGATAAGAAGAAGCACTATTTATAAATTTTATAATCGGCTGCGGATAAATACCGAATATTATTGTTATAGCCAAACAAATAACTATAATTATAAGCGCAGTATTATTTACTAAAATTCTTGTCTTTCTTTTACCTTCAGAATAAACACTTAATAAAACTTTTAAGTAATAATAAAGCGATATTATACTATTAATTATCCCCAAAAATGTAAGTATTGCCAATCCTGCAGATATCGCACTTATAAATATAATTAATTTTCCTACAAATCCTGTTGTTAGTGGCAATCCAACTAAAGACAACATAAAAATAGCAAGAGCAATTGCCATAAATGGACTCTCTCTATATAGTCCTACAATATCATCTATTGTTTTTTTATTTTTTAGCTCTAAAATTAACAATATTGTCATTATTCCTATAAAAATAAACATATGTGCAAAAATCTGAAATAAAGAACCTGAAATTCCATATACTGTTGCAGTTGCTATACCAATTAAAATATATCCAGCTTGTGAAATTGAGGAATAAGCCATAAGTCTTTTCAGATTTTTTTGAACAAGAGCACCTATATTCCCATAAAACATAGTGAACACTGAAAGTATTGCAATTATATCAAAAGCAGAATGAAAAGTTACAAACATCAATATTACTATTTGTATTAAAGCTACAAAACCTGCCTTTTTATTTAAACTACCCATCAATGCTGTTACATATGTCGGAGAGCCTTCATAAACATCTGGTATTAAAACATTAAAAGGGAAAATTGAAGCTTCAAATCCCAATCCTACTATAAATAATACAAAAGCAATCAACATAATTAATGAATATTGGGTTTCTATAATTGAAATTGTATTAACTCCTCCATAACTAATTGCCATTGCAAAAGAAAATATTGCTATTGAAACTGCTGCCATTATAAATAATTTAGTAGCAGCTTCAAGACTCTTTTTAGATAAAAGAATTGAAAATACTGTGGGTATACTAATTAATTCAAGTCCTATAAAAATACCAGGGATGGAATTTGACATAGACACTGCATACATTCCTAATACTGAAAAAGAAAGAAACAGAGAAAGCTCATTATACTTTTGAGAAAATTCAAAATATAAAATACTAATTAAAATAGCACCTATTGTAAATAAGAAAATAAAGAACTCAGAAAATGGATTTATTGAAAATA
>JAVYRW010000071.1:0-3655 GCA_038730205.1 Candidatus Micrarchaeaceae archaeon | reverse complement strand
AACAGGACGCAGATTATCTTTACACTGTAAAGTATAAAAACTCCACCTGGGCAAGTATGCTTGAAAACAGATTAAGGCTTGCAATGGATTTATTGAATGATAAAGGAAGTATCTTTGTAAGATGTGATTACAATGGAAATTGGATTGTAAGACCTTTGATGGATGAGGTTTTTGGAAGAGAGAATTTTAGGAATGAGATAATTATTAAAAGAATGACAAAATTAGGAGGAACAACAGGCAGTTTAGATGTTGCTGTAGACTCTTTGTTTTTATTCTCAAAATCAGAATCTATTTTGTTGAAACCGATTCGAAGAGATAGAATTTGTAAATATTGTAAGCAACCAAAACAACCAGATTGGGTACCTTTAGAAGCACCAGGTGAAGGTAGAAATGATTTAATAATAATAGAAAGAAGAAAATTTTACGCAAGACAAAATAGTCATTGGACATTTAAGCAAGAATTAATTGATGGTTTATTCAAGAAAAGGTTAGTTAGAGTAAATAAAAATAGAAGTTATATAGATAAATTTGGCAATAGGGTTCAAGGGATGCCCGAATACCTCCAGTATCCATTCCAAGAAATAGACAATGATTGGGCTGATATCCCGGGTTATTCAAGAAATTGGGAATTCCAAACAGAAAATTCAGAACAATTACTTCAACGTGTTATAGAATCAACTTCTAACGAAGGTGATTTAGTTATGGATTTCTTTTTAGGATCTGGAACTACAACAGCTGTAGCACATAAACTTAAAAGAAAATGGATAGGTATAGAGATGGGAGAGCATTTTTACAGTGTGGTTTTACCAAGAATGAAAAATGTTTTGGCTTATGATAAATCAGGTATTTCAAAAAAAGTTAAAGAATATCAAAGTGGCGGATTTTTCAAATATTATGAACTTGAACAATACGAAGATACGCTTCATAATATTGACTTCCCGCAAAAAGAAAAAGGACAGAAATTATTTGAGTTCTTACCGGAATCTGCAAAAACGGAATATTTGATGAAATACATGCTCCGGTTTGAAACTGAAGGCAGCCCATCCCTTTTAGATATCAAGCAATTTGAGAATCCGTTTGAGTATAAACTTAAGATAATATCATCCGGTAAAGGTGAAGAGATTGTGAATGTGGATTTAGTGGAGACGTTTAATTATCTCATTGGTTTGAAGATTAACAAATACAAATTCCTTCAGGAAAATAGTAGGAAATATGTGTTTGTATTCGGCGAGAGAAATAACAGAAAAACAGCGATTATCTGGCGGCCAACCAAGAACATAGATATGGAAAAAGACAAAGAAGTCATAGATAATGCTATTAGTGGACATAATCCAGAAGAAATTTTTGTAAATGGAGACAGTTATATAAAAGGTTATAAAGTGATTGAAAGTGAATTCAAAACACTGATGGGAGTTTAACAAATGCGGCTTGAAAAATATCTTGTTTGATGAATATTTTCTCAGTTTTTTTTAAAAAGTTTCAATTTTAAAAAATTCTTATATAATATAGATACATCTTGTTCTTTGACAACTTATGACAACTGATAGGTGGTTGGCGACATCAATGGGAGTCGCCGTAAAATAAATTCCCGAAAATAATCGGATGTATTTTTTTGGTATTTTGCGCATTATTAGCGACAAAAAAGCTATGTGCCTTGTGGAAAACCGACCTAAAGAAACGAAAATACCAAGTAGTAGAGCGGGAAGCTCCCGAATTGACACTTGGGGAAACAAGCTTTATGAATGACCGAGTGATATTCATAATATTGCTCCTAAAAAGTATCTTGTTATTGAACCAAGAAGTCCCTTTCGTAAGGAAGTGGGTGTTTCACTAGAGAAACTGGTTGATATTGGCGTGACATCACCACCTTATAATAAAGGAGAAAATAAAAAGGGTTGGTAAAAGATGTGAAGTATTCAGATACAACAGATAAATTGTTAGAAGAAGAATTTCAAAAAAATATAGTGAATTAGCAAAAAATAGATTGAATAATTATGAAAATGAGATAAAAATTACCAAAGAAGAAATTTCTAAACATGTTGTAACAAAAACCTTTAAAAAAAGAAAAGAAAATATCATGGCTAATAATGCTAATAATAGTGAATTTCTGCAAAAATTAAAAGACTATTTAAGGGAACTGTTTCAGTTTGATAGTTCGGACCTTGATTTCGGTATTTATCGGATAATGAATTGCAAACGGAAAGAGATAGAGAATTTTATTGAGCAGGATTTAATAAAGGCTGTAGAAAAGGAATTTGAGAAATATAAAACTCAGAACAATAAAGAATTGACAGAAAAAATTCAAAAAATTGAGAATAAGATAAAAGATGATTTCGGCAGTAATATTTTACATAACGGGAAGTTGGTGGAAAAATATGGTGAAACAAAAATAGTAAAGGAATATCTGGAACTGAAAAAACAAGATGAAGAGCAAGGTGAAGAACTAGAGTTAACTAAAAGTATTCAGGTACAGATATTCAATGACCTCTACAATTTCTTTTCAAGATATTATGAAGATGGAGATTTTATCTCAAAGAAGCGTTATTCCGGGAAACAGCATAAATATGCTATTCCATATAGTGGCGAAGAAGTAAAATTATACTGGGCTAATTATGACCAGTATTATATCAAGACAGGTGAGATATTTAAGGATTATGAGTTTAATCAAAAAGGATACAGATTCATTTTCAGAACCAGCGCGGTTGATGTGCCTGTCGGTAATATTAAGGGTGATAGAAGATACTTTGTCCTTCATGAAGACGACTTTATCCAAATAGAGAATAAAACTTGCATAGTAAATTTTGAATACAGACCGTTAACAGATAGTGACTTAAAAAAATATCCGATTGAAACAAAAGGTGGAAAAGTAAAAGAAACAGGAATAAAACAAGATGAGTTAAATTCCATCTTAAAGGACAATATTTTAACTGCAATAAAATCAATTGAACTAAAAGCAATTCTTTCTGAAACACAAGGTGATAAAACAATCCTTGAAAAATATCTCTTTAAATTTACTCGAAAAATAACATCTGATTTTTTCATTCACAAAGACCTTAAAGGATTCCTTGAACGAGAACTTGATTATTTTATAAAGACAGAAGTCCTTGATGTTGAAAGTCTTGACACTGAAAAAGAAAGATATTTTGACAAGCATTTAACAAGGGTAAAGGTAGTCAGAAACATTGGAAAAAGAATCATTGAGTTCCTATCTCAGATTGAAGACTTTCAGAAAATACTCTGGGAAAAGAAAAAGTTTGTTTTACGAACTGAGTATGTGATAACTACTGACAGAATTCTTGAAGAATTTCATAAAGAGATTCTTGAGAATAAAGAACAATTAAAAGAATGGGAGAAGTTGGGATTTGAGAAGATAAAATCAACAAAAGATTTAAAGGATAAAAAACTACCAATTGATACAAAATATTTCAATCAAAAGTTTAAGGAAACACTACTTGAAAAATTGTCAGAGAAAGAAAGTCTTGATAATATTCTTGACGGAGTTTTAATAAAAAGCGAGAACTGGCAAGCATTGAATCTGCTATTAGAAAAATATAAAGAAAAAGTGCAGACAATTTATATTGATCCACCATTTAATAAGGAACAGGATGCTGATTATCTTTACAATGTAAAGTATAAAGATTCCACCTGGGCAAGT
>JAVYRW010000070.1:0-3679 GCA_038730205.1 Candidatus Micrarchaeaceae archaeon | reverse complement strand
GTAGAACTAATTAAAAATAATGAAGTTTACGGTTCTTCTCCTACAGATATTTTTGTTGGGAGAGTTGGATATCCTGAAGTTCATATTGGACCTTTGGTTCCACCTTCTTTGGGAGATACTTCTATTATGGGAACTCCTGAAATGTGGGTTGGAAAAACTATACCAGAGATAGTTGAGATGCGATCTTTGTTGATTAGAGGTATGTACAAAACAAAAATAAAAAATGCAGATAATGGAAAAGTTGAGGAGATGATAAAGGAGATGGCCCTTTCAGAAAAGTTTGCAACTGTAGATATAAAATTAAAACATAAACCAGATAATTTAATAAAAATGGATGAAAATGGCCAACCTTTTGGACCCAGTGCACCTTTGAAGGATATGCAATTATATAATACAAAAGCAAATACAAAAATAGAAAATGCTTATTTAGACACGGATTTGGGTGCAAATAGGGCAATAATTGAACTTTATGAAAAAGGAGTGGAGGTTTCTAAAATACAAAAAGCATTATCTGCAGGAATATTAGGAAGAAAAAATAATAGAAAATTTGTACCTACACGTTGGAGTATAACAGCAACTGATGATACAATATCAAAAGATAAATTATCTAGGATAAAGGAAATGGACAGCATAGACTCAGTAAGAGTTTATGAAAACAATGCACTAGATAATAGATGGATAATTATATTTATTCCAGGAACTTGGGAGTATGAATCTATGGAAGCGTGGTATCCAAATACAACATGGAATGAGTCGGGTAACGAAGTAGAAATAGGAGCTTCATACGAATCTTTTGACGGAAGAAAAACATATGCAGAAATAGGAGGTTGTTATTATGCTGCGAGATTAGCCGTTAGTGAGTTACTTGAAAATGATAAAAAACAAGGAAAAGTAATAATTTTAAGAGAGGTTCATTCTGGATATATAATGCCAGTTGGAGTATGGAATGTAAGGGAACATGTACGTGAAACATTAAATGGAGATCCTACATATTATACAAATGTTTATGATGCACTTTTATATGCTTCTAAAAAATTAGAGATACCTATTAATGTATGGATTAAAAAAAGTAAACTTCTAAAAAGAGTTTTGTATCAAAAACTATTATCTTTTTAAAAAATAAATTTTTATTAAAAAATAAAAAGAATTCGCCAAGGTAGGGATTTGAACCCTAAAGCCCCGAAGGGCACTGGTTGGCTTGTTGCATCATCAAATCAGCTCTTGATATTTTAAAAACTCAAGACCAGCGCGTTACCAGATTCTGCCACCTTGGCATATATAAAGGCAAATAGAATTTGTTCGGATAGATATTTTAAACTTTCTTACTGATATATTACTGTGTTTGTGTGAGTAGCAGGGATAAAATAGTAAATAAAGAAGAAAGAATACTTGTTCTTGTTAGCGATATAGATAATGATTTATATAGGAAAACTGGAATAAATGGACCTTTGCTAGGCAAAGTACAAGTACTTAATGGAGCTACTCAACTAGCAGTAGCTGATCCACAAGACACAGACTCTAATGCTATGTTTGAAGCGGTTAGACTTCATGATGAGTTAAAAGATAAAGGCTACTCTGTAAATGTAGCAGCAATAACAGGAGCTGAAAGTGAAGGCTATGAAGCGGATAGAGAAATAGTAAGACAATTAGAACTAGTACTAGAAAGATATAAAGCCGATTCTTGTGTTTTTGTAACGGATGGAGAAAGCGATAATAGAATATTACCTATGGTAGAAGCTAGAATAAAAGTAAATAGTATAAAACTGGTAATTGTAAAACAAGCTGAAAATTTAGAAAAAACTTACTTTACTGTTCTTGAAAAATTAAAAGAGCCACATTATGCAAGGATAATTTTTGGAATACCAGCAATTCTTTTATTATTATTTGCAATTAGTTATATAGCAGGAACAGGATGGGAACTTCCTGTAGGATTAATAGGTTTATATTTATTGTTAAAAGGTTTTGGTCTTGAAGACTCACTTATTGAATCTTTTAGAAGTTTTGGTTTTAGTATAGATAGAATGAGTTTTGTATTTTATCTTGCATCTATAATTTTTATTGTAACAAGTTTTTTCATAGGAATAGGAAGTTATCAGGATCAGTTAAAATTAATAAATAATCAGAGTGTAGCTGTTTTTTATGGTGTGCAGGGTTTCTTAATACTTTTACCTCTAGTGTTTTTACTTTATTTAATAGGTAGATTAATAGATACAAAAACATCTAGGCATTTATTTAGAGGTTATAAATATATGATTTACATTGGTTCTTCATTTATTTTCTGGGTATTTATTTACTCTTTTATGTCGTGGTTAATAGGAACTATATATTTTAGTCAGTTTATTAATTACTCTATAATTGCGATAATAATAGGAGTATTAATTTCAGTAATTGCCGGTTTTC
Source organism: Candidatus Micrarchaeaceae archaeon (assembly GCA_038730205.1). Classification (GTDB taxonomy): domain Archaea; phylum Micrarchaeota; class Micrarchaeia; order Micrarchaeales; family CABMGC01; genus JAJZOD01. Next base: position 1,279 of record JAVYRW010000070.1, on the reverse strand, counting down.
TTAAGAGTAGAGCGATAAAAGCAAAACGATTAAAAGATAAATTAGTAGTTAATGAATTAGGCGCACTTATAGGTAAAATAAGTAAAGTTGATCAAAAACACGGTAGATTAATAATAAATACAAGTTTTGGTAATTTAATAAATTACAGTATAGACAGAATTGTTGATATTACAGATAAAGTAGTAATAAAATAATTTTATTATAATATATATTATTAAAATTAGCCAAAAATACTTCCTAAACCTTCTTCGCTTGAACTTCTTTCTCCTTCTACTACAGTTATTACTTTTTCTTCTGTTTCCTTATCTGCCCGCTGTATACTTTTAATTAGTTTTTTTAGTTTCTTATCTGCATGTTCTAAGAATTCTTCTGACGCACTTAAGTACAAGTAATATTTGCTTCTGTCAAGACCTAAAGAGATCCCATCTTTAATATTATAATCCTGTCTTGCAAAAATCACATTAGCTTCAGGATCTTTTTTTATCTCTGCTAATTGTTCAGAATTTAATGATTTATCTAAATATGGATCATATGCCATTAATTTAGAAAGTTCAGAGTTATCTTTTACATCACAAGTATAAACTCTTGCAGGCATTAACATCACTTAATTAATTTTGCGTTTATCGTTCCTTCTTTTCCAGGTCTGTTAATTATTACCGCTTTTCCACCTTCGGTTTCGATTACTGTACCTTTAGTCATTATCTTCAATCTTGCAAAGTTTCTATTATCTTTTGACTCGACAATGGAGGTTATTTTTACTTTCTTATAACCATTATCAGTTAAAAGATTTGCAAATGAAGCATATTTTAATTTATTTTTAATTAATTTACCTCTACCTCTTACTTTTGAAATTTTATTTTCACTACCTAATTTAGTACTTATAAAGAAACCCCCCATTTCAAATCTTTTTTTATCTCTGCTTTTTTTCTTTACTTTTCCATTACCTTTCAATTTTCTTCCTGATTTATTATGAAGTTGTGATCCAAATTGGCTCATGCTAATGACCCGTATATATTACTTTATATATATGAAACATAAATAATATATTATGATGGGTAAAGAAAGTTATATAAAATTATTTGGTTTTCAAGCAAAATCAGAAACAGAAATAAAAATATTAGTAGATATATCTAAAACTTTTTCTAAAAAAAATGAATTTATATTGCTTTTAGATAATAAAGAAAATGTTATGAAAAGAGCAGTAATTGCATATTTAAATGGTATTTTAAGATTTGATGAAAATTTAATGAGAACTGATTCTTTAGAAAAGGAAATTTTA
>JAVYRW010000069.1:0-3707 GCA_038730205.1 Candidatus Micrarchaeaceae archaeon | reverse complement strand
TGAATCAAAAATGGCAAGAGGAGGGCAGAAAAAGAAAAAAACTAAAAAATAAAAAATTATTCTATTTACATTTCAAAATTTTTTAGGTATAACTATATTGGAGTAAGAGGTTGCGGACTATTTGTAATAAAAAAATATCTGTGTTAAAAATAATATCGTAGAAAGGATAACCTTTAACCTTTTCAAAGGAAATAAAATGGTTTTATCCAAAAATACAGCATTAATAAACAGAAGTAAAAATTTTTTCTATTTTCACATTTTCAAGTTTTCTTATCATCCTAAAATTTAATTCCATTGCACATCTATCGTAAATTATCATTGTTGAAACTCTTAGCTTTTCAGCTAACTCCTCAACAATGTAAAACTCTTTTTCTTATATCATATTAAGACTTTTTTATTTTTTTTAATTGCCGCTCCGAATATCTTGTGAAAAGATAACGCTGTCTTAGATAGCCAATCAAAATACTCCTCCATTTTTGAGTTATCGTTTATATCAAAGCCGTCATAATAAACGCCAATTTTGCAAGCAGTATTTAAGACCCGCCAGTCTAATTTTAAGCCCAGCTTTTTTTCAATTTCGGTTTTATTCTTTTTAAGCTTTTCAAACAATTTTTTGTTGTTGAGTATATAAATTTCACAGCCTAACTTTTCGTCTCTTGTATTAACTAATAACTCAATTTTTGCGTCTGCCGAGCCTAAACTTATATCATACCAATGCTGTGGTCTAGGAGTTCGCAGAGAGATTTTAGTCCTTTTCTGTATGTATACCTTAAATTGAGTCCAAAAATCCAACTGCTTTAATTTTGTTTCAGGTAATTTGTCCGAACCCTTACTTTGTTTTAATATCTTAGCCCACTCGTTAGGTTTGCTAATAATCTGAAACTTGGGAGCTGGTGCAGAACTATCAATTTGCCAAACTTCAAGTTTAATACCAAAAAACGCGCTCTCGCTGGAATTTTCGTTTAGCCAATCAATAGCTCGCCTATGTTCCTCCCTTATGTCCTTAAAAATCCAAATTATTATATCTGCGTCATAACCAGAGGCGTAGGTTATCAATTTTCCAAGATGCTCGTGGTTTGTATTTTCAAGCTGATTTTCAATTATAATTTTTCTACCACCGCCCTCCTCCTCTGCTAAAATATCAACCTCAAAATTGCCGTTTCCAACTTTGGCTTCGGTGTCAATTACTTTTATATCTACGCCTATTTCCTTACTTAATAAGGCAATATTTTCTTTGTCTGAAAGCCATTTTGAAAAATCTTGCTCCTCGTTTTGCCAAACTTTTCTTAAATCTAATGTTTTCATTTCTCCGAGTTTTATGTTTTTCATAATTATTTTTTTAATTTTTACCGAATTTATTTTTATAGTTTATTTACTTTTATTAATCCCAAACTTAGGAGCTGTATTGTAGTAATCTTAATTTAACTCTGTCGCTGTTAATAATATCAACTTGTGCAGAAGTTGATATATATTTGTTTCATTATTTTATACTTTACACCTTTCTTTTATTTTTGGCAATTCAATGTTGTATGAGTTGAGTACATCGGTAACACTTTTTTGTCTAAAATTTGGTTTAAAAATTTTATTTATGATATACTTACTACATAATAAAAAACAAACGAATTGTATGCATTTAGAGGTAGTAATATTCATTAAAATAAGTCTCCTTTAGAAATTGAAAACTTTTTCTCAACTCTTTTCTGAGTTTAATATGGCGGATACAGGATAAAATTTCTACTCTACAATATACTAGCTATCAAAAAATGAAAATAGATAATCCATCCAAGTGGTTTGCAAGAGAATTTCTCAATGAAAAGAATGGTAGAAGCGTGTCTAAGATAATAGCCGATGGCATGAGTATAAGTATAGATGAAGTCCATTCTCTAATGTTTTTTATTGGTATATACGGTTTGTTGCTTTTTATTTCAAGGCAAAAATAACATATCAGTATCTAAAACTTAATAATGGAGGTGAAAATGACAATAAAGTTAAAAAAAGATAATAATGAGTGGACCCTACGCTGTGAGGAAGAAGCAATACAATTATATCCTTTTCTGTCTAATAAGCAGTTACAAAAGATTAATAAAAATACTAATCCAAAAATAATTATCGCTGCTCTCTACAAAACACAAAAATTGACAAAACCAGAGAAAGAAATGCTTGAGAGGTGGAGGTAAAAAAAAGATAAAAAGTAGATTTTTTATCCGTTCTTAAGAATGGGTGTACCTACATATCTATCGGAAATCTTTCATAAAAATCTGGATGAAATCGATTATTCATTTTTTTATAAACCCATATAAAACCCTGTAAAACCAGGCTTTTTTCAGAAAAATACTTCTATAAAATACATTTTCTTATCTCTGGTAAAGATAAATGTATTCCCTTTTCAAAAAAATCAGATTGTAAAAATTTGTAGAACCATTGATACTAAAGGCTTTTAAAGGTTTATAGAAACCACTATATTTTGTCTATTAATTTTTTACTTTATTTATTTGGATTTTTTTAAGATGCAACCCATACTTTTCCATTAATAATTTCTCTTCTCTGGACATTTTTTCTACAGCAGCCCTTAAGGAAAGATTTTCATTTTCTTTAAAAACTTTTTCCTTCCATTCCCAAACTTCAAGTAGAGATTTATCAATCTTCATATTTTAAAACCTCCATCGGCGTAATAATATTAAGTCGTTTGCTATATCCATTCTCAAGGTTAATTCCATAATACAAATCTACTTTTCTAAAATTAGCAAGATGTTTAAAATTCCAAACGCTCGTTTCAATATATAATTCAGGTATATGCATTTTGTTTGTTAGTTGTATGAACTCAATTTTATTATCACTATATCACCATATCCACTTATCACCATATCACTTTATATATTTGTTTCCAAAGTTTTTTCTACTATTTCAGAAATAGTCGTTTCTTTCTCAGCCGCATGCAGTTTTAATTTTTTAATAAGACTGGGAGGTAAATATACAGTTACCCTTCTCTTTTTCTCTTTTACTTTTTCAAGTTTATCCAAAAAAGATGCCTTTTCCATACTCATAATCTCCTAAGAATTTCTTGATATAGATTTCTATATGCCAATGATATTTTATGATCATCAATGAAATCAAAAATAGGTTTTTTTTGTGATATAGATTCTTTCACTTTAACCGAAGAAGGTATATATGCTTCTAAAAGATATTCCGGATATTGGTTTTTAATTTTTTCTTTAACCTCTTTATATAAATTCAGTCTATCATCTACTCCGGTAAAAACTATTCCCAAAATTTCAATAGAAGAATTTGTAGTTTTAATTATCTTTTGAATGGAGATCATAAGATCTGCCAATCCTAAAACAGAAAATCTTGAAATATCCATAGGAATAAGAATTTTATTGGCAGATAAAAGAGCGCTGGAAGTAAAAAGCCCTAAAGATGGCGGCGTATCTATTAAAACAATCTCGTTGTTTAACCCGGATATAAAATTTTTCAAAAGAAAAAAATTCTCTAACTTTGTATCAGCTTCAAACTTTGATAAAGTAATATCAGTTCCTATTAATTCAAGATTATTTTCTATTTGTATTGGTTTTAATGTCTGTTTTTCATAAAGACTGGTTAAATTACTTTCTGAAGGAATATCATCTACAAAACAGCTTGTTAAATTGCCTTGCGGATCTGTATCTATCAAAAAGGTTTTCTTTCCCCCCCTGGCAAATAAAAAACCC
>JAVYRW010000068.1:0-3741 GCA_038730205.1 Candidatus Micrarchaeaceae archaeon | reverse complement strand
TAATATTAAAATTGAAATGATTATATAATTATGCATAAAACCGTTATCAAAGAAGTTTAAATCCTGATGTAAATTGATCTATTTCTTTATCTTTCCAAGGCCCAACTCCTAATGCGGTTATTGTTCCTGGAGGTAACTGGGTATGCCCAGCATCACTTACTAAAGCACATGGAATGCCTTTATATTTAAAAGCTTCAAAAAGTTTTTTTAATACTTTATCATCTTCTACTTTTAAAACTATTTTTTTCTCACCGGTATTTAACCATTCCTGAGATATTTTTTTATCTAATTTTTCACATGAAAAATAAGACATTAATGAAGCATGTGCTACCTGCGCTGCTAACTTCCCTTTACCCATTTCTATATCGGTCCTTATTAATATAATTTGTTTTATTTCATCCATTAAACCATTAATTGTCTTTTCTTAAAAATTCTTTCATTGAAATAGTCATACTCTCTATTTGTTTTATTTCCTTTTGTTCCGTTTCAGTTAATTCTCTATCTCCAGATTTAATATTCTTTTCTATAGCATTTAAAAGATTTATCCATTCATCTGCTTCGTCTTTTATTATTTGTATTATGCTTTGATCTTTTGATAATATATTTAATAAATCAATAAGTTTTTTATTATCTTCAACTTCTTCTCCTTTGTTGAGTTTATTAATTACATGTTCTTTTAATTCTATTATATCAGAATGACTTACCTTTTTGTTCATTTCTGTTATTTTTTCCATATTACTTGAAAAAGTTTTAATAGAATCATAAAGTTTTTTTATAAGTTCACTTAAAGACAAATTTTTAATACTCATTATTTCAATCTCTTCTATAATCCTTTAAATTATATTTTTTACCAATTAATGTGCATAAACCTATTCCGGCAGAGGCTAATCCTAAAAAGAAAAATTCAGAAGTACTTCTATTCATGATATTAAAAGGATTTGAGACGGCATTACTTACTATTGCATTATAAGTTGCACATCCCTCTGAAATAAAATAAGTAGCAGTTGTCATAAATCCTATTGTTGAATATTTATGTAATTTTTTATTTTTAAAATAAACACTCTCTTCAAAATTATCTGCTGTCTTATCTAAAAGTTTTTTAACTAATGGTATACTAAATAATCCAATTGGTAATGCATCAAAATAAGTAATTCCTTTTGGATTTATATTGTTAATTCTAATAAGTACATCTATGTCTGCAGTTGCAAAACCAAAAGGCAATGTAATATATTTATTTAAAGTATCTACTGCAATTCCTATTTTACTTTTTGATAATACACTTACTTTCTTTTTTTGTTCAATCTTTTTAATATCAATTTTCATCTATTCACTATTATTTTATGAAAAAATATATAAATCCTTTATAATCTTTTAATAATCTGTTTTTTGCTAAAACTTAAATATCTAAAAAATTAAACATTCTTAGATGAATCATGAAGAAAGTAAAGAACAAAAATGATAATGCAACATACGAAACCATAAAAAATAATATTCTTTTAAAATATGGTTCATCTTCAAGTTCATTATTATCAAATATTAAAAAAAACTATACAAATGAAAATGATTTAAACATAGTTGCAAAAAGACTTATAAATTTTTTAAATGCCTTAGGTCCAAATAGTAGATATTTATTTAATGTAATGGAAGAATTAGAATTTAAAATATTCACTCCTTCTCAATTTAATGAGAGATTATTATTTTTTATTGATAAAAAAGTTATTGAAAATGAAAAAATAATAAATTTTCTTAAAAATTCAGATGAAACTTCATGTTTTTACTATTTAAACACATTAATTTGTAATATGGAATTAGATAAATTATCTTCAGAAAATCTTTTTAATTTTTTAAATAAAATTGGTGATTCTTCAAAGTATTTTTTAAAAGCACTATTCGAATCTAAAAATTTTAATTCGCTTATTGATGAAAATTTTATTAAAAATCCAAATGTACCTACTTTTATAAAAAATTTAGATAAAAATTCTTATTATTTCTTAAATGTTTTAGATAATCAACAAAATTTTAAATACATGTTGAGCGACGAAATTATTAATAATAATAATTTATTGACATTTGCAAAATCATTATCTGAAGATACTTCTGAACCATATTTTTCAGGAATATCTAAAAATAATAATGTTTCATTTTTTACTAACGAAACAATAATTAATAATTCTAAATTACTAAATAATGATTCTAAATATCTTTATTTTCAATCTATAAGTGAAAAAAATAATGATATATTTTTACAACCATCTTTTATACAAATACTAAAAAAACTAAATAGAAATTCAATATCCGAATATTCATCAATATTTTATAATGATAGAGCAAATTTTTATAATATAACTAAAGAATTAATGAATAACCAAAATTTAATAACATTTTTTAATAACTTAGAAGGCATTGTATTAAGGAGCTACTTAAAATTAATTTCAAAAGATTTTAGTAACAAAAGTTTTTTATGCGAAAGCTTTATTAATAATTTTAAAAAAATAAAAGGCAACGAAACAAAATTTTTAATTTTAAATTTATTTGATACTATAGATACTTTTGAAAAAGATATTCTTATATCTCTCCTAGACAAAATACAAAAAATACACATGTGCAATACAGATGAAGAAAACAAAAATATTTTTATGAATATCATAAAAAGCAAATATATTTCATTAATAAAAGATTCTCAAACATTCAATGCAGTTTATTTATACATGGTTTCAAATAAATCAATACATGAACCTAATGAAAAAAACATAACGGATTATATATCTAATACTAATAGATATTTAAATCAAAAATATAATTTAAAAAAATATTTAGATTTTGAAAAATTATGCATATTTTTTAATATGTCAGATAAAGAAAAAGAACTACTCGCAGAACTTATAAATAATTCAAGTGAAAAATATAATATTATTTATAAGATACCTTTATTTAAAAAAAATAAATTTAATTCTAGTGAAGAAAAAATTGAAGGTACCCTTGATATTTTATTAGGAATTGAAAATCAAGATTTTAAAGAAATTGCGTCTTCTATGATTGGTAAAAAGGCATTAAATAAATTATTAAACACATTTGGCGCAAGTAAATGGTCCTCACTAAAAGAGAAAACTATTAAAATTAGAAAGGAAAAAGGTTCTGAAACTGCATTTAATTTTATAAAGGATCGTTTAAGTAAAAAATCAGAATTTATAACATTATTTAATCTTTATAAAACTGAATTTAAAAATGAATATGCGACATTATCAGCTTCAATCAGCAATGATCCATTGGATTTTGACAGCAGATTGATTCGTGCTTGTATATTTTTACCTAATGGGAAATTTAAAGAAAGCATTTTTAATTACATAAAAGATCCCAGAGTAAAACTTATAAAATACCAAATTAATAATCAAACAATAGGGGCTGGAATAACTTTTATTAATTTTAAAGAAAAAACACTTTTTATAAATTCATTAGAAGGGTCTGATGAATTAAGAAATAATACTTACTTAAATATTATATATAATGACATAATTACAAGAGCTCAAGTATTAGGATTAAATAAAGCCATATTTTCTTCTTCACCAACTAACTCAATCCCATTGTATTTTGTTAATTTTTTGAAGTTTAAAGGATTAAAATTATTATCAAACATCGAGTCCCCATTCACAGATTTTGAAGGTGTAACTGATTTACGTAAGATATTTAATGGCTATGTAATTGAATTACTTCCTTTAGATAGTCCTATCTCCTCAATAAAAA
>JAVYRW010000067.1:0-3809 GCA_038730205.1 Candidatus Micrarchaeaceae archaeon | reverse complement strand
TTTTTATGATTTGAGTTAGAACTAGAGTTATTATCATAAAATTTATTATGGTTATTAGATATTGTCATAACTATGAAAGATATGCTCATATCAGGTGGAAATGGATTTCTGGGATCCTATTTGGTCGAAAAGGCTCTTAGTGAAGGATATACAGTTACCGTTATTGATGATATGTCTACTATGAAAGAAAAAAACATTTCTGAAAATGTAAAATTCATAAAAAAGAGAATTGAAGATTTTTACACAAATGAAAAATTTGATTATTATATTCATTTAGCAGCAAGGCCATCCCCGGATGATTATGTTAAGCATCCTGTGGAAACCAGCCTTTCCAATTCTGTAGGGACACAGAAAATGCTAGAGATGACTAAAAAGAATCATGGAATATTTTTTTATACTTCCTCATCCGAAACATATGGCGAGGCAGAGATCATTCCTACACCAGAGACATACTGGGGGAGAGTGAATTTTACTGGAATTAGAGCTTGTTATGATGAAAGTAAGAGATTTTCAGAAGCTTTGGCTTTGTCCTATTTTAGGGAGTATAACTTGGATGTGAGGATAGAACGACCTTTTAATGTTTTTGGACCGAAGATTAGAATAGATAATGAATATGGGCGTGTTATTCCAAGATTTATTTCTCAAGCTTTGAAGAATAAAGACATTACTATTTATGGGGATGGCTTACAAACTAGAAGTTTTCTTTATATTGATGATTGGGTTGATGCTACTTGGAAATTTATTAAGGCTAATAATTTAGCAGGTGAAATAATCAATATAGGATCTAATATAGAGATAACAATAAAAACTCTTGCTGAGAAAATAAAGGCACTAACAAATAGTTCGTCAAAAATAATTTATTTGGATCCAAGACAAGATGATCCAACGAGGAGGGCGGCGGATACAACAAAGGCTAAAAAATTACTGAATTGGGAAATAAAAACATCTCTAGATGAAGGTTTAATTAAAACCATTGAATGGATTAAGGGGAGAATATTATGAAGATCGGTGTTGTGGGCCTAGGATACGTAGGGTTGGTCACGGCTGCCGTTTTATCTGTTCATGGTAATGAAGTTTATGGTATAGATATAGACAAGAAGAAAATTGATGCTTTGAAAAAAGGAAAATTACCAATATTTGAGCCAGGATTAGAAGATATTGTATTTTCAAAAAATTCAAACATTAAGCTCTCAAATAGTTATGATGATTTAAAAGATGCTGACGTTATTTTTGTGGCAGTACCGACACCTACAGTTAATAATCAAATTGATCTAAGTTATGTTTTTAATGCGGCAAAATCTATAGCTAAAATAGGAAAATTTACCATTATAATTAGGAGTACTGTTATCCCTGGCACTGCAAGGAAGGTTATGGATATAACAGGATTGAACGTTATATCAAATCCTGAATTTATGCGTGAAGGAAATGCAATTAAAGATACTGAGTATCCAGATAGGATTGTAATCGGAGGAAAAAATACTGAAGTTGTTGAGGAAATCTGGGGATTCACAAAGAGACCAATGATAATAACAACAAACGAAAATGCTGAACTGATTAAATACACAAGCAACTCTTTCCTTGCTACAAAGATCTCTTTTATTAACGAAATAGCAAACTTATGTGAAAAAATACCAAGATGTGATATTGAAATTGTTGCAAAGGGTATGGGATTAGATCCTAGAATTGGAGATAAGTTTCTTAAAGCTGGTCTTGGATTTGGCGGATCCTGTTTTCCTAAGGATACAAAGGCCATGGTAAGCTTTGCAGATCAATTAGGAATTGAGCTTTCGATAGTAAAAGCAGCTATAAAAGTTAATGAGAAAAGAATCAACCATGTTTTAGAGATGATAAGAAATATAACAAACGAAAAAAAAATCTTAGTTTTAGGCCTGGCATTTAAGGAAAATACTGATGATATAAGAGAATCAAGATCTTTACTTTTAATTAATGCATTGATTGAGAATGGTTTTACTGTGAAATATTACGATCCAGTAGTAAAGACTGACATAAAGATTTCTGAAAGATGTGAGGATATTGAAAACTGCATAAAAGAAAGCAAAGTAATTGCGATTGCTACTGAATGGCCTATTTTTAAAAACTATGAAAAAATAATGGATGATAAAATAGTTATAGATTTAAGAAGAATTCTTGATTCTGATAAGATTAAAAATTACAGAGGTGTTGGACTTGGCCCAAAAAGTTAGAAAGGCAGTAATACCCGCTGCAGGTCTTGGTACAAGGTTTTATCCTTTGACAAGAGCCCAACCTAAGGAGATGTTGCCTATAGTTGACAAACCAGTTATCCATTATGTAGTTGAAGAAGCCTTATCTGCGGGAATTGACGAGATCTTGATTATAACAGGATATGGTAAGGATACGATAATAGATTATTTTGACTACAATTCTTTAGATGAAAAATTTCAAAATGATGAAATAAAAAATTTTCCAGACATTTATTTTGTGAGACAAAAAAAACAATTGGGGCTTGGTGATGCATTGAAATATGCAAAAGGATTTACTGAAGATAAACCTTTTCTTGTTTTATTGGGAGATACCATATATGAATCAAAAACAGAAAAGTCTGCATCGAAACAATTAATTGAAAAATATGAGATGATTAACAAACCTTTGATGATTGTTGAATCTGTTCCTGAAAATAAGATAAAAGATTATGGAATAATTGGTTATACCTACGAAAAAGATGGTTTTTATAAAATAGAGAGTGTAATAGAAAAACCCGAAATAAAAGATGCTCCAAGCGATTTAGGCATTACAGGTTTATATATTTTTGAATCTGATATTTATAATTATTTAGAAAAAATAAGAACTGGGAAAAATAATGAATATCAACTAGCAGATGCTTTAAATCTCTTTGTTAAAGAAAAGGAATTATTTGGAACAAAGATTGATGCAGTAAGGTATGATATCGGTACGAAAGAATTATGGTTTGAGACTTTTGTTGAATTTTTAAAAAAAGATAAAAGATTTGCAAAAATTTTTAAATGAAGGTATTAAGATGCACAACAACAGTAATTTTAAAAACCCGTATATATGCGTAATAATAGTTTCGCACATAAAATCTAAATATTTGATCGAAGCGATAGAATCTGCAATAAATCAAACATTGAAAAGAGAGTTATATGAAATTATTGTAGTAAAAAATTATAAAGATAAAGAGTTAGACAATTTTATAGAAAATAATAAGATTATAAATATTTATAGTGATAATATGGAACAAAGTGAAAAAATCGCTTTAGGAATAGAAAATTCATCAGGAAAGATCATTTCATTTTTGGACTATGATGATTTATTTTATCCAGATAAATTAGAATATGTTTACAATCTTTTTAATAATGACAAAAATTTAGGATATTATAAAAACAATTACTTTCCTATTAATGAACAAGGAGAACCTACCAAATTCATAAATAAAAGCAAAGATTTTAACCTCTCTTCAATCTCAATACGGAAAGATATAATAAATATTAAATATTTACGTAAAATAAAGGGAACTTTAATAGATAGTTTTGTGTATTGTTCAGCATTAGAAAGTAATTATAAGATTTTAGCAAATAAGTTGGTTTTCACAAAATACAGAGTACATAATAGCTCTACAATCACTTTACATTTAAATTTTAATGATTTTTTAAACAAAATAAAAGACGATACTAGCAAATCTCTTGAAACATTGCATATATTTTCTGATCTTTTCAAATCTGAGAGAGCATTGAAATATATTAAATCCTATATTTTTGAGTTGGAGAGTTTTAACTTTATTTTATTTGAAGAAAAAAAACCTAAAAATTTAT
>JAVYRW010000066.1:0-3818 GCA_038730205.1 Candidatus Micrarchaeaceae archaeon | reverse complement strand
AAAAAAAATAATTGAAATACCAGTAGATGTAAATTGTATAAATATATTAAATAATTTTAAGAAGAAGTTAAAGATTATCGGTATTGCTCCAATTGTTAATAATAAGATTATAAAACATAATGTGATATAGATATTATTAAAAAAACAAAAAAAATTAAATATAATGAAAAAATAAGTTTCATTATATTGAATATCAAATAAGTTTATTGTTATAAAATTTTGAAATGTGATAATAATTAATATAAGTGCAGTTGAATAGATTAAATGAAAGTTTAGAAAGATAAACATAAGATTATTTTTAGTTGAGATAAAAATTAAAAATAAAAAACAATAGTTATTAACACTTAAAATAAATAAAAGAATAATAATAGCGTATGTATTGATACCTATTAAAGCACAGCTGATCGTTTGAAAAATAAATAATTTAATTAAAAATATTTGGAATAAAGTGAATGTAATTATAATAGTTATTAATAAAAATAAGAAAATTATATAGAATGTCAGCATATATATAAATGTAAATAATCCAAGTCTTATATAAACTTGTTCAAAAAAAGATATTAATAATGCATTGTATAATTTAAAAGTTAATAGTATAGAAGTTAATATGCAAAGAATACTTAATCATTCATCTTCTAATAATAAAAAATTAAAATCTGAAAAATAAAAGCAAAAGTCTAAGATATAAAAGTATAAAATAATAATTATTAATATTGAATTAATGAGGTTAAACATATAAACATATCATAATATTAAAATTTTAAATCCAAAACGTGAATTTAATAGTATTATAAAAGTTAATAGATTAAAAGATTCGATTAAAACTATAACAAATAATATTTGATTTGTTATTGTTAGTAATTGAATAATTGAAAATTGAAATTGTATTAATATTAGTGTTATTTTATTATCAAATTGTAATCAGTTTATTGTTATTATTAAAGTAAATGTAAATAATAAATAAAAAATTATAGCAAATATGTTATCAAAATAATAACTAAATATAATAGAGAGTATAGAAATTCAAGTAAAATCTATAAAAATTATTTTATTATTGTATTTGTTACATAAGATTAATGTACTATATATAAAAGAAAACGTGAGTAAATGACTATAATATAATAACAATATAATATAATATAAGTAAGGTATAAAGTAGATAAATCTTATAGTAGCTTTTTTATAATATAAAAATAATTATTTTTGTAAGTGCTATTCATCAAAAACAAATTAGAGTTATAGTAAATAAAAAAAGTAATATAAAGATTTGTGCTGTAGTTATTTTAATTCTAACACCTAATGCGCGAGGTAATAAAAATAGTATAATTAGTATGAAAATAGATTTAAATGTCATCGCTAGTCCTCCAAAAATTAATGCAATTATTAAAAGACTAGATAATAAAATATGATTTATTTCTGCTAAAGAGTAAATAATAAAAAATATTCCAGAAAATTCTGTTATTAATCCTGCTACAAGTTCACTTTCACATTCTATATAATCAAATGGAATTCTAAATCCATCAATTAAAGTACAATAAAAAAAACAAGAGGTAAGTATAAATCCTATAAAGTAAATATTGTATAAAATTAATTGAGATATAGCAATATCTTTTATTGTTAAAAATGAAAAGTAATCTAATAAAAAAAAAGTATAAAATATGATGCTGATAGAAGATTCAGATATAATAGAAAAATATAGTGCCCGCATAGCTGCGATGTATGTAAAGCAGCTGTTAAATATATAGCAACCTACTAAAATAGTTGAAAAAGTAGTATTTATTAGATGAATTGAGATTAATACAAAAATACTAAAATTTATATCAAATACTATAATATATCCTAGTGGCACCATAAATCAAATAAAAAACATGCAACATGATAAAATGTACATTGTGATTATAAAGTATATAATATCCACATTAATTACAAATAAAATAAATTTTAAAAATAATTTGATTCCATCTGTTATAGGAGTTAATATACCAAATATAAATAGACCAGGGCCAATTCGAATTTGAAATAGAGCCAATACTTTACGTTCACATAAGCTAAAAATACCGCATAAGACCATAATAACTATAATAATTATTAACGATACTAAAAATAAATCTAAAAAGATCGTTGTATTAATTATTAAAGGTTGATTATATTTTCTCTTATATGTATGACAGTTTCACATAAAATTATAGGGTTGTGTTATCTTATTTTGGCTATAGTATGTGGATTTGTAGGTTATATATATTCTTTATTTATTAGGTTAGAATTATCTATTTTAGGTTGTGGATTGTTATTTGGAGATTATCAATTTTATAATGTTATTATTACTTCACATGGATTGATAATGATTTTTGCTTTTATTATGCCTGTTATATTAGGTGGATTTGTAAATTATTTTGGACCAGTTATGGCAGGTTTCCCTGACATGATTTTTCCTAGATTAAATAATATGAGTTTTTGATTGTTTTTTTTAGGTTTTGTTTGTGTTGTATCGAGTATTGTAACTGAAGAAGGATGTGGTACAGGTTGGACATTATATCCTAGTTTAATTTGTATTGATTTTCATTCAAGTTTAGCATGTGATTTTATTATTTTTGCTGTGCATTGTTTAGGTATATCTAGTATAATGAATTCAATTAATGTAGTAGGTACTTTTTTTTGTTGTAGGCGGAAATTTTTTAGTTTTTTATATTGGATATTATTTATATGAGGAGTATTGTTAACTTCATTGTTATTGATTTTATGTTTGCCTGTTTTAGCTGGAGGAGTAACTATGTTATTACTTGATAGAAATTTTAATACATCTTTTTATGATGTTATTGGAGGAGGCGATTTAGTTATGTTTCAACATTTATTTTGATTTTTTGGGCATCCTGAAGTATATATTATTATTTTACCTGTATTCGGTTTAGTTTCTACGTTAATAGATGTAATAGGTTTGCGTGCAGTATTTAGTGTAGTAGCAATGATATATTCTATGATATTAATATCTTTATTAGGATTTTTTGTATGAGCACACCATATGTTTGTTGTAGGTATGGATATAGATACACGTGCTTATTTTGGTAGCATTACTTTATTGATAGGATTACCTACTTGTATTAAGTTATTTAATTGGTTCTATAGTTTTATTTTTATGGATTTAATTATTGTTTTTGAAATATATTTTGTTTATGTTTTTATATTTATGTTTTTGTTTGGAGGAGTAACAGGGCTTATATTAGCTAATGTAGGAGTAGATATTTTATTACATGACACATATTTTGTTGTAGCTCATTTTCATTATGTGTTGTCTTTAGGTGCTGTTGTAGGGTTTTTTGGTGGTTTTTTTCATTTTTGTAGTAGATGGATACCTATCGAATTATGATATTTTTGAATGTATTATTTATTATGATTAATATGGTTAGGATCTAATTTATTATTTTTACCTATACATAGTCTAGGTTTTTATGGTTTTCCTCGTCGCATTTCAGATTATCCTATTAGTTTTTTATTTTGAAGTTATATTATGTTATTAGGTATGTTTTTTTTGTTTTTTATGGTTGTTTTTTTTGTTAGTTTTTTTTCTATATTTATGTTTTGTAATTATTGTTATTTTTTTGTTTCTTTTTATTTAGTGGCTATTTGTTGTTTTTATTTTTTTTTTGTCATATTGCCTATAGTAACATGTTTATATTTAATATTATTTGAATTTGCTCATATTATTTTAGATTATCTTTTTATTATTATTAATTTTTGTTTTATTTTATTTTTATATTTTATATTTACTTTTTTATTAATATAAAAAATTTAATTGTTGTTTTATATTTTAATTTGTATCT
>JAVYRW010000065.1:0-3891 GCA_038730205.1 Candidatus Micrarchaeaceae archaeon | reverse complement strand
CTGCATTTTGAATATCTGAATTTCCATTCGAAGTATATGTAGAAAATATTGTATCATTTAATGGATAATTAAATACACTTTGTGCAGCTGTTGCACCCATGTAACCTGGTTGAGGCATTATTGAGATTGTTGAATACTCTGACTGTGATTGATCTTGATAAGATACCGTAGTCATATCGTTGTTTCCATCTAATATACCTAACATATAGACATTAAGTGTTGATGCAAAACCATAATTTCCTTCGGCTGCACATACTGAACCTGATGGAGATGCCATACTTGAAAATGCATCTATTGTTTGATATGCAGTTAGGTATAAATTGCCACCATAACAGGTAGTTGTTGAATAACAGTTTGATGCTTGCGTATTACTCGATAATGCCGGAAGACCGGATAAAACAGTATTTGTTGGATAAGCTTGTGACATAGTTTGTACAAAGTCCACATTAGTGTTTGAGTAACTATACGGAGGATTTGTTGAAAAGAAATTTCCATCAGGTAATGAGAAATCTGAAATTGATGTTAAATATAAAGTAGAAGTTTCTGGTGTCATTGGATAACCTGTATTTACAAAATAACCTGTATTTGCTTCTGGGGCAATTATATTTGAATTTATCATATCGTTACTAGTATTTGCTGTTGTTAGTAAAGCTTGTTGATCATAAATATCGTTAGAAGTATAATTATACCCGCCTATCTTTAGAATATTACCAGTGTCAAGTAATGTAGTAGGATAAAAAGTATCGGGTAGTGTTATATTTTTTAAATTTACATTGTAAGCCGTGCTAAAAATACCAACTATACCAGTATGAGTGGAACTAGTAACATTAGCAGTTGTATAAATATTGTAATTATTTTGTGGTGCACAAACTATATCTGCATTAAAATTTGGATTAGAAAATACGGGACCGGAATTAACACTTCCAAGTACACCAGTTCTTATACCTGTATTAAGGTTATAAATTTGATAATAGGAATTTCCTGAATCAACTGTTCCTACATATAAATTAGTTCCATTTGAACTAGGAATTATATTGTATTGATACCCAGAACTTAAAATAAGTGAGTCGTATCCTTTTTGCGGATCTGTAGCTTCGAAGTTTTGAATTTTTGTAACGCTTCCTAGTCCATTATTTGTTAATTGTACAGTGTATACGGTTTCATTAGAAAGTACAACATATAAATTAAGTGAGTTCCAAGAAAGTGCAGTACCTACTGTATAATTATTTTGAGACATTGCAATAGGTATATAACTTATTTTTAAAGACGATGTATTTAAAACTGCTATTACTGAGTTATATGTTAATCCTGAAGAAGAAGTTGAGTTTGATGTAGTATTATCTATTGCAAAATACATGAAGTTGCCATTTGATGCGGTATTTATTATACCTCCTGCAGAAGCACCCTGTATTGTATTATTACCTATTTTTATTGATTTTGATATCGAGTTGTTTTTAGTGGTATTTAATATAACTAAATTAGAAGAGTTTGTTATGTATGCATAATTTCCCAACATATCAAAACTTGTGAAGTGAAGAGTACCGAAGTTGGGTGAATTGTTAAATATATTTGTTATATTTTTAACTTGTATTTTTTTATAATAATAAAATAGATTAGATGAAGATAATGCGTTTTGAATATCTGTATTGTTGATTATTACTAAATTTATACCAATTGTAGGAGATGGAGGTAATGAATCACCAGTTAAAATATAAAGAGATCCACTTGAGTTAAAATACATTTCATAATTTGAAGAATATTGTAATGCAGAAGAAAGCGTTGCGTTTGCAGTTACATTCTGTATTAAAGCCTCTTTCACAGTAGCTTCATTTGATGTATTAATTATAACTAAACTTGCTGTAGAACTACCTTGAGAATCGTTATAAAATTTGGACAACGAATATACATAACCACCTCTAGAAACTGTTAGGTAATTTATATTAGATTCATAATAAGAATTACCGATATTATTCAATACTGTATTTTGATATTTATCACTAATCAAACTTAATTCTTGACTGCCATATGTATTTGCATAAAAATAAGTATCATTTGTTTTACATGAAAAAGTAGGAACAGGACCATAAAAACCTGTCTGTTTTTGAAAGTTTGCTGTTTCTACAATATTTGCACCTATTATTATTGTATTAGATTGTGAAGAACCTGAATAGCAACCAATACCTGAACAACTCCAGCCAGTAAACGAATAACCTAATGCAGGTGTTTCTGAGATTATTATTGAGTTTCCTGCTTGATATGAATTATTTGCAGGTAAGACTGTTCCACCATTTGATGGAACTGCATTTGTAGTTAAAGTATATGTAGATATTGATTTTCCAAAATTAGCAGTTTCAACTGTATTTGAATTTATAGTTATTACATTTGAATCTGAATCTCCAGAATAACAATTTGTACCAGAACAACTCCAACCGGTAAAAATATATCCTGAAGCTGGAGTTTCTGAAATTGTTATTTGTGTCCCAGAATAATAATCTCCTGATGAAGGTGTTACAACACCTCCATTTGATGGAACTGAATTTGTAGTTAAAGTAAAGAGAGGTAGTTGATTAAAGTTTGCGGTTTCTATGATATTAGAATCCATTATTATTGTAGGTGAAGTTAATGTTCCAGAGTAACAACCAACCCCCGTGCATGACCAATCATTAAAGGTATAATCTATATTTGGAGTTTCAGATATTTTAACTGCTTCTCCGCTATTATAAACACCAAATAATGGAGATGTACTTCCACTAGATGTTGGGACTGAATTTGTAGTAAGTGTATATGTAATAACACTTGGATTTATTGAATTTGATGTAGTATTGTACTTATAGATATAAGATAAACCACTTCCAGAAGTAGTTAAAGTTATTAACTGTTTATTATTTGAGTTACAATTTTGTGAAATACATTCTGAATAAGTTAGATAAAATTCTGGACTTAATTCCGTTCCTATAGGAAAATTAATACCACTAGCATTAGCAATACATTTAATCCTTGTGCCAGAATAGGCTGATGTGGGTTGACAGTAACCAGTATAATATTGGGAGTTTGGATTTAATTTTATAACAAAAGATGAAGAAGAAAAGTATAATGGTTTACCCACATTATTAGAAAAAACTAGCAACGCAGAAACGCTTGAAGAGTTTGAATTTAATACTAATTGATAACAAGGCAATTCTGGAGAGATATAACAATAAGAAGTAGTATAAGTACTCTGATTGTTTGTATAATAAAAATATATTAAAACTACTGCAATTACTATAATTATTGCCCATGAATAACTTAAAACATACTCTATTGCGGATTGTTGTTTAGAAGTTTTTTTATTAGTATTTTTTATAACTTTTTTGGTTGGTACCATTTAATTACAAGAATAGTTAAGATAAAAAACTTTAAATATCTTTCTTATTAATAATTTTTCTTAATTTATATTTTTAATTATAGTTTTTAAAATATTGTAACCATCTGCAAAGGTCCTTAACTTTCCAACACCGAAATCTCTTTTTTTTTCTATACTTGGAATTTCTATTGTTAAAAGATGTTCTTTTGCTGCTTTTATATTTATTTCTGTTTCTATTGCAAACTTATCTTCTTTAAGATCTAATTTTTTTATAACTGATCTTTTAAAACCACGATAACCATAACAAAGATCTGTATAATTTGAATTAAAAGATAAATTAACTAAAAATACAAAAAATCTATTTCCAAACTTTCTAATTAATGACATATCTTCAGTCCCACCACCTGAAATAAAACGAGATCCCATACAAATATCATAGCCTATTTTTATACTGTCTATAATAAGTTTTAACTCTTTAGGATCATTTGATAAATCAGCATCCATAGATATCAATATTTCACCTTTTGATTCTGCAAATCCTTTTCTTA
>JAVYRW010000064.1:0-3940 GCA_038730205.1 Candidatus Micrarchaeaceae archaeon | reverse complement strand
GCAGGAGAGCTTTCTATGTGGAAAGCAGTTTCATTTCCAAATGCAGCTAGAAATGCTATTTTCTCAGCTAAACTAGCTTCTAATGGTATGACCGGACCATCCCCTATATTTGAAGGTGAGATGGGTTTCTGGAAACAGGTAAGTGGAAAATTTATATTAAATACAAATAATTTTGGAAGTAAATCAAATAAATTTCTAATAACAAAACGCATAACAAAGTATTATCCTGCAGAAATAAGATCACAAAGCGCAATAACTGCGGCTATAACTGCGGGCATTAAGATTCATAATATATCAGATATTAAAAAAATAGAAATATTAACAACAGAAAGCGGTTATAAAGTTTTAGGTAAAGATAAAGAGAAATGGAGTCCTAAAACAAAAGAAACGGCTGATCATAGCCTTCCATTCATAGTATGCTCTGCTTTGTTATACAAAAATATAAATCTAGAATCTTATAAAGAAAGTAGACTTTTAGATAAAAAAATAATATCTTTGTTAAAATTAACTTCAGTAAAAGAGCAAAAAGAATTAACTGAACTTTATCCTAAATGTATACCTAATGAGGTCAAAATTACTCTTAAAAATAACACAGTTGTTGATGAAACCGTGCTTTATCAAAAAGGTCATCCTAAAAATCCTATGAATGATTATGAGTTAGAAAATAAATTCAAATTACTAGCATCAAGAAATATGAGTAATAAAAAAATAAACATTTTACTTAAAGAACTCCGTAATTTTGAAAGTATTAAAAACATATCTCGTCTATTTGAATTAACAAGATGAGAATATGGAAAAAAGAGCATTTGATTTTCTTAAGATATACGAACTTCCTAAAAAACCAAGAAAAAAAGGCATAATAGAAATACGTGGTCCTTATTACTCATCTATAACTTATGATTATTTGAAAGGTATTCTTCATGATTGGAGTTATTACTTTGATGGTTATAAATTTGCAGGAGGTTCGGAAAGATTTTTATCAAGAGAAACAGTAAAAAATATATTAAAAGCATGTCATGATAATGATGTATATGTTTCTACAGGTGGATTTGTAGAACGTGTTCTCGTACAAGGTTCTAATGCAGTCGATCAATACATAAAAGAATGTAAAGATCTTGGTTTTGATGTAGTCGAAGTGTCTAGCGGTTTTGTTGATATTACTTTAGAAGATAAAGTTTCAATAGTAAAAGCAGTTCAGAAAGCAGGAATGAAGGCGAAGCCAGAAGTTTCATTCATGTATGATGCCGGTGGAGGAACCCATCGGGTAGGTTATTCAGGAGAGATGCGAATGCGTAAAATTGATGAAGTAATAAAAGAACTTTCAATGCATATAGACGCAGGTGTTGATATAATTATGATAGAATCTGAAGGTTTAACCGAAGATCTTCCACCTGAAAAATGGCGAGTTGATCTAATAAAAAAAATTACAAATGAGTTTGGTTCCGATAAGTTTATGTTTGAAGCTTCAGATCCCCCAGTATTTAAATGGTACCTTAAAAAATTTGGAAAAGATGTGAATCTTTTTATAGATTATTCACAACTTGTAGAATTTAATGCTTGGAGAGCTGGTTTATGGGGGGATGAAGACATATGGAAAAACAAAAAATTCTCATATAAAAAAAACAAGTGAAGTAATGAGTAAAAATAAACAAGACGCATCTATAAATGAAAAATTTGATTGGCAATTATATCCAGAAACGGAAGCATTTTTAAATAAAAAAGTAAATGAGTTTTTATCGAAAAATCCATTTGCAAAAAAACTTTCTAACAGAATGCTATCTGAAACATCAACAAAATTTTTTAATTGGATAGATCATATGGTTATTCCAGAATCTTTTATTGATGAACAAGCTCTTATTAATATGGGTTTTTCAGAGTTTCATCCTGTCGATAAAAAAGTTGAGAATGGCAAAGCATTCAAACATAGTAGATCCTATTTTTTCCCAATTATACTTGGAAATAAAAAAACAATAGAAATTTCATTAAAACCTGAAGAGTTAGATTCATTTATTCAAGCAATGGGCATTTATACAAAAATTGAAGGTGAACCTTATTCTAGATTTAGAAAAGCAAAAATCTTTTCAAAGAATAATTACCTATTATCAGCAATAGAACGACGTGGTTATGATGGTTTTTTACCAGATAATGGGAAAGATGTTAAAAAATATTTAAACGCATTAAGTACTTTTTTTACAAGACAACGTATATTTGAAAGTGATGATGAAGGAATGATTAAAACTTGTTCTATCATCAAAAAAATTAAATCTTATCTAGATACTGCCCGTTTGTCTGATGCATTTTTTAGATCTGAGAGAGCATATTGGGAGAAACGAAACAGAGCAGGTCAAATACAAAAAGCAAGACAAGATACACTTGGTTTGGGTTGGGGAAATAAAGATCATCATACATATCGTTCATCAAGAAAAAATTTCTCAAAAATGATAAATATATTTGAAAGTATTGGGTATAATTGTAGAGAGAAGTATTATGCCGGTGACCAAGCGCGTTGGGGAGCACAAATAATGGAACATGAAGTATGCGATACTGTAGTATTTACTGATGTTGATCTGTATCCAGAAGAGACAGATATTGATTTTCCACATAAAGGTCTTGTTCAAAAAAATAAATTAGGTACTGTAGGTTTGTGGGTGGGTCTTCATGGAGAAAGTATACTTCAAGCAGGAATGCATCATTTAGAAGCCAGATTTGATTTTGAAAATTTAAAAATCGAACTCCCAAAATTTGGAATAACAGTAATGCCTCCTTTCTCAAATTTTGAGTTCCTAAAACAAGCATTTACCGTTGGAGAAAAATGGCAAGTAGAAAAGAAGAGAGCAGATATTCTACTTAAAAATTTATCAATAACTAAGGAACAGCATGATATATTTATCAAAGAGGGGGCAATAGGTAGTCACATGGAAAATTTAGAACGTACAAAAGGCTTCAAAGGTTTTAACAAAAGTTCTGTAACTAAAATAATAAAAGCTACTGATCCAAGATCACAAAATGTATCTGGTGCATGAATGTTTGAGATACTTGTTACAGAACCAGAGTATTTTGATAAGGATTCTATCAAAATTCTTAAAAGTATAGGAAAAGTTACAACAAAAAGAATGAAAAAAGATGAACTATTAACTAAAATATCAAATTACGACATACTCATTGTAAGAATAGAAACAAAATTAACCAAAGAAGTACTTGAAAAAGCGAAAAAGCTTAAAATAATAGGTTCTGCAACTACAGGTCTTAATCATATAGATACCGATTATGCAAATAAAAAAAATATAAAAATAATAAATTTACATGGTATTCATACGATATCAACTTCTGAACATACAATCGCATTAATGTTTGCATTAGTAAGAAAAATACCGTGGGCTTTTGAAAACATGAAAAAAAATATTTGGAAACGTTATTTATTTATTGGATCAGAATTAAATGGGAAAACACTCGGAATAATAGGTCTTGGAAGAATAGGTTCTACAGTTGCAAAATACGCTAAAGCTCTAGGGATGAATGTAATAGCATATGATCCATTTGTTAAAGAAAGTTCCATAGCAAAATTACTTCCAATTGAAAAAGTGTTTAAATATTCTGATATACTTTCATTACATCCTATGCTTACAAAAGAAAATAAAGGAATGATAACTTTTAAGCTATTAAAACTTATGAAACCCACAGCTTTTCTCATAAATACATCTAGGGGAGAAATTATAGATTCAAAAGCCTTATTAAAAACATTAAAATTAAACATAATATCCGGAGCTGCTCTTGATGTATTTCCAGAAGAGCCATTACTAAAAAATAATATTTTTGCAGCATATGCACGTAAAAAAAATAATTTAATAATAACTCCGCATATAGGCGCTTCTACTAAAGAAGCAGTTCATATTGCGGGAATGGACCTAGCTAAAAAAGTAAAAACAGAATTCAATAAAAT
>JAVYRW010000063.1:0-3960 GCA_038730205.1 Candidatus Micrarchaeaceae archaeon | reverse complement strand
TAAATTTTTAAGAAAAGGAGAAATACGCTTAATGCAAAAGATAATTTCTAATAAAAAAAGAAAACTTTCTAAATACAGTAAGAAAACATCTAATTATTCACAATTAATCTCAAAATTAAAATGAATTATCTTACCTTACATAAGAATAATGGCATTCTAATTTTGATACCGTACCAATATTCTTTTTTATATGTTGTATAACCTCATTTTCTTTTTCATAATATGGCAAACACTTGACTAAAAATCCATATTTCCCACTAGTTATTGCAACCTCTTTAACTGATTTTAAATTTATCAATTCAGTTGCAACAAAATTTATATTAATTAGTTTTTTTGGCTCAATAAAAAATAAAGAATAGCCATTACACCTACTAATTCTATTTTTTTTACTACTATTTTTATTCATCTCCCCCACATATTAATGTAATAGTCTCAGCTAATTTGCAAAAAACATTACGTTAAATATAATGCCCAAAAGGTACCCCCCCTTTTGGGCGACCCAACCCCCTAAATCATTTCCCATGCTTTTACAGCTAGAAATAATCAATATGGTATTAATCAAAGTTATTTATATACTTTTTTCTTATTTTTCCGTAATAATTACTATTTTTTAACAAGTATTTATATATTAGTTTGTAATTTTTACAACTAATAAAAATAAATATGAGGACAAAAATATTTGTCGTTATAATTAAAATTAATAACTTTAAATATTTAAAAATTTATTTGTTTATATAAATATTAAAAACTTATTAGTACGTAAGACTTATATTGTTTATTATCATAATTCATTTATGGATGAGTTTGAAGAAGATATTATAACAAGTATTGATTCTGGTATTATAAAATCTACTAATCTTGCAAAAAAATTAAATGCACCTGTATCTACTATACATTTCAGAGTTAAAAAATTAGAAAAAGAAAAAATAATAAAGTATTATAAAGGAGAAATAGATTGGAAAAAGGCCGGTTTCTCATTAACCGCATTTGTACTAATATCTGTTGATATAAACATATTACGAAATGTTAAAAAAACACAAGATGTACTATTAAAAGAATTATTAGAAATAGTCTATGTTAGAGAAGGTTTTATAACGACAAGTGATGCCGATCTTATAATAAAAGTAATAGCCAAAAATACAGAACACTTCAAAGAAATACTTTTAGATTACATACATTCTAAAACTGGTATTGTAAATACAAAAACTATGGTGGTACTAGGGTAGTCTTAGATGACAAAGAGCTCGTAAAAAGATACAATGCTCTTTATCTTACTATAATTTTACGTTATAAAGAACACATAGAGCAATCTGAAAGTTTATATCTTCCAGATATGCCTAAACTTATAACTCCTGATTCAGATAATATCATATCATTTTCCTCAAAAATTAAAAATTTATTTGAAAATTATTCACAAAAAAATCAAAAGGAAGCATCAATTAATTTATTTAATTCATTAGAAGCACAGATAAAGGTAGTATCTTTACCAATACAATTTTGGCAAACTCCATCTGAAACGCTTAAAAATCAAATAGGCGATGAATTAGATTTTTGTAGTTTGCTTTGCAGTTCTTTAATAGCATTAGGATGTGTTCTTAGTAAAGTTCTTATATTAAATAGCGAAGACAAAAATACTATGTTTGTTTACTATGAGCAAGAAAGTGAAGTTATTGCATTTCAATACGGTTTAAAACCAAAAACATTTAAAAGTAAAAATTTATTTTTCAATTACCTGATAGAAAATATTAATACAGAAACTAATGCCTATGAATTCAATGATAAATTATATAGAGACATTATCTTGCCCTTGTTCTCTTCATAAGTTTTCTACTTCTTTTTTTTAATTTTGAAATAGAGTTTGTTTTTCTATACTTTTTACCTACTTTTCTTGTTTTTTTACTTACAGTTTTTTGCATAAAAATCAATAATTCTTTCTACATCCAACTATTTATACCTTTTTGATTTCCTAAATTTCTACTGTCTAAAAGTTTTTTTATTCCTGAAGAAATTCTTTCTTCTGAAAACTCATGTTCTTCAGAAAGAAATTTCAAGAGCTTTTCTGAATCAGGTTTAAAATTTTTAAGTAAAATATCAAATTCTTCCTTATTTATATTTTTGATATCTGGTTTTATAAATACATCTACTATCTCTTCTAGTGGAACATCAAACTCAAAATTGTACTTTTCTTTTACTGCATTTTCCAATTTTCTAATAGTAGGATTTTCTTTTACTAATTTAAGCGCGGTTTTAGGTCCAACTTTTTCTATTCCTGTATTAAAATCAGTTCCTACTAACGCTCCAAGCATTACCAATTGCAATTGGTTTAAATCTAATTTTCTAAGAAGATCTTCAGTCATCGAAAGTTCAGGTTCAACATTTATAAATACATTTTTTCTAGGTAACTTTCGTCTTCCACTAATCGTAAGATTTCTAATCACATTAACTGCACCAAAAAGAAACGAGTCATAATCTTGGGATGCAGAACCATAAGCTATTCCTGTCTTTGTCATTGCAGCTCCTTGTGCTTCACCTTCTCCCGGAGCCTGTATAAATGGTATGCCCATATATCCTAACAGTTCTTTAGATGATTCTACAATATCTTTGTTTATTCTTGTGCTAGCCATTGCGTAAGTTCTAGCACTTTCTATCATACCTTCTTCCTTAGCTTTGTTCCATGCTTCTAGCGCTTCTTCTCTTTTTTTAATTCTAGCCGAGATAGTTCTTTGTTTAAGTGTTGAAGGGATTCCATCGAAAACATATATAGGTTGTATATTGTTTTCAATTAAATTAAGCGTTCTATAAAAAATTCCTGATAAATGACTAGTTACTCTATTTTTTGAATCCATTAATGGAGTTCCATCTGGTTGTCTTATAATGGATAAAAATTGGTATATTGTATTGTATGCATCTATTGCTATTACTTTTCCTGAAAGCTGATCAAGAGTTATAGGTTTTTTTATTTCATTTATAAGCTTTCCAATATCTACTGCTACTAACTCACCATAGTTTCATTTTTTAAAACCAGCAGCATCTCCTAAAGTTATTGGAGAATCTGGATCTTTCTTTTCTTTACTTGTTTTTTCAACTACCGTAGTTTTTAATTCTATTCCTAAATTTTTTTCAAGTTTATAAATTACTTTATCACTTGGCAATAAACGTCCATGTTCTATTCTAATCAACATACTTTCTTTTTCATTAATCATCTCAGCAAGAACTTTTACCGGAACACCCATACTTTCTCTGGCATTCCTTATTATATCTCCGTAATTATCTATTATTTCTAGTACCTCTGGAGTTTCTTCTTTAGATTTTTTTGGATTATGCTTTTTATTATTAATATTTTCTTCCATAATTTCTATTACATTCTTACCTTCTGCACATTTTTTACATGTAGTTAACTCAGCTCCTTCAACATCTATTATATACAAAGACTCGGTTTTTTTACCACAAATCTCACAATCGTACATTCAAAGACCTAGTTTATAATTTACAGTTAATCTATAAATATATTTGTAGTGAAACATATTCATGGTAAAAAATAATTCTCAAAGTTTTAGTCGTACCACTAAAAAAAATATAAATAAAGAACAGAAGCAATTAGGAAAAAAACCTATGTACTCAAAAAGAACTCGTTATATAATTACTTCAATAATTGTTATTTTATCATTTTTACTTTTATATACTTTTTTTACTATAAATTATTCTATAATAATTAGAATAATTCTGGCGTTAATAACCTTATTCATCTCAGGAATTTTAATAACAAGACTAAATGGTTTAAATGGAGATCATGGATTATACCTATACAGCGGAACCAGAGGTATAAACACTATTGAACGTTTATCAAATTGGAAACAAGGTTTTTGGATATTTCTATCAGAATGGGGCCTAGTTCTTAGTTTTGGTATACTCTCCTATTTTATCTTCAAAAACAGAATAACTAAAAAAGCGTTAATTATA
>JAVYRW010000062.1:0-4099 GCA_038730205.1 Candidatus Micrarchaeaceae archaeon | reverse complement strand
CAATTTTTTTAGTTAATATTTGCGAAGCAATTTCAGCAGGATTCATTATATTTATTTTAGAGTTAAGACTCATAACATTCTTTTCTTCTTCTGCACTATGAACTACAGTAGTTACTCTAGCATTTTTTGCAAGATTTCTTACTATTAATAATAAATAAATCATTTTTGATTTATATCTCATGTCAACTATTATATCTTTTGCACTACCTATTTCAAATTTTGACATATCAACCTCATTAGTTTCATCTGCAATATATGCTCTATATCCTAACTCTCTTAATCTATCTGCTATAGTTTTGTCAGAAGTTATCAATATAAATTTTTTACCCTCTGATTTAAGTTTTTTAGCTATTTGCATATTTACTGTATCAGTTCCAATAAGTAAAATATGTTCTTTTAAAAATCTTCTTTCAAAATTTGTTATTTTTCCTGATAATTTTTCAACTCTATTTCCCATTAAATCACTTGATAATACAGTTACGGCACTTAAAAAAACACCGAGTCCTGTAACTATTAATATCATTACAAAAAATCTTGCAATAGGTGTTATTGGTACTATATCACCATAACCTACTGTAGAAATTGTTATTAAAGTAAAATATGAAGCATCAAACATTGTGTTAATTTTTTCATTAAAATTATTTCCGAAATGTCCAAGAATATATGTCCCTAAAGTACCAAAAATAAAAACTGCGGATATCGCAAGAAAATAAACTGCCGCTTTGGCTGTTAAGCGCATATTATCATTTAAAATATAACGCTAAATAATTTATATCTTTACATATTATTTTGATTCTAAATATTATGTTTATTAAAATTTTAAAATAAAAATATCAAATAACTCTTTCTAAGAAATTATTTAATAATTTATAATAAATATGAAAGTATGTTAAAATCTAAAATTAAAATTGGCACATTATTAATATTAATAATGGTATACTTAGTTTTTTTAGTGATTTTACATACGAAAGTGCAAGATGTCCTATAAATTCAACTGAATATTGTCCGTATTTGTTAAGTCCCTAAAATTTAGCAAGTCTTTCAGTTGTAGTGAATTTAAGTTCACATCTCTGCTGTTCTTCTTTAGTCTTGAAAGGTTCAATCTTATCATACATCTCCAGTAAATACTCGATAAATTCTAGTGTAAGTTCTCTGTTATTTTCTTTCTTGATAAGTAAGTCAATAACCCAATGCAAATGTTGGGTGTTCTTGGCACAGATTTTGTATATTTATCTTTGTATTTCATTAGTATATCTAATTCTGGTTTTTTACCATAAGAGCCTTGAAATATGTCTATAACTTCGCCTCGTTTTTTATTTAGTAAACTTCACAGGCACAGGCCGATCACTAAAGTCAGGGAGCACACTCTCACCGTAGAGTATTCTACATAATGCTTCAAATTCGTACTTCGCACCATTCAATGCGTTGTGCGGTTTTGGTTCTGCACCTAGACCAACAAATTCCATTATTGCATCTCCACTTAGAAATAGGCCACCGTCAGGCTTCCTTGGGATCTCAATGCCATTTCTGATCATATAACCCATACAAACCGAATGCAAATCAAGCATCCATATAGGTATCATGAAATCTGAGTTGTACCGCTCTGCATACGCGTTCACAAAATTCCTATCAAAAGATGGGTTTTGTCCAGCAGTTACATTGCATCTATTGGTCTTTAGAAATGATCTTACATCCTCAACGACGTTCTTGGGACCACTCTCCGAGCTTCTATTCATTTTATCTAGTTCAAATCCGTTTATTTTCATACCTGCTTCCATAACTTCCGCCCCTTCGAATGGATAGTATTCTTTGTAGAATTCATTGATTCTGTCGCTGTAAGATATAATACCCACGCTAAGGATGGCACATTTATTTGGATTAAGCCCTGTAGTTTCAATGTCTAAAACTGCTATGTTATCTAAGTATCCCATTGTATCACCACATATATAGGAACTTGACAAATTTTAAATCTTTTTAATTTTGTTAATACAAAAAGGTTTTACTATTTTTTATCAATAAAGATATCGAAGACAGAATTGTTTACTACCACAGTTTTTTGTAGAGATAGACGTCTATAAAAGTTATCGGAGCTGCCATTCATGGTTAGTGGACGCCTTGGCCGGGATTCGAACCCGGGTCACAAGCGTGACAGGCTCGTATGCTAGACCGCTACACTACCAAGGCTTGTAATTATAATTAATAATGCAAAAGATATTTATATCTGCTAAAATATAATATATATGTTAAGCTAATATTAAAATTTATTTTTAAGTATTTAATACAAATATCTAATTATATACTAGAACTAAATTATAAGAAATAAATTATACTCTTAATTTAGTAATATTAGAAAATAAATTTTATAAAGAAATTAAAAAAGGCGAATAAAAATGAAAAAGAACTTAAAAAAACAAAAAAGCGAAAGCATGGAAACAACAAAGAAACCCATAGATACATATTCTTTATCTAGGGAAATTTCAATTGAGTCTGATACAAGTAGTTCAATAGAATCAATAACATCTGGTAAAAATAACACCACTATCATTGATATTTCAATATCTGAAGAAGCTGTAAAATCTATTCGAAAAGAAGAAAATATATCCTCTGTTGAAGTAATAGTTTCGTTTATAAATATTCATAAAAAATCAAATTAAAAAGAAAAATATTTAATCTTGTATATCTAAACCTGGTAAAACATAAAAACCTAATATTTATTAAATATTTATGTTGCATATTATTTCATATTAAGCTTAATTAGCTTGTTTTAATACTTCAAAGGTCTTAATATGAATTATACACGATTTGAAAAAGCCAGAATTATAGGCGCAAGAGCTTTACAGTTAGCATATGGGGCACCACCTTTAATAGAAGTTCCAAAAGGAGTAAATGAACCACTGCAATTAGCAGAAATGGAGTTTAATAATGGAGTAATACCTATTGTGGTTTTAAGAGAAAACGAGTAATTGGTTTTTTTATGAATTCAGAATATGACATAATTGTAGCAGGTGCCGGTATAGCAGGTTCATTGGCTGCGGCTGCAGCTGCAAGAAAAGGGGCAAAAGTTTTAATGTTAGATAGAAATGATGAATCTGAAGTCGGTAAAAAAACAAACTGGGGTTGGGTTTGCGGAGACGCAGTTGCAAAAAGCCACCTAGATTTTATATCTGATCATATAGATTTAAAGTTTGGTGATCCTGAATTAGATTTAAAGGTAGACGGCGTATATGCATTTAGTCCAGATTTAGAGCATAAATTTCTTTTCGATGGAGAAGGATACAGTTTAGATAGACCAAAATTAGCTAAAAAGCTTTATCAATATGCAATTAAAAATGGTGCAGAGTACGTTCCAAAGTTTAATGTAGAAGGTCCAATAATAGAAGACAATAAAGTTGTAGGTATTCATGGACGTGATGGAAACAGTCAACAAGTAAAACTAAAGGCTAAATTAGTCATAGATGCTTTAGGAATTGCTAGCATGATAAGAAGAAAACTTCCAGTAAATGATTACATAGAAAGAGAAGTAAGTACTGATGATATAGAATCAACAGGAAGATTTATTTTTAATTTTGAAGCTAAACACGAGGACTTAAGATATTATGACCCTCATAATGCTTTAATACATTTAAATCAAGTTTTGGCACCAGGAGGTTACGGTTGGGTATTCCCAAAAAGAGGCAACAGAATGAATATAGGTTTAGGTGTAGAAAAGAAAAGTCTTGAGATAAGGAATTCAAAACTTAATAAAAAAGATACATTACATATGTTAATAGAAGATTATATAAAATGGGTTCCTATAATAAAGAGCACATCTTTAGATGAAACCGATTCAAACGGAAAGGGTTACTGGTCAGTAACTGTAAGAAGACAATTTGATAGTTTAGTTTATCCTGGATATTTAGGTGCTGGAGATAGCATGGCAATGCCTAATCCTATAAGTGCAGGAGGAATAGGTCCAGCTATGGTTGCAGGAGTACTTGCAGGAGAAGTTGCAGGTGAAGCCATATCCAAAAAAGATACTTCATTAAATTCTATTTGGGATTATAACGTACTTTACAACAAAGATTATGGTAATAAAACAGCAGGTTTAGAAGTATTTAGA
>JAVYRW010000061.1:0-4114 GCA_038730205.1 Candidatus Micrarchaeaceae archaeon | reverse complement strand
CATATGTTAATTGATTTTGGTGAATTAGACAAAATATTTAAAGAGGAGGTATACGACTTTCTAGATCATGCATTTTTAATTTGGAAGGATGATCCTAATGTTGAAACATATAAAAAATTAGGATCAAAGGTTAGAATTTTAGACTATAGTCCAACAGTAGAATATTTAGCAGAATTTATCTATAATAAGTTAATTGATAGGATTCCAGATTTAGCGGCTGTTGAGGTAGTAGAAAGTATGGATAATGCGGCAACATGGAAAGTAGGTATTTAACGTTTCTTAAACCAAGGAGGTTTCTCTATGACTACATTAAATGAAAAGTTGCTAGTAGGTACAGCAACAAAAAGTTTCACGAACTATTTTACGCCACAAATTGGCGAGAACATTATTAGAATTTTACCACTTGATCCGCCAATAGCAAGTTACTTTGAACATTTTTCAAGATGGTCATTTAATTGTAAAAGACCTAATGCTCGATGTCCTATTTGTCTAATTGCAGATAGATTTAATCTACCTGACTTGAAAGCTTATCAAAGATATGTAATGTATGTTTGGGATCTTAAAGACAAAGATCATCCAGTAAAGTTATATCCATTTGGAAGTAAGATAGCACAAAGTATTAATCTAATTGTAAGTCAAGGTGCTGAGCTAATGGATCCTGTTAATGGTATTAGTTTAGTGATTAGTAGATCTGGAACTGGATTGAAAACACAATACACTGTTTTACCATCTAAATCAATACCTCTACCAAAATCTATTGATTTAGATCAAATTGAATCTTTAACAGACTTCTTGAAAAAGAAATCTGAGGATGATGATGAATCTCTATTACCATTCTTAGGTTCATTGCAAGTCAGCTATGATTATCAGATACAGATTATAGAATTTCTAGCTGAACAGGGATTCTTAACAGAAGATCAGGCAAAGGCATTTATAAATCCAAATGCAGCTCGTTCTCAGGATCAAACACAAGACCAAGTTCAAGCACCATTAGTAAATAATAGTGCTTCTGAGGATAGTGTTGATTCAATATTAGAAAGTTTAAAGAGAGGTAGATGATGAGTTACAAAGAGATTACAGATAATATTGCACAATTATTAGATCAAAAAGAGCAATACTATGGTCCAACGTATAAAGAGATAGGTGATGTTTATGCACAATTATTTAAGAGCGTTAAATCTATAGACGCTCATGATTTATTAGCTGTTGTACGTATGCTAGATAAGATTTTTAGAATTGTACATTCAACAGATGGTAGTACAAAATTAGATGCTTGGAATGATATTGCTGGTTATGCAATTTTACAAATTGAATTATTGAATAGAAATCAACCAACAGATAATCCACAGGTAAATCAAGTAATTCCACCTACTCAATCTTAATTTACAAGGTTATTTAGTAGTAGTCTATTTTTGACTACTACTAAATGTTTTAAGTGTAACTGACGTACTTCAGGAGGATAACTAATATGGAAAAAGAACAAGACATTTTTGAGAAAGCAGGAATCTTTGTACCACCTACACAACTTGCTGATGTTAAAGATGCTATACCTAGTAGTATTCTACCTTTAGATTTGTGTTTAAATATTGGAGGTATTGCTAGAGGTAGATTTGCAGCTTTTGTAGGAATACCAAGTATAGGAAAATCTACAATAGTTGCTTACTTAGCTAGAAACAATATACTTGCTGGTGGAACATCTATTATTTTTGATACAGAAGATACATATGAATTAGATAGGTTAGAAAAACTAGGCATAACTAAAGAATTACAAAAGAAGCTAATTGTAATTAATAGTTGGGGTAGTGATAAGAAGAGTGGTTTATTAAAGCCACTAACAGTTGAAACAATTGGTACTTGGTTAATTAAATTATTAAGGGTATCTCAGAAAACTGATAAGTTAGCAATCTTTTGGGATACAATATCATCTACACCTGTTGATAAAGAATTAGAGGAAGATTTTGACCATGAAAAGTTAATGGGTAAACATTCTAGAGAGTTAAGTTATTATTTTAGATTAATACCAAGTTTATTATTAGAATCACAATCAACATTAGTAGCTGTACTTCAGCCAAAGACTGATCCATTAGCTTATGGAGGTACAACATATATTGGAGAAAAAGTTATAAAGTTTCATGCTAGTCAAATTATAATGATGCAAAAATATTCACAAGATGAAAATAAGATTGTTGTAAAAGCAACAGTAACTAAAAATAAAGTAGCAACTGCGTATAAGACAGCCCAGATTTCTTATTATATTAAAGAAGGAATGTTTGATTCAATATCAAGTATACCTGAGTTTGTAAGTGGTAATGGCTATTTATTTGGTAAAACAAAAGTAACATCAAAAAAAGAATTCAATAAGATATTAATTGCAGAGAAAGAAAATATAGAGCAGTGGATGATGGATAAACTAGAGAAAAAGATTCCTTATAAGCTTTATATTAATGATACTATTAATAATACTGATCAAGAAATAACTGAACAAGATGAAACTGATACAGAAATTTCTGAAGAAACCTAAATAGGAGGTGATTTATGGAAAAAGAATTATTTGAATTAGAGCAAAGAATTAAGCAAATTGAAAAACTTAGACAATATGTAGAAGGTGTATTAAAAGAATTAGCTCCTGATAAGACATTTGAAGATCTAGAGAAAGAATTTAAAGATATTTCAGAAGCACAACTAATTGAAAAACTAAATGAGGTTAATAAGAAAATAGCAGAGATAGAATCTCAATTAAGTCTTTAGGAGGTAATATGTTTAAACAAACAAAGGTAGGCTATATTTTAAATACATTATTGTTCTCTCCAGACATTACAGGTAAAGAGGAAATGCTACGCGAAAAAGTAGCAAAGCTAACAAAACAAGATATTAGTAAGGCACCAATACCAGATAAACTAAAAGAAGATCTTTTTCAATATAAGATTGCAGTCCTAACTAATCAATGCAGTGTCTTAGATTGTTTTTGTAGTGTCTATGATGAATGGGAGGACGTACTAATTAATGTTGTGAGGTCAATGTGATGAGAAATAAAACAATAACTGCAATACTGTGTGATACAGGAGTAAATCAGAAGAAGAAAATTTTAATTAAGCAAACAACTAAGTCAACTACAATTTGTGAAACAGAATATTATTGTGATGACTTCTATCTCCTAGATATTGATGATAATCTATATAAGATTAATCTAGTAGAGAGTGGTACACTTACGGATGAATTCTACGTGAATAGGATTGTAGGTTTTGAATTTCAGCAGTAGACTTTTATACGAACAATCTAAAATAGCGTATTCAAAATCTAGGAGGCACAATTGCGGAAAATAATAATTTCTCTCTTTTTAGTGGTAACGATGTTTAGTGTAGCTTTTAGTAAGATTAACACTAATTGTAAAGAAACTATTATAATCTTTAATCAAACAAAGCCTACTAAGATTGTAAATGTTCAGCAAACAACACTATATGATATCTTACGCGAGCAACCCCTACACTTATTAAGTCAGAAACTTTGCACCTTTGATCCATCACTCTGTAAAACATCCAAGTATCTATCAAATGATTTTTGGATAAAACGTTACTTTGTACGTATGTTTACGGCTGTTTTACTTCATGAATCTGCTGGATTCAAATACAATTATAATTACACAGATTCACATATCATAGGATTCGCACAGATCAATACGCAAATATGGAATCTGAAAAAGATCAATCAATTTGGATATGACGTAAAGACTGTTGAGCAACTAAAGAGTCCAAAGATGAATATTAAGATAGGCGAGATGATCTTTTGGCATAATCTAGTAGTTGCATTTAATAT
The DNA here is from genome assembly GCA_038730205.1 of Candidatus Micrarchaeaceae archaeon. Lineage (GTDB taxonomy): Archaea > Micrarchaeota > Micrarchaeia > Micrarchaeales > CABMGC01 > JAJZOD01. Next base: position 301 of record JAVYRW010000061.1, on the reverse strand, counting down.
GCATTCGTCAGCTAGACCAATCTTAGATTATGCTTCTTCTTATTACAGTTTGAATCTACCTGATTGGTATACACAAAAGTTAGAACCTATCTTCTATAATGAAGATAAGATACAAAATGCTCTAAATAAAACATTTAAGTAATCTACATTGATAGTGTAGATTTTATTTTGGAGGTTTCCATGCATTTTTCGTTGTTTAATTTTGTTTTAACCTACTTAGGTTTGAATCTCTTTCTAGCAATTTTTCTTATTGCAGCTATTACATTTTTCTATTTTTTACCTACATTATTAGGCTGTGCAC
>JAVYRW010000060.1:0-4277 GCA_038730205.1 Candidatus Micrarchaeaceae archaeon | reverse complement strand
AAAATAGGTAATAATTTTAGTATAATAATGAATTTATTGAAGAATTACAATGGCTAAAAGTGACATTCTATCTTTCTAACTACATATATATGAAAAATAGATCTATATATTTCCAAAAATCTATATTTAAATATAATATTTAATTTTGGCCTTTTTTTAAATAAAAACTTTTCCTTTTACACCAAGCAACTTTTCTCTTTTTTTGTTCTTTCGTTTTATCACTCATTTGTTTTAATCTAATTGCTCTTCGGTTCTTTTATCGTAAGCTTGTTTGATTAAAAACATTATATAATCAATGTCGTCTAGGGATAATAATTTAACCTCAACCTCTCCGTTTCCCAGATGACCTTTGTTTCCAACATCTTGACATAAATTTCTCGGATCATTTATTTCTTCAAACTTAAGATTTAAGAAAACTTTTAGATTGTTTTTTTGTGGTTCGATATCACAGAAATTTGTGGAGGTTTTATAAGCAATATAACACTTTAAGATTTTTTCCTTAACAGAGGAATCTAAATTTAGTATCCTTTTTTTAAGTTCCTCAAAAAGTTTGCCAGTATTACCCTTCAAATATGCATAATCCTCAAGTTTATAGGTTTTTTCTGTTTCTTGCTCTTCTGCTTTTCGGTATTTTTTTCGGTATTTTTCTAATATCGCAGAATTAAGAAAGGGATAAACCCAAACCTTAGCTGCTAATTCCGCCATTTCTTTAGTACGATCAATCATCTCTTTTTCATTCCAATTTTCTAATGAAGCTAAACGCCTATTCAGCCTGAGAGGGCTATCCTTAAAACCACCTTTCATTGTTTTCTTTTCCGAAAAGGGCCTATCTGATAATTCCGAGTTATATCCTGTTAAAGTAAGGTTTCCAATTGTATGTAAATATTTCTTTTGTATTTCTTTCCAGTTACAACCTAATTCTTTTTGCCAATCAGAAGAGAGATTTTCGTTCTGCGGCATAATATGTTCAATCGTATAGTCTTCAACATCAACAATTTCTTTCCTGTTATAGTTTTCAAGTTTTCTCAGAAGGTAATTTCTATTTCTGAAATTATATACATCCTTGGCAGATAATTCTCTTATAAACTCTTCATTTTCTGGAAAACGTCTATAAGAATCCTTGAGTAACAAGGCGGCCATAAAACTTTCGCAATAATTATCCTTATCAATTTCTTTATATAAAGCAGCAAAAATCTTGTTTAATGAATTAGTCGGCAGTCCACAAATCGCTCTTCTAAAAACATAACTTTCAATAAAACGAAGAATCTCAATAAAATCCTTTTCATTAATAATATTTAATTCAAAATCCGCATAAACACTTAAGATAAAAGGATAAGAAACATCTACTTTTAAATCATTGATGTCTAAAAAAGCTTTCTTTATTTCAAGGTTTTCTTCCTTGTCTAATGCAATTTTGATAAAATATTTTGAGTACTTATAAATATCGGAAACCATCTCTTTAATTTTAATTGATCTAAATTTATCGGAATAATTTTTGAAGGCTGAATATACGTCATTAATGTTAGGGATACTACCTGTTTTGATTGTTAAATAATCTCTCATGAATCTATCAAATAACGAAGAATATTCGTCGGCATTTTTAAAGCTTTGTTCCATGATGAACCAGTAATTATCGTAAATGTCAATTTGTTCACTATCTGAAAGACCCATAAGAATGTAATTTCTAATCAGATCGGCTTGGCTTAAACCGAGGCCTGTAGCATTTAAACTCTCAAAAATCAACTGCGGATTGTCATCTCTAGATAATACTACATCAATAATAAATAATTTTTCGATCCCTCGATATACGTTTTCAATGTCTATCTCGTTAAGCTTGTTAAGTTTATCAACGAAGAAATCAAAATTTTCTTTAATCCTTTTTGAAATATTGTTTGATAGTTCTTTTTCTCCTAATAATTTAAATAGAGTTTCTTTATCGCTTTGCGTCAATACCAGTTTGAATTTATTGTTTTCCGACTCATCATTGTTTAAAAGATATTTATTCATTATTTCTCTGTAACTTATATCTCCCGTTGCCCCGCGTTGTTTCAACTTCGTGCTTAAAGCAAATAACAATAAAAATAATGTCGTTAGCCTTTGCTGGCCATCAATAACTAAGAACTGATGAACTCCGGATATTGGGTATAAGCCTCTTTCAACATAAACAATCGAGCCTATAAAATGACCATAAGAATTCTTATCTTCCCCCGTTCTAAAAATGTCCTTAAACAATTGTTCGCATTGTTTTAGATCCCAACTATAGTTTCTTTGATAAATAGGGATATTGAACTGTTTTGTTCCTTCAAGAAATTTCAAAAAATTTGTTTCTTTTGCCTTCATTGTCTTATCTCTTTGCTAAAAAAATTGTATCTGTATGTCATTTGCCCTTTTTTACAAGTTTTCCTTACTTAATCGCACACTTTGATCTTGGTCCGGGTCATTGGGTCATTGTTAGAGATTATTTCTCTGCTCAGATTATACAACTTTTTTCTTTCCAATGCTAACTTTTGTTGAAGTTGAGTACATCGGTAACACTTTCTTGTCTGAAATTTGGCTTAGGATATTTTATTTGTAAAATTTTTAAAAACTACTAAAGTCTTACCTGTTACCTATGTATTTCAACTTCTGCACAGGTGTTACTCTTAATAATTTTTAGGATTAACATCTACTTTTTTATTTATATAGCAAGAAAATAGATAGATTACAGCAGAGGGCGTCTGGTAAAAAATTGAACAACCAAGAAAATATAAAAGGTAGGTGGACAGAGAAAAATAATTGACCAAAATATGAAAGTTATAATTTTTTCTCCTGTAGTTTTTTCAAGTTCAGGTTCAGCAGTAAATTTATACCAGAAACCTTTATATTTTGCGTTTTCTCTAAAAATTCTAACACTTGCTTCATTTCGTGCTAGTCTTGCTCTAAGTATTTGTTGTCTGTATTCACGTATTTGTCTTCTGTATTCACTTTTATTTCTTTTTGATTGTTCAGCGAGTTGTTTTTGATATGCTATATATGCTTCGTATCGTTGAACAACATTGAGTTCAGGTTGATTTCTCAATTGTTCTATGGGATCTTCAACTTTAACTCTTTCATCTATGATTTTAAATGAGTTATTTTCCATTGTATTCTCATTATTTACTGTAAGTATTGCATCATCATAGATTTTAAAAAATTGCAAATTTTTATATGAGTTGAGATGATACGATAACTGTCAAAAGGTTAAAAACTCTGGATATATAGTAAACTTAGAAACTTCCTTTAATTCCTTTTTGGATAGAAAAATACATACGAATATTGCTTCTTCGCCACATCGTAACATCCAACCCGTTTCTTCCTTAACTAATATTATAGCCATTTTCTCCCTTTTTGTACAGGATAAAATTTCCACAGGATTTTCTAAGAACCCCTATTTATTATAAAAAGAGGTTACAGGCTATCAAGTCTTATATCTTCTTCTTAATACAAATAGTCCGCAACCTCTTACTCCAATATATTTATACCTAAAAAATTTTGAAATGTAAATAGAATAATTTTTTACTTCTTACTTTTTTTCTTTTTCTGTCCACCTCTTGCCATTTTTGCTTCACATACATTTCTTTGCCCATCAACATAATACAAAAATCCCTTTTCCCTCTTAACTGCATCCTTTATCAAAATCCTTCCCATTTACATTTTCCTCCTTTCATTGTATTGCAAATAACCAATAGTATATTACAAAATTAAAGAATTGCTTGTTCTTTGAGTAACAGGCTTCAGTGAGAATTTACAATAAAAGAACCTAAACATCCCTTCTTTGATAAGTTTTGACGTGACTATAAAATCAGTTATATTATAATGAGGAATTGAGTATTAACCTGCTCTAAAAAGTTTTGACGTGACTATAAAATCAGTTATATTATAATGAAAATAGAATTCATAAACTTATTAGCGGGTGTTTTGACGTGACTATAAAATCAGTTATATTATAATACCTTTATTATTCCATGCATTAGCTTTCAAGTTTTGACGTGACTATAAAATCAGTTATATTATAATTAATAGGAAGTTTAGCGCCAGGAACAAGCAGTTTTGACGTGACTATAAAATCAGTTATATTATAATGTGGTCTATAAAAGTTTATGGGTAAACTTAGTTTTGACGTGACTATAAAATCAGTTATATTATAATATGATTATGTAAAGAAATAGATAAAATTTTAGTTTTATTTTAAATAGTCGCGTCTTAAATTACGAAGGAATTGTCGGACCTCTATATCTTTAATGGTATACGTCAGATAA
>JAVYRW010000059.1:0-4382 GCA_038730205.1 Candidatus Micrarchaeaceae archaeon | reverse complement strand
AAATTATCATATGTAAATAGTGATATGAAAATTTTTGAAATAATTCGTAATTTATCATAATTAATTAAGGTAAACTATAGCTTATAAATCTTATTTGGCAATATATTATAGTGCATTTATGAAATATTTAGTTGTAGGCATAGCAAACGACAATGATTTAGCTACTTGGATTGGCAAAAAAACAGGGGAAAATGGGGTAACTGTATATAATAGAAAGGTAGATAACACATCTTTGACTATACTTACACCAACAAACCTTCAAGATAAATTCTATGCTTTAGGAGAGATACTCACACTTGCTGATATTGCGATAATAAGCACTAAAACACTTGATGTGAATCTTGGCGAATCTATAATGGCAGCTTCCCTTCTTGGAAAAGAAGTAATATTAACTAATGACAATGACATATCTGGAATTCTTGGAAAAATAAAATTATCATATAAAGTAATAGAAAAGGAAAAAATTCTTGATGAACTTGTTGCTAAAGCAAATTTAAAAAAGATTAATGATGAATTATTAATAGAGATAGATAAGGTATTTCCTGTTAAAGGTGTAGGGCTTGTTTTACTTGGCATAGTAAAAAGTGGAACAGTAAAGGTTCATGATAAATTATATACTAGGACAGGAAAAGAGGTTCAGATACGATCAATACAAGTGCAAGATGAGGATAAAGAGATGGCTGAGCAGGGCACACGGGTCGGACTTGCTATAAAAGGCGTAGAAGAAAAAGATATAGAAAAAGGAGAGATATTGGCAAAAAAGCAGATAAAAGCGGTTTCTGAAATCGAAGCTGAACTTGATATAAACCCTTTGCAAAAAGAGTTGTCTGAAGAAACACAGTATACACTCATAAGAGGATTTGATACAGTTCCTTGTAAAATAACTAAAGTTGAAGGAAATAAAGTTAAAATAAGAACAGGAAAAACCATACAGATAAATAGTAATGAATGTTCATTATTAATAATAAGAGAACATAGTCCAAAAATTCTTTCTTCCTTGAAGATATTATAGAATTTTATTTAATTTTTTTAATAACATCATTATCTTGAATATACGTAAGATATGTTTTTAATGCATCTTCCAAATAAGTTGTTTTGTAAGAAAATGTTTTTTCAAACAATGAAGTATCTGCAAGAGTTTCTTCTATATATGATATTGGTTTATCGATAAATTTTGGACTTATTTCCTTTCTTATAAACCCAAATTCCATAAGATTATTATTCAATAATACAATCAGCTCTCTAAAAGAGGTTGTCTTTCCACTTCCAAGATTAAAGATCCTTTCTTTTGATGAAAGTTGCGCAGATAATGTCAAAATATTTTTAATATCTTTAATATAAACAAAGTCCCTTTTTTGAGAACCATCTCCCCAGATAATTGGGGCTTTGCCTTTTAACATGTCAAATAAAAACAATGAAACAGGACTTGCTATACTTCCCTTATTTTCTTCTCCGTCTCCAAATCCTGCAAATATCCTAAAGCCAATAGACTCAATACCGAATATATCTCGATAATAATTTGCTAATATTTCTGTAGTTAACTTTCCAATGCCGTAGATATTTGTTGGTTTGGGCGTATCAGTTTCCTTTGAACCTTCTCTTTTAGAATTTGGATGATATATTGTAGAAGATGATGGAAAAATCACTTTTTTACAACCTAGATTTTTTGCCATGTTCATTACATTTATAAAACCAGATACAGTTTCATTCATACATTGTGTTGGATTTTGATTATATTGTATATTAGAGGAAGGTGCACCAAAATGAAATATGTAATCTGGAGGATTCTTGGAAAGATTTTTTAATGTATCTAACATAAAAGCATTATCAGCAACATTTCCAGTAAATATTTTAATTTCTTTATTTGATTGTATTCTTTCTGATTTATCTATTATTGTTATTTGATTATTAACTTTTAACTCCTTTACAATACTGCTCCCTATAAAACCATTTCCGCCGGTAATTAAAATTTGTTTATTTTTCATTAAATCTACGAATATTAATAAAATAATAATAATAACAATAGAAAACTTATTAAATCTTTAAGTGATAAAAAAGTTTATGAAAAAAACTGTAAGTATAGTTATACCTACTCTTAACGCTGAAAAAGGAATAAAGGACTGCATAAACAATATCAAAAAACAAAATTATAAGGATATTGAAATTATAGTTGTTGATAGTTTTTCAAAAGATAATACAACTAAAATAGCCAAGAAATGTGGAGTTAAAGTAATTCAAACTAAATGGAAACTTTTTGGTGCAAGATATTTAGGAGTAATGGCTGCCACTGGAAAAATTGTGATTTTTATAGATGTTGATCAACTTTTCCAGAGAAATAATGTTATAAGAGAAATTATAGAAATGATGGAAAAAAATGATATGCTTATCCTTGATGAAGCCAGTTATAAACCTTCTAATTTCTTAGAAAAACTTACAAGTGCAGATAGAAAATTGGTACATAAACTTTATAACATACATATGAATCCTATTTATGGAGTTTTAAGACCAAGAGCTTATAATAAAACTTTCCTTGTTAATGTATTGAAAGGAATAGAAATAGAAAAACTTAAAGATATAGTAATTTATGATGATGCTATAATTTACTACGAAGCAAGCAAGTATTCTAAAAAAATTGGTTTTGTAAAAAATGCCATATTTCAAAAAGAAGTGTCTTCAATTAAAGAGTTAGTAATTCATACATATAAGTATGGAAAAACTGCAAGAAGATTATCAATTTCTAAAGAATATAAAAATATCTTAAATAAAAAATCAACTTTCAGAAAAGGTTCATTTCGTTATGGAAATATATGGTTAAGCATACAAAGTGACATCTTTCTTTTAATAAAGGGCTTTGGTTTTACCTTGGGTTATTGGATTAATAGATGATTGATTTTATGTTAAAAGAAGATTTAGTTTCTGTAATAATACCAACATGGAAGAGAAAGGAGATGGTAGTAAGATGCATAAATTCTGTATTAAATAACACTTATAAAAATATTGAAATAGTAGTTGGAGAGGATCCATCAGAAAATGAGGCAGAAAATGCAATTAAAAAAATGTATAAAAATTATAAAAAAATAACATATTTTAAAAATAAAAAAATGTGTTATTTATCTATTACAGTAAATAAAATGTTAAGATTAACTAGTGGAAAATATATATTTTTATTAAATGATGATAATGTAATAGATAAAAAATGTATAGAGGAACTCGTTTCTTCGATGAAAAAATATTCAAAGGCAGGAATTGTAGGACCTGTTGCTTTTTATTACTCTCATCCAAAAATAATAATGCACGCAGGAACCATAAGAAGTAAATTTATTAGAGGATTTACTTCGCCACATGCCGGCGAAGAATGGCATAATCAAATAAAAGAAGGAGATGTTGTAGACGATTTCGGAAATGCATTTATGTTCAGAAGAGAAGCTATGATAAAGGCAGGTATGTGGGATTTGCTTATTTATGCTCAAGGAGAAGATGGTGATTTTGAAGCCAGAGTTAAGAAATTAGGTTATATTGCAATAATAAATCCCAAAGCAAAGACATACCATGATATTCCATATATACCTAATTCTAATGTTGTATCTTTATTTGTTTTAAGGGTTGACCCAGTAAGAATTTATAATGCCATGCATAGTAAAATTATATATGAATATAGATATGAAAAAACATTACAAAAAATAACATTTGCACTTTCATTTCCATTGTATTATGGATATTATGTAAATGCAATAATAAAAACGCCAAATTATAAAAAATTAAAAGATAAACTTTATTTATGGCATAGATTAAATTTAGGTATATTAAATGGATTTAAAGATGTAATTATAAGTAAAACTAGTATAGAATATATAGAAAAATGACGGTATGAAAATGAAAATACTACAAATTTGTTTTAAAGACCCGACAATTTATAAAGGGGGTTTGGAAACTGTAGTTACAGAGTTATCGAAAAAATTAGTATATAAAGGAAATACTGTTGATATTTTATGTACTTCTGATAAAAAAGAGGGATATATAAAAACATCTGACTATTATAATATTATTTCTCTAAAAACACCTAACTTTAATTTTCTAGGGCAAAAAGGAAATTTAATAAAAAAAATAATATATAATTATAAATTAGGAGGTTATCTCAAAAAGAATGGTAAAAATTATAACGTAATACATGTGCATGGAGATTCTGGTGGTTCTAAAATATTAAAAAAGTTCAACACTGTTGCAACATTTCATGGATTTACTCCATTTAATCCTTCTTATAAAAATATTATAAAAAGATTTTTCCTTTATGTTTGTTCAGCAAGATATGAATTTAATAATTTAAAGTATTCAAAAAAAAATACAGCTGTAAGTAAAAAAGTTTCAAATCAAATACAAAATTA
>JAVYRW010000058.1:0-4432 GCA_038730205.1 Candidatus Micrarchaeaceae archaeon | reverse complement strand
AAACTTTTGAAAATCTTTCACCTATTCCGATAAATAATGGGGAATTTGCTATTGCTCCTGATATGTTTGAAGATATTCCGATTTCGCATCCTGTTAAATTGGCACCTATTTATCCATGTGGTTTGGTTACATGTATGGGTCCTACAAATTTAATTCCAATAGCAGAACAAACGCTTAAAAATTTATGGAGATGTGGTTCTCGAATTACTTCAGGCGGTAATCCTCAGAGATTTCATTGGAATGATGATTTATCAATGGGATGGATAGGAGTAGCTCGAGCATGGATGGGAGATGGTTCTGGAGCATTGGATGCTGTTTTAAATGGCTGGGTGGCGGGTTGTTTAAAAACAAATGGTTTTTTAACATCTCAAGCAAGAACTCCAGAAGCACGTATAAAAATGGATTGGATGCAAAACCAACTTTCTGGAGTGGCGAATGTAATAAATGAGATGCTTATGCAGAGTCATTCAGGAATTATTCATATATTTCCTGCTATTCCCAAAACATGGAAAAATGTTTCATTTGGACATTTGAGGGCAATTGGTGCGTTTTTAATATCTGCTGCACAGATTCGCGGAGTTATACAATGGGTTGCCATTGAAGCGCTTAAAGATGGGATCTGTAGAGTGAAAAATCCATGGCAGGCAAAAAAAATTGCTGTTTGGAAAACAAACCCACAGCCTGCAGAAAAATCTATTATCGTAATTTCGGATAAAAATGATTGTTTTGAATTTAACTTAAAAGCACAGGAAACAATTGTTTTATCAGAAGAAGGGAAAAATATTCAGAAAATTAGAATACAAAATCGGAGGAATAAAAACTTTAATCCATGGGCGCAAAAATTTCCAGCATTGGTGATTCCCAAAAATGGGGATAAAACATGGGTATGTTGGTGGGGTAAATCTGATGGAAAAAAATAATGAAAGCAGGATATATGGTTAAGATATCAAAAGATATAATCAATATATTTGATAAAAATCAAAATGGATGGTTTGGTCTTGAATTTTATATTTGTTCAGGCAATAGAGTATTAGTCATAAAAAATTGGAATTTCATTAAACATGAAAAGGATCTGCTTATTTTGACAGGAGAAATTTCATGTGATGTGACTATCAAACTTAAAATATTTTTGTTGCAATCAAAAAATGGATGTAGTATAACCCCTATAATAAAAAATAATGGAGACTCAAAATTTATTTTTGAAAAATATGGTTTTAAAATAAAAGAGAATGAAACTGGTCCTATAATCAAAAATTGTAACTTAGGAATTCCAGTGTATATGCATACGGATAATTTACGTTACGAAAAATTACCACATTGCCGTCCTATTTTTCCATTAATAAGACCATTGCCAACAGAAGATCTGTATATTGGGGATCAACCATCTGGGCCTATTCCTGTTATTTTTTTAGGGTATGGAGGAGATTCCAATATATGGCTTATGGAAGGTTCATTGACACAAAAAAGGCATTTAATTTCATGGAAAATTGGTTTACCGAATGAAACAAATAGAATGTTGGAATACAAAAGTATTTATACATGGACTGGCGGTATGCCAGAATTCGTTAATTCTCATGAAGAAGTTGATCTTGAAACGACTATTTACAAAATTATTTATTCTACTCCAGAAAAATGTTACAACTTTTATATGGACGAATTAATAAAAATATATAAATTTGCTGGTAGAAAAAGCCAGTTAAATTATAAACCAGTTTACTGCACATGGAATTATAATATTTTTACTAACATAGATGAAATAGATTGTTTAAAAAGAATGGATATTGTAGCAAAAGTTCAGGGTAAAGGTTTTTTTCAGATTGATCATGGATATCAACCTTTATCTTTATCTGAAGGTCAACCAACTCCTGAAGTAGATGCATACTTCCCTGATGGTAGTAAAGCCTGGGATTTGGATCGGTTTCCATCAGGGCCCCAAGGATTTGTTTACGAATGTAAAAAAAGAAATTTAATACCGGCAATATGGTGGAGTCCAAGAGTTGGGAAAGATGGTCCTATTCAAAAAACTAAACCTGAATGGCTGCTTCGTGATAAACAAGGGGAACTTATTAGTAATGTTGGACATTTTTTGCTGGATTTTTCAGTCTCTGAAGTAAGAAATTTCATAGAGATGTGTTTAAATCTAATTGTAAAACAGTGGAAATTTGAAGGGATTAAACTGGATTTTTATTCCTGGATGTTTGATCATCCTGATTTGAAGTTTTGCAATGGTGGTACTGGTATATTCTGGAAACAACGGTTTATAAATTTAATTCGTTCTTACCTTGGTCCCAAAGGATATTTTTTACATGGGGTATCCTGTCCGATGGGTAATCCTTTTTTAGCTAATGAATTTGATTCATTTCGAGCGGGCATAGATATTCATTCTGGAGAATGGGATTATAATGTAAGAAACTGTTCATGGTTATTACCTGCTATAATTAGTACGGGTAAAAATATCTGGTATGCAAACATTGATAGTTGTATGGGCAAACCAAATATTCCTTCAAATGAAAGAAGATTTAGAAATAGTTTTGCTTACATAACTTCCGGTATGCTTGAATTTTCCGGTCCAATTGAAAAATTAGATAAAGAAGCACTGGATGAATATAAAATATTGAGTCAACGTTGTGATCAGGGAACAGGTGTTGTTTGTTTGGATGAAAATGCGTTTTACGGTAGACCTTTACCTAAAATTTTGATTAGATATCATTCCTATAAAAGTCAAACATATAAAAATTTTCAGGTAATTGCAACTATCGGTTTTTTCAATTGGACAGATACAGAACAATTTATGCTAATCCCTTTTTCTAAATTAAATATAAATAAAAAGCAAAAGGCATTAAAATTTAAAAATTTTTGGACAGGGAAGTCATATCATATAGATGGGGAATTTATTTTTGTACAAATTTCTTCCAGAGATTGTTTGTTGCTTGATATATTCTGAAAATTATAAAAGAATAAAAATCTTATGAATTTATCATGGTTGTATATCGGATATGTTGATTTACAAACAGAATATCAGCAATTGATTGATGAAGGACGGGATATTTCAAGTGTTAAAGCAGAGTTCATAAAATTTTTTGAATTGAATACGGATAGTTTCATTGAACATCAAGAAGAACTTTGTTCATTTTTTGACAGAATTAGAAATCTTCCTTTTAAAAAAGATTATCCTTATGATGAACCATCAGATTTGAATGAAATTCGAAGATTAAGACCACAACATAAATCCATAAAAATAAAATTTTTTTTCAACAAAAAAGATTTGTATAATAAAATCTTAGGTGCATGGTTGGGCCGTTGTGCCGGATGTTTACTTGGAAAACCTGTTGAAGGATGGAAGAAAAGAACAATGTGGGAATTTTTGAAAGATTTAAATCTTTATCCGCTTACAAACTATTTTCATTCTAATGTCTCAGAAGATATTCAAAAAAAATATCAGCTTTCAAAGGAAGCAGCTTTTATAAATAGAGTTAAGTATATGGTAGAAGATGATGATATAAACTATACAGTGGCCGGATTGGAAATAGTAAAAAAATACGGATTTAATTTTACTCCGATGAATGTTGCAGAATTCTGGTTAAATAATTTACCTGTTTTACGTACATGTACTGCTGAAAGAATAGCTTACAGAAATATATGTAATCTTATTTATCCTCCTTTTTCTGCAACTTTCCACAATCCCTATAGAGAATGGATAGGAGCACAAATCAGAGCGGATTTTTTTGGTTATGTCACAATTGGATATCCCCAACATGCAGCCGAATTAGCATGGAAGGATGCGTCAATTAGTCATATAAAAAATGGGATTTATGGAGAAATGTGGGTTGCAGCAATGTTAGCCGTAGCACCTATTTTTAAAGATCCGAAGGAAATTATAATGTTAGGTCTTTCAGAAATACCGGAGAATTGTCGATTAAGTGAAGCAATTAAAGAGGTGATTATATGGTATAAAAAGGGTATTGATTATAAGGAAGTTATTGAGAAAATACATAAAAGGTGGGATGAAAATAATAATTATCATTGGGGTCATGTCATTAGTAATGCTCAGATTGTTACAATGGGTCTTCTTTGGGGAGAAGGTGATTTTGAAAAATCAATATGTCAATCAGTAGAGGCTTGTTTTGATACAGATTGTAATGGAGCAACTGTGGGTTCTATTGTAGGCATGATGTTAGGAGCAGAGAATCTTCCACCAAAATGGATCAATCCTCTTAATAATAAAATAGAAACAGGTATTTCAGGATATCCTCTCGTTAAAATTTCAAAATTAGCCAGAGATGGATTTAATATTTATTTAAATTCAGTATCAGCAAAAAAATAAAAAGTGATGAAAGTAGATGTTTTTATTACAATGAAAATTAAATATTTAGGATTCAGAGGAAATGTTTTATTATTAATATTTTTGATTTTTTTACAAGGTTGTGGAACA
>JAVYRW010000057.1:0-4505 GCA_038730205.1 Candidatus Micrarchaeaceae archaeon | reverse complement strand
TATGCAATACTTGATCATACTCGAACACTTCTTTTTGGCATTTCTGATGGCGCATTGCCTTCAAACATAGGTGGTGGTTACAATCTTAGAGTAATTCTTAGAAGAGCACTCTCATTTATTAAAGAGTACGAAATGGATATAACTATTGAAGATATAGCAAAAAAACAAGCATATGAATTAAAAGAGCTTTATCCCGAACTAGAGGAAAATCTTGAAACATTATCAAAAATAATAGATGTTGAGTCTAAGCGTTACATAACTTCAATCTCAAATGCAGGAAAGATAATAACTAATTTATTATCAAAAAAATCAAACATTACTAAAGAAGAGCTTAAAACATTATATGAAAGTAACGGAGTAACTCCAGAATTAATTACATCTATAGCCAAAGCCGAAAATAAAATAATAGAACTTCCAGGAAGTACATATGAAGATATAATAAAAGGTGATTTTGCAGTTAAGGAAAAAACAAGAAAAATAAGTATAGAACTTCCATCTGACCTTCAAAAAACAGAACAACTTTATTACAATTTCAAGACAGAATCGGAATCAAAAGTACTGTTCATTGAAGATAAACATGTAGTTCTTGATAAAACTCCTTTTTATCCGGAAGGTGGCGGTCAAGAAGCAGACCATGGGACTATAAACAACATCGAAGTAATTGATGTACAAAAAATAAACGGAGTAATAATTCATATATTAAAAGAAACACCAAATTCTTCAATACAAAAAAGCAAGACCGCTATCTGTAAAATAAATATGGAAAGAAGAAAAAAGTTAATGGCTCATCATACAGCTACGCATATAATTAGCGCGGCAACAAGGAGTGTTTTAGGAAAACATGCATGGCAAGAAGGAGCAAAAAAAGAGGAACAAAAGGCACATATAGACATAGCTCATTATGAAAAACTTAGTGCTGAAGAAGTTAAAAAAATAGAAGATTGGGCAAATAATATCCTGTTCAATGGCATAATTGTAGATATAAAAGAAATGACCCGTTCTGATGCTGAGAAGGATTATGGCTTTACAATATACCAAGGACATGGTGTTCCTGCTAAATTAATGCGTATAATAACAATCAAAGATAAAAAAGGGAGACTTATTGATGCAGAAGCATGTGGTGGTCTACATACAATCTCAACCGAAAGTTCTATTGGCCTTATAAAAATAATCAATACATCAAGAATACATGATGGAGTAGATAGAATAGAGTTTGTTGCAGGAAAAGCAGCACTAGAATACTTCCAAAAGGAACATGATGAATTAAATAATAACGCTATGCTCCTTAACTCAGATGCATTAACATTACATACAAGAATAGAAAAACTTCAAAATGATTATTTTTCATTGGTAAAATCATCAAAAGCAAAGGATGAGGAACTTGCCTTGTTAATAGCAAAACAACTTATATCTGAGTTAAAGTCTTCCGATTCTTTAATTATTGAAAGAAATGAAAGCCGAGATATATTAAGAAAAGCATTGTCTTATGTAATCGCAGAAAAACCATCAATTACTATTATTGCAAAGAATAAAAATAACGAAGTTGTTTGCATTGCAGGAATAAATGCAAAAACAAGTGCTATAGAGTTTGCAAAGAAAACATACGGCACTAAGTTTAAAGGAGGAGGCTCTAAAACAAGTGCTGAAGGAGTACTTACATAGTTGATTTTTTGGATCTTTATCAGATTCTTTATTCTGTAATACTTTTTCCATTATTATATATTTTTCCTGCATATGTTGCAAATGGTTCTCCGGTAATTTTTGGAGGTGGAACTCCTATAGATTTTGGTAAAAAATTTCGTGGTAAACCAATATTTGGTAAACATAAAACGATTCGTGGTTTTGTTTTTGGTATTGCATCTGGAATAATAATAGGTGCTGTAGAGTCATTAGCATTTCCATATATGCTTGTGATAGGTATTGCATTAAGCTTTGGTACATTATTTGGGGATATGTTAGGCAGTTTTATAAAAAGGCAGTTAGGGCATAAAGAAGGCAAAGACGTTTTTCTTATGGATCAATATCTTTTTCTTATAGTTGCATTGCTTTTTGCATATCCTTTGGGTAATACTCCTACAATTTATGGAATTATTTTTATAGTAATTTTAACAGGAGTTTTGCATAAGGTAACAAATCTACTTGCACACAAAGCAAAGCTAAAAGAAGTACCTTGGTAATATAATCAAAATACAAGAGATAATCAAAGATTTATTTAATAGCCTAATTTTTCTCTTTTTTCTGAAGTAAAGATTCTTTAAGTTTATCTGCGATGAACCGTTTAGTATAATAATCGGCTCTAGCAGCTATGCTTATTTTAGTTGCATACGCACGTGCTTTACGACCTTTATCTTTTTTACTAAGCATAGCTAGTTCTGGCAATTTGAACAAATAACCATATTTAGGCGGACGCGAGCCAAATTTAATATGTTTAAATAAAGCATTTTCAGCACCTAATAACTGTATGGTGCTAGCAGGCATAATAGCTAGGTGTTCTAATGACCCAGCCATACTTAACATCTCCGCCGCTATCTTATAATCTATTAAATATACAATATTCGGCATTAATTTTTTAGTTTGGATTTCTAGAAAAGAATCTATCTCATTTTGTAATTTAATTATTAATAATTCTTGTTCTGCTAAAGCCTTCATAGCTTTATATTCTTCTGTATCTATTTCTGGGAATCCTTCTGAAGATTTTATTAAATTTAATATTTTTTCATATTCCTCTCCCAATATCTCTTTTAATTTATCTTCATTAATAATTTTAGTATTTATTTTAGTTATTATTTTTGCATAAGTCTCGTGATTATTTAATTTTAAATTTGGAAAATATGCCCCATACCACTCCTCTAATCTTTCATAAATAATATTTCTTATTTTTTCAAGTTCATTGTACGACTTAACTGCTTCTATTATAGAATGATCAGTTGCAGTTGCCTTATAAGCCATCATAACTTCTCCTTTGGCTTTTCTCATAAATTTATTTCTTCTGTCTTCTTTACTTGTATAAGTATTACGTTTTGATTCAAATTGCCTAGCATCTCTATTTTTAAAATTATTTTTGAAATTATGACCCTCTTTTCTATCGGATTTAAATTTATTAAACTTATTATTTTTTGACACTTATGCACCTGTTATATTTTATTACTTTATGGTTAAATATCTATCGTTCTATTTATAAATGTAAATAAAACAAACAATTTATATTTTTTAATTTATAATAAATCATTAATTTATAAACAAATGTTGAGTTTCATGCAAAAAATTGATAAAGAAAGCAAAGCATATCCAATAGTAGAAAGACGAGGTTTATACTACCAAGCATTCGATATTTACTCTGGTGTAGGCGGTTTTTATGATTATGGTCCAATAGGTTTAAGGATAAAAAGAAATGTAGAAAACGTCTGGAGAGAAATATTTATTGATTGGTTAGGCGCTCTTGAAATAGATACAACAACAATAGTTCCAGAAAAAGTTCTTATAGCAAGTGGTCATGTGGCTACATTTACTGATCCTATATCAAAATGTAAAAAATGTGGAACTTCTTATCGTGTAGATAAACTTTTAGAAGAATTCTATGAAAAGAAAAAAGATACCTTTTCCTTATCTGAACTTAAAAAATTAGATAAGAAAGGAATGGAAAAAAAGATTTTAGAACACGGATTAACTTGTGATAAATGTGGCGGAGAACTTTCTGCAATAGAAGATTTTCATTTAATGTTTAAATTACAAATAGGTCAAGAAAAAGAAAATGTAGGTTATTTAAGACCTGAAACTGCACAAGGAATATTTGTAGATTTTAAAAATTTATTTAAAATTTATGGGCTAAAACTTCCTACTGCAATAGCACAAGTTGGAAAAGCATACAGAAATGAAATTTCTCCAAGACAACAGTTAGTTCGTGTAAGAGAGTTTACACAAATGGAAACTGAAATATTTTTTGACCCAGAAGATATACAAGAAAATTTTAATTCTATAGAAATAGAAAAACTATTAGATGCTGAAGTTAACTTTGCTCCTTCAAAAGGTGAAGAAGGCATATTTTCAATACGTAAATTACTTGATAAAAAATATATTCCTAATAAATTATTTGCGATGTGTATATATTCAGAATTAAAAATGCTGGAAAAACTTGGTATAGCTGACAAAAATATTTATGTATTTAGGCAACTTCAAATGGAAGAATTACCACACTATTCAAATGGTAATGTAGATTTAGAAATTAAAACTTCTTATGGTAATTTAGAAGTTTCAGGAATAGCATACAGAACTGATTATGATTTATCTCAACATTCAAAGTTATCTGGAAAAGAAATTACGGTATTAAACAATCAAAAAAAAATAATTCCACATGTTGTGGAAGCCAGTGTAGGTCTTGACCGTTTACTATTTTCAGTTTTAGATAACTCAGTTCAAGAAGGAAAAGATCGTGGTTGGGAATGGTTAAAGCTTTCAAAAGAAGTTGTACCTTATAAATATGCAGTATTTCCTCTTCAAAATGATGA
>JAVYRW010000056.1:0-4655 GCA_038730205.1 Candidatus Micrarchaeaceae archaeon | reverse complement strand
TTTGTAGTAAAAGCAGATATATAGATATCTTTTGGTTTCCTTATAAACAGTAAATTATTATTCCAGAATCCATAAAATGTAAGTCCTGATTTTTCAATAAACTTACGATAAAATTTCGGGAAAGAATTATTTTCCGCTCCTAATGCAATTCTGGTATCTAATTGTAATATTTGCGCCTCTGCAGACCGAGCAAATACTTCTACTTTTTTTATTAATTCCGGAGGATCTTTTTCCCAACCTGAGCGGCCCCAGAACAAATAATTTGGCGCCTGCCATAATCTAATTATTCCCCATTGGCGAGAAACAGCCTCTATTTGTTCAAGACTGAAATTGCCTACAATAGTATCAGAATAGTACTTTATTGGAACAAATCCCCAACCTCCTTTAGGGGTAATTCTTCCAACAAGTTCTTTATTGTCTTTAGTAAAAATTTCACATCCTTCTCCAACTACAGTTGATGGTTCCCAACCACAAATTTCCGGTCCATAAAAACCATCACCCCATGTTTTATTCTCTTGGTATAAGTTACCAAAAATATAAGCAGCCCTTTTAAAAAGTTCCCTTTCGTTCCATATTGTCCAACCAGGTTGAACTTTTCCATTATCAAGAAGATAAGCAGTCCCTGAAAAAATATTCCAATTTGGTTGTGGTGTAGCACAATCAAAATACATACCATCAATACCAAGGTCTTTTTTCCATCTATTTAAAATCCAAACATCATAATCAACTTTACTTTTGGTTAACATAGCATATGGATACATATCAGGACTAGCAGAATTCCAATCAGCAGAAAAATTTCGTAATGTTCTAAATCCAACATCAAAAGTTGTAGTATTAATATGCGGGGTATTAGGCAATCCATCTTTTTTTCTTTGTTCAACCATTTCTCTCAACAAAGGAATATTTTCCCGTTTACTTTCATAATCAGCAAGATAAGCATCCCCACTACTAAATGGCGTACCAAAAACACCATAATATTTGCCGGTACGCCAATCTTTAGGTAAAGGTTTTACTGGCGTCGGAAGAAAACCAAATACAATTGTTCGTGCTTTTGTAAGTATAAAATTACTTGAAATAAAATTTAACCGTATTTCAGATAATTTACCTTTATTAATAACTTGAATTGCTGATTTATCATTATTAGGCACCCATCCGGAATCATTATCTCCAAAAACTGATATACCACATTCATTATTTCCAAACCATATCTGTGGAATAAAATTTCCTATAGTTGGTATACGCGGATATCCCCCACCTACAATATTTCCAGGGAATACATTCTCCCATGCTTGTTTAGATGAAAATATTTCACTATTAGATTGTTTTAAATTAAAAGTTCCCCATCCAGAGGTAGGAGAACCTACGGGTAAATAACCTACATTCCAAAGATATAGTTTTAAATATTTACTATAAACAGGAATAATTAATGAAAATTTATTGAGCTGCACTGGTTCATTTTTAGCAGGGGTATAAGTAAGTTTAAATTTTGTAGTTCCGTCATAACACATTTTACCGATAATTGTAATATTTAAATATGTATTTCCCGCTAAAATTTTTGATTTTGCCTTCCATGATACTTGAACACTTTTATTATCAATAATTTTACAAATTTCTCCTTTTAAAAAGGATTTGTTTCCTTTTGAATCTACAAGTTCTATCTGCATTGGAAAAGCTAAAAGATTATTTCCCCAACATTTAATTTGTTTAAAAAAACCTGTAGAAGAGAGAATGAAATTCCGACCAACAACCTGTATTTTGTTTTGTTTTACCTTTATTGACTTCCATGGTTTAAGAACATAGTTTCCTTCACCAATATTGTTATTTAACCAGGAATATTTTTTCCTAACTAAAGGAAACGGATATTTTTCAAACATAATAATACCACCTTTGGAGTTGATAAAAAATACTACAATTTTAAAAGTTCCGGATTGAACAGTATCAGGTAATTTCCAAATAAATGGAGTACAAATATAAGAAGAAAAAGGAAAAGATGTCTCTGCACATTTTTTCCCATTCCTTAATAAAAACAATTTCACTTTAACTACACCGGGGATTTCTCCTATCCGAGAAAAAATAGACCCAACAAGTTTGTTTGTACTGCGAAAATCAGCTAAATGAAAACCTATTTTAGGAAGGGATGTAAATTTTGAATTGGGCAAGTATCGTAGATATTCATTTCTGACTTCTTCTCTTGAAAAAGGCCTTTGATAAATTTTAAATTCATTATAATCAGCTTTATCTATACCAAAGCTAAAAACCATTTCAGGATTAAACATTGACAAATCTGCATATGGTTGCATAGGTACTTCATATTCCTTTTTCCCATTTACATAAAATGTAGCAATATATCTATCCCAAACCCAAGTAACATAAGACCACTGGTTAATAGGAAGACATTTATTTGTGGGATAAAGCCAACCACTTCCATAATCGGTTGTAACAGCCTGAAAAGGTGAAAAATAACAAGGTTGACGAGAAAATATACAGGAAGGCCAATGAAGAGTTGATTTTGGTTTTATCCAACATAATATAGTACCTGCCTGAGCTGAAAAATTATCTTTTGAAGGAAATATTAGTTGCCCAGGATTTGTTTTGTCAAAATTTATATATATTCCATTACCTCTAACACCGGGAACAAATTTGAAAGTTTTCAATCCCCAACCTTTATTACTGCCTCTTGCAAAATCAGCATTAATAGAATTATTAAAACTTATATAAAATAATAAATCCTTTTTAGAAGGAAAATATCTGAGATTATCAGCAGGCCATTGGCGTTTTTTCCCGGGATCAATAAAAGAATTATCTATAATAGGAGATTGATTGAGTATTCCTTTTTCAATTCTAAATTCATCAATATATCCTTTATAAGGAACAAAAGAATTTTTTTGATACTCGGGTATCTGTTTACTTCCGAATTCTCCGTTCCAATTTTCATCGTTTGGTTTGGAATCAGGTTGAAGATTTCCAATAGAAGCTGTGCCATCAAACTGTATTGAAGATGGAGGACCAATAACATCACAACCATAAATTTTTGAAGTTACATTTTTACCATTCAAAAAAACTCTTGCGGTATCACTTTCTCCTCCACTAATAGGACTTGCTCCTACAACTATAGTAATATGCTGCCAATGTTTAAGCTTAATTATTCCGGGTAAAGACAAGAAAAAATCATCTCCATTTCCAATTCCTAATGCACTTCCACTACCAGTTTGATTTTTGGCTTCCCACAATAAAGAGCCATTACTTGTTAATAATAGTTGCATCCAGTTATTTTGCTGATTATTCAAGAAACCACGGTCAAAAATCACGGCAAATTTACCGGATTCAGGGAAACAATCAGGTTTTAACCACATATCTATTGTAAAAGCGTGTTCTTGAGGCCCATTGCCTGGTGGAAAAGGTGTCTTAAAATGAATAGTTAAAAAACCACCATTTAAATATAGCCCTTGACCAAAATAACCTTTTTTTACAATATTACATTCTCCTTCTGAGGTAATAATATTCTTAAATAAAGAGCTATCTTTCAAAGTACCATTAAAATGTAATAGAAGTAATGTGTTTTTATCTGGTTTATAAGGTTTCCAAAAAAGGTTGTCTTCACTATAACATATCCCATACAAAAATAAACCCAAAATAAACACTTTCAAAATAAATAAAAATCTTTTTTGTCTGTTAATTCTCATATATTTTTATTTACACTGGTTTTTATAAAAATTATGTCATTTTTCATTTTTTTCTTTCTTTCTGTCATTGCTGCATTATGAAGATTATAAAACATTGTACCGATATTAAATGGGCCTTTCCAATTATAATAATCTGATGCATCACCAAAAAGAACTTCTATTTTACCGCTGTGTGCTGGTAAATCAAGAACCTCCCATTGGCTATATCCATAAATAGGGTCCAAAACATATGGATTCCAGTTCCCATTTATATTTATATTTATTTTTTTTAAAATATATGAACGGACATTCCCTGGAAGTATTATGCCGTGGTCTGTTGGATTAAAATATACCACAAGAATAGCGCCATTTTTTTTATCATATATCAGAGACAATTTAATATTTTTATCTCCCAAGTTAATATCTGAACATTTCTCAGTATCAAGATATGTGAAATCAACAGGATTTTTTTCTGCTTCATCAAGAATTTTGTTAAACCATGTTTCAAAGAGAACATCTCCATTTTTAATTGACTTAAATTTTGGTGATACTAAAAGTTGTTCGCAAATTGCAGTAATGGTTTTTTGTGGATCAAGTGTGGATTGTGATAGAAGTTCAGGCATATCCACAACATTTTTTGCGGCAAATTTCCAAGGATGTTGAAACCCGAGAACTAAACGATAATCATTTCCGGGAATAAACAAACGTATAGTCTCATAAGCCGGTGTTTCAATCTGTTCTCCGGTCTCCGCATTATAAAAATATTTAAGTCTACCCGCTTTATATTTATTTAAATTTTGAAAAGATACTGTTTCTATAACTGACTTAGAACTCTGGTTTGAAACAATAAATAATGCCCTGTCTTTTGCAGTGTAGGTACTTACCAAAGTTTTTTTGTTTAATGTTGATTTCAAGGTCGTGTTAGAATAGTATGGATGCCAGATAACTGATGGATCATCTAGCCAGAAAATATCCAAAGCTGTTAACCAATTT
>JAVYRW010000055.1:0-4813 GCA_038730205.1 Candidatus Micrarchaeaceae archaeon | reverse complement strand
AAGCATAGTATTGCCTGCGTTTGCAGGTTTTGATCATATTGATTCTGATGAGCAATTTTTTCTTGTGTTACTCACTTTAAATACCCTCTAATGCTTTAAATTTACAAACACCTAAGAAAATACATTTTAAACCATTGACATAATTTTTGGAAGGAATAAAAATTCCAAAAATTATGTCTTGAATATGGGGTAGTTATATAGGCAGAAAGTTTCAAATAATTTAATGGAGTTATTTAGTAAGAATTTAAAGGGAAATGGGTATATTGTAAACTTAAATCAATAAAGCTGGTATAAGTAATAAAAAAATTTTTATTTGATTTTTTGTTTACAATATTGTATACTATTTAGTGTAGTGGTTAATTTAATTAAGAGAAATAAAATATAATCTAAAAAATGGAGGTATAGGTTGTGAATGAGTTTGAATCTAAAATAGCAAAGAGAACATTATTAGGAGCTATACTTGTATTTATGGTTGATATGTATGATGTATACGCACCTCTAATCTTCTTAGCGCCAGCGATGGAATATTTTTTACCTAAAACTATTTCCACTAATAAACTGACGATTTTCTATGGTTTTATGTTTGCCGTGGCTTTAATCGGTAGACCTATAGGAGCTTGGATTTTTGGTTATTTTACGGATAAGATTGGTAGAAAGAAAGTTACTGTAATTGTTGTTACAGGTTTTAGCACCATGATGTTGCTAATTGCGATGTTGCCAGGTTACTCCGTTTTAGGTGATCTCTCAGTTTATTTTTTTATTCTTTTCAGACTTATTACGGGTTTATTCTTGGGAGGTGGTTATACATCTGCTATACCGTTAGCCATTGAAAATGCACCCAAAGAAAAAAGAGGTCTGTATGCAGGTTTTATTAATACAGGTTATCCTATAGCATTTACTATTGTATCCCTTATAACACTGGTACTGCTATCGGTTTTTTCTAAAGAGACATATATGATATACGGGTGGAGAATTCCATTTATTGTAGGAGTAATACTAGGCCTTTTTGTTGTTTTTTATACTAAAAAGTTGGTCCCCGAGTCTATTTTATGGGAAAAGGCACAGGCGAAAGGAGAAAAAACAATCTTTAAAGATTTGTTCAAAGGTAAAAATTTTGCACATCTTTTGCAAGTTTTTATATTATCAATAGGAATGGTGATAGGAATTGTTGGTGTTGCTAGTACAATGAGTATAATTTATATTAAGACGCTTAAATTGAGTTCTTCTTTGTCCACAGAAGTAATACTTTTTTCCTATACTGTACTGATCATAACGGCAATTTTAGGTGGTTGGTGGAGCGATAAAATAGGTAGGCGCAAAGCATTTCTAATATATGGTCTTTTGCTTATGATTGTTTCTCCCACTTTATATTATTTAATTATTACTGGTTTATACAAAAATACAATACTGCTATTTCTTTTTTCGGCGATAATAGTAACTCTTTCTTCCTTGCCTGTAACAGTTCTACTTGTTTATATAAATGAAAGATTTAAAACTTCTATTAGAGCTTCTGGATATGCTATTGGCTACAGCACATCATTCTTAATTGCAGGTTTTTTTGTTTATTACCAGAAGCTTTTATCAAATTTTGTTCCTTTTAAATTTACACAATTAATTTTAATTTCATTGGCAGGACTACTATGGATTATTGGAGCACTTTTGGGTCCGGAAACAAAGGATTTAGATTTGGAAAAAATAGATTAGCCAAAGTGGTTTGGGTATAAAATACGTTGTGTAGTGTGGCTGGGTATTACTTCAATGGGGTTCACACCACTAGAGTCAGAACAATTTCTCAGCCCCACTACACAAAATACTTGACAATACCATTATTCATTTATGGAGTTAGTAGAAATACTTGATTTTAGTATACAATATTGTATACTAAAAATAGGAAGCAAATGGAACATCATACAAGGGAGGAACAAGTGCCACAAGGTTTGATTCTAGCAGAGGAAATTAGAAACAGAATTATTGCGGGATACTATAAAAGTGGAGAGAGATTAGTAGAATTGGACATTGCAAACGAATTCAACGTGAGTAGGACAGTTGTGCGTGAATCATTAAAGATTTTGGAAAAAGACGGTTTTTTAGAAAGTGAAATTTATAAAGGTGTTAGAGTAAAAAAGTTTACATTTGAAGAAATAAGGGAATATTACGAGATAAGGATAGCGTTAGAATGTTTATGCATATCATTAGTTGTAGATAAAAAAGATAAAAATTTAAAGAATTATCTTCAAAAAAACATAGCTTTATCAAAAAAGGCTTTAGAAGAAACAGATTTTTCTACTTTAGTTCCATTGGGAAATGAATTTCATAAAATATTGCACATTAGTTCAGGTAATAAAAAGTTGGAAGGAATGCTTAACAATTTAAGAACTATTTCTTCCATAATGCGCCCCCCGATTTGGGCAATAGTACCAGATCGGGCTAGATCTACAATAGAAGAACATGAAAAAATTACAGAAGCCGTAATTATAGATAAAAAGACATTGGCAATTAAGCGAATGCGCTGTCATATAATTAATTCCTATAAAAGTGTAGAAAAATATCTACAAGAACTCTATTTTGCGGAAAACAGAGAAAAATTAAGCGGAATATTAAAAAAAATGTAGAAGTTTATAAAAAAAGGGAGGGATGCATATCAATGGATATAAACAATTATCTAGATTCATTGAAAGAAACAATAAACGAAACTTACAGATGTAGAAATTGCAATTATTGTTATTCAAGGTGTCCAATCCATGATGCTAGCGATGGATTTATGACTAAAGGACCGTCAGGCATAACACAATCAATTTATTATTTAATAAATTGGGAATTAAAAGAAGACAAAGAAAAACAAGAAATAGTAGAAATATTGTCTGCATGTACAACTTGCAATGCTTGCGTAATAGCATGCAAAGAGTTAGCTGCAGGGATGCCTATACTGGATATTATTGAAAGCGGCAGAAAATTTTTGGTTGAAGAAAATATTGGCCTTTTAGAAAACCATTCTGAGGTGTTAAACTATATTTATCAAAAGAAAAACTCATACGGAATGAATCCTACTGATAGAATAAGATGGGCCAAAGACTTAGATGTAAAAAGAATACCTCAAGAAAGGGCGGAAACGTTACTTTATATTGGATGCACGGTTTCATATGATCCTGAGATGCAAAAAATAGCAAAAGCATTGATTAAAATTTTTAATTCTATTAATCTTGATTTTGGTATCGCCGAAAATGAAGTATGCTGTGGATGCATAACAAAAAGATTAGGTGATGAACTACTATTTGAAGAAATTTCCGAAGCCAACTTACAGCTATTTCTAGATAGTGGTGTAAAAAGGATTGTTACAATATCACCTCATTCCTATAATACATTTACTAAAGAGTATAAAAATATGAAAAACATAGAGGTGCTTCATTATACTCAATTTCTACATGCGATTATCCAGAGTGGGCAAATTAATCTTGGAAATGGTATTAATGCACGAGTTACATATCATGATCCATGTTATCTTGGAAGACATAATAATATATATGAAGAACCAAGAGATGTTATAAAAGCAATTCCAGGAGTGAATTTTATAGAAATAGAACACTACAATAGAAAATTCGCATTTTGTTGCGGTGGTGGAGGTGGTGGTATGTGGCTAAAAACAGAGAGAGAAAACAGACTTTCTGATATAAGGGTAAAACAGATAATGCAAACAGACGCTGATATAGTTGCCGTAGCTTGTCCTTGGTGCCACACCATGCTTCAAGAGTCTTTAGCATCAATCAATTCTGGAAAACAAATATTAGTTATGGATATTGCGCAGTTAGTAGCAGAAGCGATGTCTACATAAGATTTAATTTTTATGTGAGGTGAGGGAAAATGCCTTTTGATAATTTAATTGAGTTAAAAAACGCTCTTGCTAAAATAGTAGGAGAGAAATATGTATCAATAAATACTTTTGAACGAATTAAAAATGCTATAGATCCAATGCCGTATAGAGTAAATAAAGATATTGTACCATATGCAGTAATTTTACCTAGCAGTAAAGAAGAGGTGTCTGAAGTATTTAAATATGCAAATGACCACGGAACTCCTGTATTTGTAAGAGGATCTGGCACTCAGCTTAATGGGGCATCTAGACCTCATGTACCAGGTATAGTTTTACTTACGCGAAGAATGAAAGAAATCAAAATTTTAGAGGAAGATGGGTATTTTGAATGTGAATGCGGTGCAAGATGCGGAGAAGTAACCGATGAACTCCAAAAAAAAGGCTATTACCTTCCTATTTATCCAGGTAGCAGGGTAATTGCGAGCATGGGTGGCTTGATATCAAACAATACAAGTGGACATTTGACTGATCCGTATACAGGTAAACCCGCAGATTATGTTCTTGGATTGGAAGTGGTACTACCTACGGGAGAAATCATAGAAACTGGTACAGTAGGTTTGCGAAAACCTGCCGGTACAGATTTAACTAAGTGGTTTGCGGGAAGCGATGGAATATTGGGTTTTATTTACAAGATAAGAATGAGATTACTGCCTTTATTGGAAAAAGCATATGGAATGGCTATCTTTCAGGACTTAAAGCATCTTGCTAAAGGTGTGCAACGAATGTATTTAGATAGGCGACAGCTTCCCATTTTCATGGAATTCATGTCAAAAACTATAGCCGATATAGGATTTGAAGTAAAAGGTTTGGAAAAACCTGTTGGTCCGGTTTTGTTATTGGTAGCAGAAGGGTACACGACAGAAGAGGCTTCAAAAAAAATTGACAGATTAATAGAATCATTTAAAAGCGAAAATGCTATGGAGGCACGTAGAGTAGATAATATAG
>JAVYRW010000054.1:0-4934 GCA_038730205.1 Candidatus Micrarchaeaceae archaeon | reverse complement strand
AGTAAAATAAATAAAAGTGTTTTTATAAAAAATATAAATATTTATATCTGTAAAGTATATTTAATTATAGAATTTTTGGTAAGTAATATGATAAAAATAAATGATGTTATTGAATCGCTTAAAAAAACAGTTGACCCAGAGATAGGATTAAACATAGTGGATTTAGGATTAATTTATGGGATAAGTATATCACAACAAAATGATTTGGATATAAAAATAACTATGACTAGCCCTATGTGCCCAGTTACTAGCATAATACTTGCCGATGTACAATTAAGAGCGGAGAGCATAGAAGGTGTCAGTAAAGTAAACATAGATTTAGTTTGGGATCCTGCATGGTCTCCAGAAATGATAACCGAAGAAGCAAGATTAGGTTTGCAGTAAAAATATTATAAATATAATAATTAAAATAAAAATTAATTATTAAGTAAGTAATGACTCATCGCATCTTTTGTAATTTTGTATTTCAGAGTTTGTAAACCAAACCGCTATTTCTCTATTTGCCGCCTCTTTATTCTCAGATACGTGTACTATATTTCTTATAGGTCTTTTTCCAGCGTCAGCTGCACCATAAGTGTCATTTGACATAGAACCACGTATTGTTGATGGATCCGCTTTTCTAGGTTCTGTTGCACCTGCGATTTTTCTTGATACATCGTTTGCTGCATTACCTTCTAAAATTATTGCAACTATTGGACTTCTTGTTAATTCTTTTATTAAATGTGAACGTATTCTAATACCTATATCAATATCTTTTTCAGTTACAGGTATACCTTTTTCAAGATTTGATTGGTTTGCTTTTTTACCAACACTTATAAGCCAGTCTTGATCTTCAGCATAATGAAGACCTGCTTGCTTTTCTTTAGCTAATATCATCTTCAATGCTACTACCTTTAATCCGATTTCTTCGAAACGATGAATTACTTTTCCTATTAATGCTCTTTCCACTCCATCAGGTTTTATTAAAACTAGTGCCCTTTCCATACTTTCACCAAAAGATTATTATTTATAGTTTTATTCGGTAAATTATATAAGCATATTCTTGGTGTAGTTATGATAAGACAACCTATAATAGTTGTAATGGGTCATGTAGATCACGGTAAAACGTCTCTTTTAGATAGAATAAGGAATACAGCAATAACAAACAAAGAAGCAGGAGGAATTACACAACATATAGGAGCTAGTGAAGTGCCCATAGAAGTTATAAAAAAAAGTTCTGGTGAGTTATTTAAAAAAATGAATATAAGCTTAACAATTCCAGGTTTATTATTTATTGATACGCCAGGACATGAAGCTTTTACTAATTTAAGAAAACGCGGAGGCTCTGTAGCTGATTTAGCAATACTTGTTGTTGATGTTACTAAAAGTTTTGAACCGCAAACATATGAAGCACTTGAGATTCTTAAAGAATATAAAACACCTTTCATAATTGCAGCTAACAAAATAGATTTACTTACAGGATGGAGAAATCAAAATACTGAAAGCATAATAACCTCTCTAGAGAAACAAAATAGAAATGTGATAGAAGATGTTGAAGCTAAAATCTATGAATTAATAGGTAAACTAAGCGAGTTAGGTTTCAATGCAGAACGTTTCGATAGAGTAAAAGATTTTAAAAAAGAGCTAGTGATAATACCTATAAGTGCTAAGACTGGAGAAGGAATAGCTGAATTACTTATGTATACAACTGGATTAGCCCAGCGTTTTCTTGAAATGCGTTTAAACATAGAAGTTAATGGAGCCGGAGTAGGAAGTATTCTTGAAAGAAAAGAAGAAAAAGGAATGGGATCTACAATAGATGTAATACTTTACAACGGAACATTAAAAGTTAATGATAGCATAGCTTTTGCAACTGAAACTGGAATAAAAATTTCTAAAATAAAAGCATTGTTAAAACCAAAACCACTTCAAGAACTTAGAGAATCTTCAAGTAAATTTTATAATGTAAATTCAGTAAGTGCTGCTTCTGGGATAAAAATAAGTGGCAGTGGTCTTGAAGACGCACTCCCAGGTTCACTTATTATTTCAACTGAGAAAGATGGATATGAAAATGAGTTAAAGTCTGAGATACAAGAAGTATTTAAAGTTGAAAAAGAAGGAGTTATATTAAAAACTGATTCTATAGGTGGAATTGAAGCTATTTCAAAATTACTTGAAGGAATAAATGTTAAAATAAGTAAAAAAGAGATTGGCAAGGTAACTAAAAGAGATATATTAGATGCATTTTCAATGCGTGCTGCAGAACCTAATTATGCAATAGTTCTTGCTTTTAATGTTGATATTGAAGAAGAAGCTGAACAGGAAGCGTATGCAACCGGAATAAATATTATAAAAGGACAGGTTATTTACAGAATAATAGAAGAGTATAAAGAGTGGTTGGAAAAAGAGAAAAAAAGAGGCAAAGAACTTCTTGAAAAAGCTTTAACATTTCCAGGAAGTATTTATTTATTACCAAATCATTGTTTTAGAGTTTCTCATCCTGCAGTTTTTGGAGCGGATGTGAAAAGAGGAAAAATTAAGCCAGGAGTCCAATTAATGAATCAACACGGAGATATAATAGGTAGAATAAAGGAAATACAAAATAATGGAGTAAGTATGCAAGAAGCTAAAGTAGGGGATAGTGTTGCGTTATCAGTAGAAAATGCTACATATGGTAGACAAATAAATGAAAATGATACTTTATATGTTTTTTTGAATAATGATGAAATTAGAAATTTAAAGTACAAATTTTCAGAATTATTGAACGATGATGAAAAAGATCTTCTTGATGAAATAATGCAAATAAAATTAGAAAATAAGGATAATTAAACTAAATAAAAAATATTTAAGATTTTATTAAATATACAAAATGTTATATATGTACAGAAATTTGAAAATGCAAAGTGCTATGGAGTATCTCATGACTTATGGTTGGAGTATTCTAATTATTGCAATTGCACTTGTTACTCTTTTTGAATTAGGGATTTTTAATAGTACCTCACTTTCTGGAAACGGTGCGTGTATTGCACAATCTGGATATCTTTGTACATCAGTTTCATTATCAACAAACGGAGTTCTATCTGCAGAAATCGGAAGTAATTATGGTCCATTTACTATAACAGGAGTTTCATGTTTAACAAACTCAATACCTACAACGTCTTCTTTTAACGGAATAACTCCAACAAAAGTAAATAATGGAGGTGAGATAGAAATAAATTTTTACTGTCCTTTAACAAGCAATGCAATAGGATCCGCATTTAATGGAGATCTTTGGATTGAGTATTCTACTCCAACATCAACAGAACAAATTGCAGAAGTAGGAACGGTATCGGTAAAATCTAGTATAAATTCTAATACCGAATTTTATGGAGTTTTAAATAATTATTATAAAACTATAACTTTAACAAATCAACAAAGTATAGGAACTTCAACTGATTTTCAACAGATGATTTACTTTGATCCTTCGAGTTATTTTTCTTATGAAATGCCTAATTTAAGTAATATTTAGTTTACATCTGGTGCACCAGTAGGTTCTCCTGGAAATGTACCTCTTTATTCTTGGATAGAAAGCGGAGCAAGTAGTACTTCAACAAATACAGTAGTTTGGGTTAATTTAGGAAGTAATACAATAGGAGTAGCAGGTTCTGGTTCAAACACACTTACAATTTACATGAACTTTTTAACTGATAACTCACCAGTTACTTCTGGATATACTGGATACGCACCTCAACTTTACTGTACTACAAGTTGTGAACAAAGCTCTTATGCACAATTCGATAATGGAGCAAATGTATTCAATTTTTATGATAATTTTATAAATTCAAACGGATGGAGTTTAACCGGAGGAAACACAATAATAGATAATGGAGTATCATTATATTCCGCACCTGTAACTAATATTGCAAGTTCTACCTACGAAACAACTTTAACAAATACAATAGTGGAAGAGGCGTGGAATGATGTAACACCAATAAGTAGAATGGATCCTTTTGAATATGGTAATAGCAATGGTGGCGGCCATATAGGAATATATGTTCAATCAAGCACAATATATGGACAGGTTTATACTACGAACGGTTGGCAAGATGTAATTATGGGACATACAACATCACAAACAGGTTTAATAATTTTAGGAATTTGGGAGTATGGTAGTTCAAGCTATTGGGAAAATAATTATAATACATTTTCATATCCTTCTCTTCCGTATGGAGGATCAGGAAATAATATAAATATAAATGATAATACCTTTAATACTGTAAGTGGTCAAACTGATTTTATACAGTATGTTCGTGTGCGTTCTGCACCACCAAACGGAGTTATGCCTTCAGAAAGTATTAGTTAATCTTAAAAATAACTTTAAAAATAAATATAAAATGGAGGTACAGAGAATCGAACTCTGACTTGCAGAATGTCAATCTGCCGTCCTACCACTAGACGATACCTCCATCATAAAATTGTTTTATAACCGTCCTTGCCGATTATTACATTATTGAATACTGTTTTTGCTTCTTTTATTAATTCGTAATCATCTTTATATCTTGCGCTGAAGTGAGTTAATATAAGGAGATTTACTTTTGAAATTTTAGCAATTTTTGCTGCTTCTAATACTGTAGAATGTTTTCGTGATTTTGCTAATTCTGAATATTCAGCAGTATATGATGATTCATGTATAAGTACATTTGCATTCTTAGAATTTTTAATTGTTTCTGTACAAGGTCGCGTATCTGAGGAGTACACAACTTTTCGTCCTAATTTTTTAAATGAAATGTTTTTTAATAAAATTTTTCTATTGTTTATTATTATATGACCTTTTAATTCTAAATGTTTAAACATTTCTCCTTTAATTCCTAATTTTTTACATTTTTTTAAATCAAACTTTATTTTATCATTTTCCTTGAATACGAAACCATATGTAAGGACTGTATGATTTAATTTAAATGCAGATATATTAAAGT
>JAVYRW010000053.1:0-5113 GCA_038730205.1 Candidatus Micrarchaeaceae archaeon | reverse complement strand
AAATGGAATAATATTTAATGATGTTTATTATTATAGAAGTCCTAAAACAAAAGAAACTAATAACTGGGAAGAAGTTCCCGAGGAAATTAAAAGAACCTTTGATAAGTTAGGAGTTCCTGAAGCAGAAAGAAAGTTTTTTGCAGGAGCAGAAGCACAGTTTGATTCTTCAGTTGTTTACTCACACGTAAATAAAGAATTAGAAAAGCAAGGAATTATATTTGTAGATACAGATACAGCAGTTAAAAAGTATCCTGATTTAATTAAAAAATATTTCGGCACAGTTATACCTTCAACAGACAATAAATTTGCAGCTTTGAATACTGCATGTTGGTCGGGAGGGAGCTTCATTTACATACCAAAAGGAGTTAAGGCAACTATGCCACTTAATGCGTATTTCAGAATAAATGCAGAAGGCTCAGGTCAATTCGAAAGAACACTTATAATAGCTGATGAAGGAGCCGATGTAACATATATTGAAGGATGTACAGCACCAGTGTACGCTAAAAATTCACTTCATTCTGCAATTGTAGAATTAGTTGCTTTGAAAGGAGCACATATACGTTATGTAACTATACAAAATTGGTCTAAAAATGTTTATAATTTAGTAACTCAAAGAGCACATGTTCAAGAAAATGGGCGGGTAGAATGGATAGATGCAAATATAGGGAGTAAAATAAATATGAAGTATCCTAGCATTTACTTGATGGGAAAAGGAGCAAGTGGAGAAGTTCTTTCTGTTGCTGTTGCAGGAGATGGACAAGTACAAGATTCAGGAGGAAAAATTTACCACTTAGCACCAAATACAACATCAAAAATAATATCTAAAAGTGTTTCAAAAGGAACCGGTGTTAGTACTTTTAGAGGTTTATTACACATAGCTAAAAATGCTGAAAACTCTAAAGCACACGTATCTTGTGATGCACTTTTACTTGATGGACTTGCAAAAACAAACACATATCCTTACAATCAAATAAACAGAAGTGATGCAATAGTAAGTCATGAAGCAAAAATAGGAAAAATTAGTGATGAGATGATTTTTTATATGATGTCAAGAGGTATTTCAGAAGAAGACGCAGTAGCTATGATAGTTTTAGGTTTCATAGATGATCTTACTAAAGTTTTACCTATGGAGTATTCATTGGAACTTAAAAGATTAATAAAATTAGATACTACAGGAGGAGTAGGATAAATAATTAAAAAGTGTTAAAACATGGATAAATATTATATATTTAGAGATAATGCATTAAAATTATATAAAGAGTTACCAGACGAATTAAATGAACTCTATAAAAGGTATTACTTACCTGTAAAACTCCCTGAACTAAATTCTAAAAAACAATCATCAATAGAAGAAATTAAAAAAAGGATTCGCGATATTGAAGAAAAAACAATGATCAAGTTTGATGTTATATTTTCTGATATTTATGAAATAAGTAAAGTTCCTTCAGTTGAAATTAAAGAGATGAGTTTTTTAGGAGATGAATTAGAAAAAAAAATATTTAAAAGCGAAGATAATAAACTCGCTGCTTTTATGAATGGAAATGCAAAAAAAGCCGTAGTAATTAAAAATAAAAAAAATGATAAAAAAGATTTAAATATGCTTTTTATTAATTGTTCGGATCTTGCTTTTCAGATTTTATTTGATTTAGAGGAAAATTCAAAATTAAATGTTTCTCAGATCTTTACTTCGTGCTCAGATAATGAAAATGTTTCTTCGGTTTTGCAAGAATTTAAAGTTAGAAAGGGAGCAGAGATGGAGATAAATGTAATAAATAATTGTAATGATAAAACAACCTTCATACATCTTTCAAAGGGAATAGCTGATGAAAATGCTAAACTAAATGCAAATTTTGTATATAATGGAAGTTGTTTTACAAAATCAATAAATTACCTTGATGCAAATGGTGAAAACAGTTCAGTAGATGCAACTGAAATGATTTATGGAGCAATAAAACAAGAATTTGATGTTAATACTTATTTAGTAAATGTAAAAAAACACACGAGTACACATCTTGAAACTGGTGTTGTTTTAGATGGAGAGTCACGTTGTGTTTTGAAAGGATATGCAAAAGTAGATAAATGGACAAAAGGAGCTTTTTCAAGAGTAAATGAACGTGGAATAATAATAAGTGAAAAAGCACACATAGATGCATTACCAGATATGTCAATAGATTATAGTGATGAAGTTTCTGCAACACATAGTGCCGCAACTTCACCTATAGATAAAGAAGCGCTGTTTTATATTATATCTAGGGGAATAGAAGAAAAAAAAGCACGTAAAATGTTTATAAGCTCGTTTATTAACAAATATATATCAAGTATAAAAAATCCAAGAACAAAAGAAGTAGCTTCTTCTATTGTTTTGAATAGATTAGAAAACGATAATTATGGTATTTTTGATGAAGTAACTCCAAAAAATGTTTGGAGTACATAAAAATAAAAGGTGCAAAATATGAAATTAGAGATTAAAAATTTACATGTTGAAATCGAAGGTAAAGAAGTGGTTAAAGGAGTTAATTTAACTATAAATGAAGGTGAGATGCATGTTATTATGGGACCAAATGGTTCCGGAAAAACAACATTAGCTAAAACAATAATGGGACATCCTCAATTAAAAATAACTAAAGGAGAAATACTACTTGACGGAATTAATATAAATGAGTTGAAACCTAACGAACGTGCAAAATTAGGAATATTTTTACAGTTTCAAAATCCCATTGAAATAGAGGGATTAGGATTGTTGAATTTTTTAAATACAGCTAGAGGTGCCATAACTGAAAAACCTTTGCAGTTCAAGGAGTTTATGTCAGAAATTAAAAATACAAGCAAAGATCTTGCTTTGAAAGAAGAATTAATTGGGAGATCTTTAAATTTTGGATTCTCTGGCGGAGAAAAGAAAAAGACCGAGATTTTGCAGATGCATTTATTAAAACCAAAGTTAGCAATACTTGATGAACCTGATTCGGGATTAGATATAGATGCATTAAAAGTAGTTGCAAAAAATGTAGATCAAATGCAAAAAGAAAGAAAGATGAGCTTATTAGTTATAACTCATTATAGCAGAATACTAAATTATATGGAACCGCAGTTCATCCATGTAATGCGTGATGGAAATATTATAAAAGAAGGCGGAAAAGAGTTAATAAATGAAATAGAAGAAAAAGGATATAATGAATAATTGATAAAAATGGATTTTGATATTGAAAAAATAAGAAAAGATTTTCCAATATTACATACAAAAAATATGGGAAAGGAGTTGATTTATTTAGATAGTGCAGCAACTTCCCAAAAACCTAATTATGTAATAAATGCAATAAATGAGTATTATAAGGAATACAACGCAAACATACATAGAGGTCTTTATGATATATCTGTAAAAGCTACTGAAGGATATACAAATTCTAAAGATACTGTAGCTAAATTTATAGGTGCAAGCTCATATAGAGAAATAATTTATTGTAAAAACGCAACAGAGGCATTAAATTTAGTAGCTTTAACTTGGGCTGAACAAAACATATCCCAAGGAGATAAAATTCTTTTAACTAGAATGGAGCATCATAGTAATGTAGTGCCATGGCAACTACTTGCAAAAAGAAAAAACGCTTTAATAGATTATATAAATGTTGAGAATGGAGAGCTAGATATGCACGATTACGATGAAAAGTTAAATGATGGAGATGCACCAAAACTAGTTTCATTCACACATGTTTCCAATGTATTAGGAACCATAAACAATGCTAAAGAGCTAACAAAAAAAGCTAAAGAAAAAGGAGCAATCGTAGTTATAGATGGTGCTCAATCTGCGCCACATATGAAATTAAATGTTAAAAACATAGGATGCGATTTCTTCGCATTTTCAAGTCATAAAATGTTAGGTCCATCTGGTATTGGAGTTTTATATGGAAAGGAAGGACTTTTAGAAAAAACCGAGCCAATAATTGGTGGAGGAGATATGATAAGAAGTGTTGATTTTGATGGTTCAACGTGGAATGAGTTACCTTGGAAGTTTGAAGCTGGAACTGCAAATATAGAAGGAGGTATAGGTTTAGGCAAGGCAGTAGAGTACATAGAAAAGATAGGTATAGATAAAATAAGGAAGCATGAAGTTGAGTTAACTAAATATGCATTAGAAATATTAGCTAAGGTTGATGGAGTAGTAATTTATGGCCCAAGAACAGATGAAAATCTGAATAACAAAGCTGGTGTAATATCTTTTAATATACTTGGGGCACATCCTCACGATGTTGCAACAATATTTAACAGTGAAGGTGTAGCAATAAGAGCAGGACATCATTGTGCTATGCCTTTAGTTAATAAAGTACTTAATGAACCCGCAGTAGCTAGAATGAGTTTTTATTTGTATAACAAAAAAGAAGAAGTAGACAAAGCCATTAATGCAATAGAAAAAGTTAAAAAAATATTAAAAATAAAAAAACATGATAAAAAATAAATTTATTCTCTTATTGATTTAATCAGGTTAAAGAAAAATGCGCTTTTTAATTCGTCTAGTTGTTCTTTTGGAACTTCATGAACTTCTTCTGTTTTAGTTTTTCTTAAATCTATACCTACAACAAGCAATTCTTCAATTTGTTCTTTTGGAACTTCATGTGTACACTTATTAGGTATGCTATTTTTAATTTCAGTTTTTGTTTTCGTTTCATTTTTTCTATCTGATGATTTTTTGTGGAGATTGGACATTAAATCACAGGAAATATTTCATTCAATTAGATATATATTGATTTTGTATAAGTTCGTGATAAAACAGAAATTTTAAAATTCTTAAAACAGTTAAACGAATGATGTAAATAAATAATATAACTAAGTTATATCGATAAAGGTAACTTTTCTAATATTATGTTTGATGAGAATTCCACTACTTTAAAAGTAATAGAATGGTTTTTAAAGCTTAGTAATTTATAGTGTATGCGTCCTTTTGGACTGGTGATATTTTGGCAGAAAGAAAATTTAGCTTATATGATGTGGAACAATTTATAAGAGAAGCCGGTGCAGAAAAGGTAACTGAAGATGCCGTATTAGATCTCGAAAAGGAACTTGAAAAATTAGCTGAAAAAATAACAAACAAAGCAATAAGAGATGCTGAACATGCGGGAAG
>JAVYRW010000052.1:0-5137 GCA_038730205.1 Candidatus Micrarchaeaceae archaeon | reverse complement strand
CATTAACTTCAATTAATAATGAAGCTAGTAAGAGAGTTAATATACGAAGTAAGGGAAAGTATCTACCTACAATTCATTCAATTGTAGGTACCGAAGATATGGATCCCGTAAAGCTTTATGAAAATATAAATGAAATATTAGATAACATAAAGAAAAAAGTAGGCGTTAACAATGTGAGATCAGTATATGTAAAACTCACAATGTCTAAGCCTATTAAAATAATGTGATTTTATGGTTATGTTAAAAGCTCAAAAAGTAGAGTTCGTTAAAAATCTCAAACAAGAGATTAAAAAATATAAAGTAGTGGGCATAATGCCAATTGAAAAAATGCCCGATAGATTATTACAAAAAATAAGAAATGATGTAAAAACAAAAGATACACGTTTTGTAACTGCAAGAAAGAACTTGCTTTTAAAAGTATTAGATCAAGATCATTTAAAAGAGTTAGAACCTTTCCTAAATGGAAATGTAGGATTATTAATGTCAAATTTATCTTCATTTGAACTTTTTGAAATCGTAAGTTCAAAGAAAATAAAGCTATTGGCAAAACCAAATCAAATAGCAGATCAAGATTTATCAATAGAAGCAGGAGAAACATCATTGCAACCAGGACAAGCGGTAACTGATCTTAAGACTGCAGGAATAGATGTTCAAATTCAAAAAGGTAAAGTAACTATAAGCAAAAACAAAGTACTAGTTAAGAAGGGAGAAAAAATATCAATTCCTGTATCAAAAGCTCTTAAAATGTTGGACATTCTTCCATTTGAAGCTAAAGGGAATATATCTGCAATAAAAGATGGAAAACTCTTATATACTCCTGAAGTACTTATGGTTAATACTTTATTTGTATCCAATGAAATAGGAAAAATTTTCAGTTCAGCTTATGTTCTTAGTTTAGAATTAGGTATAGTATCGCCATACAATATAAACGAGTTTATACGAAGAGCTTTCATATCGGCTATATCTGTTGGTACTGAAGCAAAGATACCTGAAGGAGAAGTAGTTCCAAAATTATTAGGCTTAGCTTCATCAGTAGCTAAAAATCTAGACGGAATGGTAACAAAATAATATTTATACTAAAGGTGAAAATATGGAATACATATACGCAGCTCTTCTGCTCGATTCAGCAGGAAAAGAGATAACAGAGTCAAGTCTCGAAGGAATAGTAAAGGCAGCAGGAATAACTCCAAATGAGGCTATGGCAAAAGCAGTTGTAAACTCATTGAAGGGAGTAAACATAAAAGATGTTATAAAGAATGCTCAATCAATGCAGGTAGCAGCTCCGGCAGCATCAGCAGTACCATCAGGAAAATCAGAAGCAAAGAAAGAAGAAAAAGAAGAAAAACAAACAGAAGAACAAGCAGCTGGCGGATTGGCAAGCCTATTCGGCTGAGCCGATGCTGTTGGTGATCAATAACACTTTATATTAGTTAGCTAAGCTTATATTCGTGCAAGAACGAAGTAGCACTATACTTTATAAATCTTGATCTGCTTAATTTCTTAAGAGTGGTGTAATAATGGAAGTATACGTAGAAAAACAA
Organism: Candidatus Micrarchaeaceae archaeon; assembly: GCA_038730205.1. GTDB lineage: Archaea > Micrarchaeota > Micrarchaeia > Micrarchaeales > CABMGC01 > JAJZOD01. The sequence goes on along the minus strand of JAVYRW010000052.1, from coordinate 3,596 downwards.
AAATGTACCGGTTGCGCTCATTGTTTCGATGTGTGTCCCGTAGCGGTATTTGCGATGAAAAATAGAAGTGATCCTGAGGTTAACTCAGATGTTGCACCTGATAATGATAAATGGAAAGGAACACATGACAAAGCAGTTTTTGATAAATGGTCAACAGTACAAGATGGCCACAAGCACTTCGCAGAAAATTTTGAAGGAGGTAGTGGTGGAATATCCGTAGGAATAAATGGCCCTTCATGTATACTCTGTCAAGCGTGTCTTGTAGAATGTGAAGGAGAATGTATAGTAATAAAAGACGATTCAAATAATATATTTAAATCAATATATAAATGAATGATTCTTTGGAAAAAATACGTTGTGCCCATATTCTGGTAGAAAAACAATCTCTTGCTTTAGAGATACTTGAAAAACTTAAAAAAGGAGACTCGTTTTCAAAGCTTGCAGAACAGTACTCATTAGATGGTTCGCGTAAACGTGGTGGAGATTTAGGTTTTTTTACTAGAGGAGTAATGGTTAAACCATTTGAAGAAGAAGCATTTAAATTAAAAGTAGGAGAAATATCCGGATTAGTAAAAACACAATTCGGTTATCATATAATTAAACGTTTAGAATAGTTACTTAATTTAATCTATATATTTTTTAAATTCTTTTTTTAAGCATTAAGTAAGCCATTCCAAAACCATAAAACAATTTAGATTTTGTTAATTTAGACGGTCCGTATTCTCTCTTAAAATACTTTATATCTACTTCACTTATAGTGTATTTCCTTTTTGCTAATTCTTGTGCAAAAAATCCAGTTCCTGTCCTATATGGTTTTAAATGTTTAATATCATCAAAAGCTTTTCTATCCATAACAAAAAGTCCTGTTAGAACATCATGCACCCTTTTACCATAAATTAAACTAAATATAAAACTTAAAGAATTATTACCGAATCTTAAATAAGCACTCATTGCTCCTTCTTGAATATTATTTAATCTATTTCCTAATACAAAATCAGCTTTTCCAGAACTTATTATTTCTACAGCTTCTTTTAAACCTCTTGTTTCATGCGTTCCATCAGCATCTATACTTGCAAGTATTGATCCTTTAGCTGCTTTAAAACCTGTCATTAAGGCGTTTTCAATTCCTTTATCTTTTTGTCTTATAACTTTAACATTTGCCTTTTTAAGTTTTTTAACATATTCCTCTGAACTTTTATCAACTATTATTATTTCAATATCTTTACCGAGTAATTTTTTTGCATCATCTATTACTCTAAATACTGTTTCTTCTTCTATTGTTGGTATAATTAAACTTATTTTTGTTTTTATCATAAAATCATTTTAAATAATAAATTAATTGTACTAAATTATTTTTATACCTATGTAATTTTACTATTTTTCTGAAGTGCAGATATTACTTCACTAATTTTTGAAGTTGTTTTAATTCCATCTTTATCAAACTGTGTTTTTGTTGAAATAAAACCTCCTTCATCTAATATTTCAATTATTTTATCAGGTGATACAGATTTATGTTTTAATGATTTTGTTATATCTGGTATAGAATAGAAAAATGGTGTGTGTAACTCATTTTTTATCTTTAAAAGAAATGCAACTTCTTTTTCGTTTAGTATATTAATTTCTTTATTTATTTCAATCATTCTACTTATGACTTCATTATCTTTTATCTCACCTAAATAAAACTGACCGAATAACTCATTTTTTTCATTACAATAAACACATTTTTTATCTAATTCTGGTGCAAATCCCTTTTTATAATCAAACTCTTTACACTTTTTGCAAAAAGAAGCAAAACCTAATTCTTTTAATGAATCTACTGCTTTTTTTGCACCGTATTTTAGTTGTATAAATACTCTCATATAATGCATATCGGAAATACTTATAAGTGGTTTTATTCCCATATTAAAAGTAGCTGCAACTTTAGCTATATTCATAATCAATATTCTAATTCCAGATTCTTTACATAGTTTGTTGTGCATTGGTTTAGCGCCATAAATTTTAATACAAGCATTAGAATGAGCACCACACAATACCGCAGTATCTGTAGCTGTTATCATTACTATTGTATTATCTTTAGATAGTTTCATTATATCATTAAGATATGGTTGAGGCGAACCAAACGGATCTAAATCTATAAAATCAAATTTTTTATTATCTGGTTTAGAAGAAAACTCCTGCAAACTTATATTTTGAAAATCACCATATACCTCATTTAATTTCATGTTTTTAAATAAAATATTTGCCGCATCTTTATTAATATCAATTGCAGTTAAGTTTTCTATTCCAACTTCTTTTGCATATCTTATTGATCTAACTCCAGTTGCAGCTGTACAATCTAGTAATGACATAGTTTTATCCTTATCCTTCATTGTTCTTACAAAAAGAACAGAAATATCCCTAAGATTTTTCATTCTTGCATTATAAAAAACAGAATCGGATAAAAATAAATGTGCTTTTCCTTCATTTATTTCCTTATTATTTTTTTCCATGAATTTTCAGTATTGCATCAAGAAGACCGTGCGCATAATTTATACTGGCAAATGCAGTATAAAAATCTTCTTTTGATAAAAATGAATGCGTGTCTTTGTAATACATAATTGAAAGCTCTACTACCTCCTCCTCATCATTACTAAGTGAAAGTTTTTCAGCGATTTTTATGTTATCCTCAAATATTTTTACATCTTTTTGTATTCTTTCCTTTATTTCCGTATTATCACAGGAGATTACTCTTCCATATAAGGTGCAAGATAATAATTTACTTCCGCATCTCCTATATTATATTTAAGTTTTAAAGGCTCATTAGATTTCAATGAAACTGTAACTATATTTCCAACAGGACAAGATTTAACCATATTTTCAAGTAACTCCAAATTGAAAGTAGCATCGGCATTTTTCTTAGAATCGACCTTTTTAATCATACCGCCTTCGGTTTCATGAAGTTCTTCAAGTTCACCACTTTCTCCTCTAGCTGTTACTGCAAACTGGTCTTTCGAAGCCTTAAATGATATATATGAAGATATAAGATTTGCATCTTTTATTATATCTTTAAGTGGCTCTCCATTCATTTCAACATGTGCATCAAATTCTACATTTGGTTCTTTTTCTATATTTTTCTTTACATCTACTAATTGAAGTTTGTATCTTCTTCGGCTTCCCTGTCCTATGAACTCTAAAGATAATTTGTTATCAGAGTCTTTCATAACAAGCGCTTCTCCATCTCTTGTTCTAGAAAGAATTTTATTTAAGTTGTCTATATTCAAACCTAAACTCACATTTTTATCTATATTAAATTTAGAAAAGGCCCTATTCGGCATAAAAAATGAAATCATACTTATGCTTGAAGGATCCATAGCCTTTAAACTTATACCATCTTTGCTTATCATAAAAAGTCCTTCGTCCACCAAGCTTACTATAGCAGATACACATTCTTTCCAATACTTTGCGTTATCTATTTTTATTTCTAACATAAACTCACTTTAATCTCCACTTTATAATATTAATACGGATAATAATATATAATATTCCATATTGCAATTATTATACATGTAATTTATATTTATTTAAATAATTATTCTTATTATGGATTGTTTGGTTTT
>JAVYRW010000051.1:0-5208 GCA_038730205.1 Candidatus Micrarchaeaceae archaeon | reverse complement strand
TCTTTGTATTTCGTATTTTGCAGCATCAATTAAATTTTTTAATCCAGTTATATTTTTTATTTCCACTCTTGAATCTGATAGAGAAATATTTAAATCGGCTTTTATGTCTTGATTAATATCTACGTCTAAATAATAAAGAATACTTTTTAACTCGTTCATAAATAGTCTTAATTCTTCTTCTGAAACTATATCTGGTTCTGTTACAATTTCTACTAAAGGCTGTCCAGACCTGTTATAATCTATTAACGTATAGTTATTTTCCCTAATTATTTTTGCAGGATCCTCTTCTAATTGTATTCTTCTTATACCTATTATTTTATCATTAATTTTTAAAAAACCCGAATTACCTACGGATAAATCTTTTTGGGTTATTTGAAATGATTTAGGAAGGTCAGGATAAAAATAAACTTTTCTTACAAACGAAGTTTCATTTGTTATCTTACAATTTAATGCGTTTGCAATGTCTACTGAAATTTCTAATGCTTTTTTATTTAGCATTGGTTTTGAACCTGGCAATCCAGTACATACTGGACATATTGATGTATTAGACTCTGTAACGTAAGCCTTACATCTACAAAACAACTTAGTATTTGTTGGAAGACCTACATGAACTTCTAAACCTATTTTCATAATTTATACCTATAATAACCCTAAATTATACTTGAACTTATAATTGAAGATACTTTCCCATTGTGAAACAACATCAATTATTGCATAATCATTCCAATGTTTAGTAATTAACTGAGCACCTAATGGCATTCCTTCCAAATAATCATATGGAAATGAAATATGAGGCAACCCACAAAGATTTGGAGGTATTGTCAGAATATCTGTTTTGTATATTTCTAATGGTGAAAAACTATTCAATTCGCTAAATTTTGGTGTTTTTATCGGCATTACTGGGGAAAGAATAAATCCTTCATCTAATACTTTATTTAATTCTTGTATAAGCAAAGAACGTATTTTTAATGCCTTGGAATAATATAAATCTTTAACACTTGCACTTCTAACAAATGTTCCCAGCACTATTCTTCTTTTTGCTTCTTTACCAAAATTTGATCTTGAATCAGTAAAGAATTCATTATATTTTTGAGATATATTTTCATTTTTAAATCCATACTTAAAACCAGTATATTTAGCTAAATTTGTAGAAGCTTCTGCCATTGCAATTATATAATAAGAAGCAATTGATTTATCAATAAATGGAATTGATTTGTGTTTAACTGTGTAACCTAATTTTTCAAATTTATTTACCAAATTTAAAAACGATTTTTCTATTTCTGGATTTAGGCCTTTTATTAATTCATCAATTAATATTATTATTTTATTATTTTGATTTGTGCAGTTTTTATTAATACATGTTGTATCATATTTATCTGGGCCTTTTATTATATCATACATAAATTTTACGTCTTCTGCCTTTCTTGCCATTATACCTATTTTATCAAGAGAGTTTGCATAATCAATTAAACCATATCTAGATATTGAACCGTAAGTTGGTGTAAAACCAACAACGCCACAAAATGCAGATGGAGTAGAAATTGAACCACCGGTAGATTCGGCTATTGAAATATGATATTTTAAGATGGATGTTGCTATTGCTGAACCGCTACTTGAACCTCCAGAAACGTATTCCTTATTAAATGGATTTTTAGCCTGTTTTTCAGAATTAACTCCGAAACTACCAAATCCAAACTCATCCATATTGGTTTTACCTAAAAGTGAAAACATATTTTTTTCTTTTATTTTTGATATAACCGTAGCATCAAAAGGAGGAATATATCCTTCTAGTATTTTAGAAGATGCAGTAGTTTCTATGTCTTTTACACATAAATTATCTTTTACACTTATTAAAAAATTATTAAGTTTAGAAGGATCAGATATTTTATTGAATAAATTAAGTTCTTGATTTAATCTAGACAATTCATCGTGTACTTTAATAAAATAATCCTTAGGCTTATCTTTTTTTAAAAATTCTTCGTAGGAATTCATAAATCAGGCCCCACTACATAAAAACGGTATGTTTTTGAATTTTTCAAAATACCTTCAACGTTATCAAAATCATTTATATTATCCTCTTCTAATTTTTCAGGTATTTTTATAGGATGAAAGGCTTCAGAAACTTTTGATGTATCTAACTCATTTAGTATTTTAAAGTAATCTAATATTTCATTTACATCTTTTTTGATAGAGTTATATTCTTTTTCATTTAATTTTATTCTACATATCTTTAATAATCTATTAAATTCAGTGTCATCCATAATGTAATCACACAGAAAAATAATTTAAAATTAGAGTAATTTATACTTTTTGTATTAATTCACTTATATGTGTATTATTAGCCCGATTTTAGTTTTGTTACAAAAGATTTTCTTTTTAAAGATTTTAAATTAGGGGGTATTACATTCTTTGGGGAATAAGTATTATATTCATTATAAATTTTTTGAGATGTATTTTTATTATTTGATGAATCGCTCAAATAACTTTTAGATAAAGCAATCTTTATATTTTCATTAAATAACTGTTCAAATTTATTTATATTTAAATTATTATTACCAACCAATAATTTGCCAAGGGAACTGGCCATATTACTATAATCAAATGAGTATAAACCTATTCCAGGAATAATACCTAGCTCTTTTGCAATTTTATTTATTTCATAATTACCATGGCCCATATGTACTGATGGAATTTGTGAGGATAAAACAATAGGTATATTTTTTTTAATTATTTTATCTATTACTTCTGAATATCTTTCAGGTATGCCAACAGAACCATAACTTAAAAGTATTAATCCATCATATTTAGTATTTACTTGATTTAAAAACAATTCGTTATTGTTAGGAGATATTGTTATTGTACATATATTTGAATTATAGTTAGCGTTTAGTGACATATGTGATGAATTTTTTTTATTTAAATTTGAAATGTCATAAGATAGTAAGTTATTTTTTAATACAGCAACATTACCTATTGCACTTTTAAATGTTAGACCCGAATCTGTTTTTGTTTCATATACTAGTTGACCGGGCATTAAATTTCCATGAAAAAATACAAAAACTCCATTCAAATCTGATTTTGCAGACTCTATTGCTCCGTTTAAATTTTCAATTGCATCTGTATCTTTTTCTTCAATTGTTTTCATTGAACCGGTTATTACAATAGGAATTTTAGGTTTTTCTAACATTATTGAAAGTAAAGAAGAAGTAAATTGCATTGTGTCTGTTCCATGAGTTATTACAATACCATCAAATTTTTTATTTAGTGCAAAAACTTCGTTTGCTAAAAGCGCTTGATCATATAAAGTTATATTTGTGCTATCCTTATTTAGTATAGGGAATATTTTTAATTTTGTTTTTCCATCATCTGAAATTAAAATTTCATTATTAAATGATAACTTTTGTAATATGTATTTTATTACGCCTTCTGCTGGTTTTAAACCCTTTGAAGAACTAAGGCTAGATATGGTACCCCCAGTAGTAAGTATTGCTATATTTTTTGTCATAAACATCTCTAAAAGTCAGTAATATTATATGCTTTAGATTATTATATTTTCTTATTTTTTATTAATATTAAAAATTTATAGGATTTTGCTTATTAGAAAAAAATAATAACTCAGTACCGACTCTTTCTATTTGCATTCTAGCTACATCTTGTTTTTTCCTAAAATCAGGCAGTATTGAATTTGCAAATCTTAACGGTACGGTAGAATCATAAATCTCTAGCATTAATTTGTAATATTGTTCTGTTTTTTTAGTATTGCCTTTCCTAAGCGAATCGAAGCTCTGTCTTTTTAATTCGCCAACTGAATCTAAAAGACCTAATAAATAACTACCTTCATCTACAGATAACTCAGATAATAACGGTAAACGATTTTTAGTAACCATTATATACAATGAGTAAGCCTCTACATATTCTTGGTGAGCCTGTTGAGAATTATATTCAAAACCTTTTTCTATATTATTAAGTTTTTTATTAAGTGAATTAAGTAATAAAATTGAATTTTTAGCCATTTTTAAATCTTCAGAGTGTATTTGAGTTATAACTTTACCTGAAAGACGTATTATATCTCTAGATAATTCAATAATTTTATCTTTTCTTTTATGTAAAAGTAAAAGTTTCTTTTCTATTATTTTTATATTTTTAATCATTTTATCAACTGTTTTTTAAAGGATTTTTTCCATGCCAATAAAGATACTGTTGTGCATAACCTGCATACTCGCCCCATTTTAAATAAGCAAACTCATGTATATCATTAATATTACATTTTTTACCTTTTAAATATATATTTTCTACAACTCTTTTTATCCATACATCTATCGGAAATGACTCATAATGTTTATAGCCAAATAAAAGTATACAATCTGCCACTTTATCACCAACTCCGTCAAGTTTAAGTAAATTTTCTTTTGCTTCTTTATAGTCTAATCTATTTAAATGATCAAGAGAAAACCCATTTTTAACATCTGTTGAAACACTTTTTATATACTTAGCTCTAAAACCTGTTCCGCAAGACATTAACTCTTGAATTGATGCTTTTGAAATTCTTTCAGGAGTTGGAAAAAGTAATATTTTTTTACCGTCTATGTAATAAGGTTCCCCAAATTTATTTATTAAGTTCTTCATTATTAATCTTATTCGCTTAATATTATTAAATTGTGAAACAAGAAAACATAATGTTGTTTCCCATGGAGGATTTGTAGTTATTCTCATTCCATAAAATCTGTTTACAGCTTCCTCCATAAATTTATCTGTTTTTATTTTTTCATAAATCTTATTTATATCATCATTAATACCCAAACGAAAGATTACCTCTTTTTTTGCAGTATTTGAAGTGTAATCACCAAAATAATCAAGTCTTAGTATGCCATCAGAAGAATTTCTACTAATCAATATAACACCCTTTTCAGTAGTATAGCGGAGAATATCCCAATTATTTTTCCTTAAAAAATCAGAATGGAAAGTAAGTGGTTGGCCACTTTCTATTGTATCTTTTATATTAAGATCGGATGTAGTTATCTTAATTGGCTTTCTTAACAATTCAAATGCTCCGTTGTATATTAAAACACCATCAAACTAAATCTTCTATTTTTTTTCTTATTTGTTCTGCCGTGTCTCTGTCCCTTATCGTAACTGAATTATCTTTTAAAGTATCATAATCACAAGTTATTGCATATGAAACTCCTATCTCATCTGCACGGGCATATC
>JAVYRW010000050.1:0-5241 GCA_038730205.1 Candidatus Micrarchaeaceae archaeon | reverse complement strand
GCATTTTGTTTATTTAAGTCAGATAAATAACAAATTTAATTCAAGTTATATATTAGGATTATACGAAGAATTTTCTCCAGTAAATTACACTATAAGTAATAATAAACAAATAGAATTTAACATGACCTTAAAAGTAGATGAAAACTCAACAGAAAACACATATATGGTACATGTAGATGGACCATGTGGTGGTGGAATAAAACCATTCTTAATAACTATAGGCAATAAACAATATACTGGAAATGTAAACGTTACTGTAATGCCATTTGCTTGAACATATGGTGCGAGCGCCGGGATTTGGACCCGGGTTATTGCCTTGGCAAGGCAAAGTCCTACCAGGCTAGACTACGCTCGCATGAGTAATATGTAAATATTGTTAGAATTAAAAAAATATAAACCTTTGTAAAAAAACAAATGATTTAAAATTGGTATGTACTATTAAATATTAATAATTAAATAAATGATGATAAAATGAAAACAGAACATATTACTACTTTGATAGCTGTAATAGCTATACTTGTATTGGGATTAGCTTTGTGGATTTCTATATTATATCCACAAGGAAGTGTTTCACAAAACTTACAAAAAAATACAATAAAAGTTACAGGTACAGGAACTGCTTACGGTTACCCCGCCGAAGGTGTTGTTTATGCAACATTAAATGGTACAGGTGCAACTACAGCAATAGCAAATGATAATCTTTCTTTAACTTTTGCTAATGTAAACTCAAGTATTTTTCAATTTATAGGTAAAAATACTAGCAATATACAAACGCAGTATTATTATACCTCAAAAATATTTAATTCAAGTAGATATCAAGCAATTGAAAATATAAAAATAATTATTAATTCATCTAAAAATATATCTAATGTTTTAGATCTGTTATCAAACATAAAAAATGTTCAAATTACGCAAGCTATGGCACAACTTTCTTCATCTCAGATGAACAATATGAGAAATGAAGCATTAAAATTAGCTTTAAATAATGCAACACAACAAGCTGAAGATTTATCAAATAATGCAACATTAAACGAACAAAATATAACCGTTGGACAAAGTATAATACCAGTATTCCCTGAAATTTCATTGAGTTCTGTTGATTATTCAAATGTTTTTTCATATGGAAATCAAGGATTGACTGAAAGTGTAACTGTGGTTTTCACACATTGATTATTGATATCATATAAAATTATTTGATAAATATTAAGTGATATGAAATATATAATTTCAACAACTTAATAGAAATACTTTTATATCTTTCAAACAATAAATATATGTATTATTATAATATTATACGGTGTTTTATATGAAATTAAGACCAGCGAGAACTATGAGATATTTAAAAAGTCAGGCATGGAGTAGATACTCTGTTAAAAAACCTAGAAAAAATTATGTTAAAGCATTACCACATACTAGCCTTTTAGTTTTTAGAATGGGTGATGAAACTAAAGATTATAATTTAGTTTTGACATTAAACGCCGATCAATATATTCAATTAAGATCTAATGCTTTAGAATCAGCAAGATTAGTAGCAAACAAACATCTTGAAAGAAAATTACCTGCACAATATTTCTTTAGAATTATAACTTATCCACATATGGTAATTCGTGAAAAGAAAAGAGCAACAGGAGCAGGAGCAGACAGATTATCACAAGGTATGTCTATGTCGTTTGGAAGACCTGTATCTGTAGCTGCAAGAATAGGAAAAGGAAAACCAGTATTAGAGATAAGAGTAAATTCAAACAATAGAGTTATAGCGAAGGAGGCATTAAAAAGAGCTGCAGCAAAGCTTTCTGGTTCTTACACAATACAGACAAAATCATTTAATAAATAATAATATTTTTTGTTTTTATTAATTAAATTTTTGATTTTGTTTTATTATCTTTTTTAATTTGATTTAACTTATCGACATTTTTAGCTACTTCATTAACCATTAAACGTAACCAGGGCGTAAAATTTTCAGGTGTTTTTTGTATTTCTTTTTGTAACTCTGGGATAGATATCCATTTCCAATCGCAAGCTTCTGCTTCATTTAAAGATGGTTTACCATTATATCTGCCGAAGACTATATGATCATACTCGTTTTCAGTAAGGCCTTTTTCAACATAAGCTTGATATGGAAAGTTAAAGATTTCATGAAGTTCACAATCAAAACCCATTTCTTCTTTTAAACGACGATGTGCTGCATCTAAAGTTGATTCTCCTACACGTTGATGACTACAACATGCATTTGTCCATCTTCCAGGAGTATGATATTTAGTAAGAGCCCTTCTTTGAAGCATGGTTTGATTTTTATCATTAAAAATAAATACCGAAAATGCCCTGTGCCATTTGCCCCCGTTTTGATGTGCAGCTAATTTTTCCATGGTTCCTATTTGATTATCATTTTTATCTACAAGTATTACTTCCTCCATCTTAAAACCTGATTATAATAAAGAGTATCTTCCAATATAAATATATATCTGTAATTATAAATATTTATAAATATATGACATTAAAAAAATGTCATTTAACTTTTGTGAATAGTTTATGAAAATACTTTTACAGTTCCCAGAAGGACTTAAACAAAAAGCACTTGAACATGCAAGTAAATTAGAAAAGGAAGGACATGAAGTTTTTATATCCGCATCACCTACATTCGGAGCGTGTGATCTTGCAATTGATGAAGCAAAAAATATAGGTGCTGAAAAATTAATACATTTTGGACACGCTGAATTTCATAAAGTTGATTTTAATGTAGAGTATATAAATTATAGTTATGATGCACCAACAGAAAACCTTCCTAAATCTTTAGAATATTTAAAAGGTTTTAAAACAATAGGCTTAATGACAACTATACAGCACATACACCAGTTAGACAGTATTAAAAAATTCTATGAGGATAATGGAAAAAAAGTTATTATAGGAAAGCCTTATGGATTTGCTAAAAAAACTGGACAGATATTAGGTTGTGATATTGGAAGCGCAGCCAGTATAGATAGAGAGGTAGATGTATTAGTATATTTCGGTGGCGGACTGTTTCATCCTTTAGGTGCATTATTACATACAAAAAAACCATTTTTATTAATTGAACCGTTTAACAACACAATTGAGTTTCTAGACAGGTATAGGGAGACTTATGCTAAAAGAAGTAGAGGGAGAATTATTGCATCAATAGATGCCAAAAAAGTAGGAATATTAGTAAGTACTAAAAACGGACAACACAATATGAGTTTAGCTAAAATACTTAAAAATAAGCTAGAAAAGGAAGGAATTGAATCTGGAATATTAGTTGCAAATACGTTTGATTTTGAGTCAATAAATAATATGATGGAGTTTGACGCTTTTGTAAATACTGCTTGTCCTAGAATAGCTATTGATGATACAGATAGGACTAGAAAACCATTACTCAGCGCTAATGAAATAATGGAAGTTATTCGTTTACGAAATGAAAGAAAAGAACTTAGAAAAATTTGTTCTAATTAAACTGAAGTTGCTGTGAAATTAGCTATCTCTGAAAGATATGTTGTATTGCTATTACTTAAATGGAATAAGGCCCAAATATTTCCTGCTATATTTATACCTTTTTGTAATTTAGGCTTTATTGCGGGAACTGTAACTGTTATCTGTTCACTATTAGATATATTAGATATCCTTACAGAATCTGTAACATTTACAAAATTATTGATAGGTTGTGGAGCTGTTGTTGAGTTAAGAAGAAATATTTCTGCAGATACCCAGTTAGAGTATTGATCTTCACTAAAAGTAAAGGTAAGATTACCAGTTATACTAGATAAGAATAAATTTGAACAAGTAAAACCACCAAAATGATTACAAGTTGAAAAATTGGTATTTTGTTGTTGGCAATTCCCTGAATTTAAGTATTGTCCATTATATTCGCATGGAACTGTTGTGTAGTATATTGAGTTATTTACAGTTGTTACAATCAAGTAACTAGAACCATTTTTTATGTTTGATGAATTTCTTAAATAATTAGAAGGTAAAGTAGTTGTTGGGGATATAGTTAACTTTGATATTGTTGATTGTATATAAAAATACATTATTATTACAAATATAAGAAGTACTATATAAGATATTATTGCTTTTTTATTCATTAAATCAATACAAGATAGTAATTAACATATATAAAAATAACGTATAAAAATAGAAAAAAGGGCTAATCGCCCAAAAAAGTTATAAATTAATACTTGCTAATTAGGTTGCTTTTCCTGTAAATGTTCCTACTTCTGCATATTGTGTAGATGATGAACCGCTAGTAGGTAAATAAGAAATCCAAATTTGACCGGATATTCCCGTTCCTATTGCTGCAGAACCTCCTGAATGCCACGCATTAAATGTTGCAGTATAAGTGCTTCCTGGAACCATATTACCTATAACATTTTGTGTTGGAGCTGTAGAAGGGAAAGATGATGTAAATGATGATAGTTCAGTACTATTAAGAAATATTATATTTGCTGAATAATATTCAGATGTAGATTGTTGACCAACAGTTATAGTTATAGATTGACCGTTATATACAGGATTACTACAAACGAAACCTGATTGAGCTACACATGCAGTCGGAAGTGTTGAACCTCCGAATATTCCAAGTTCAAAAAGAGCTACTAGTACTATTGCTATAATCAATATGGCCCAACCATACGTCATAAGGTACTCCATAGCGCTTTGTCCTTTAAATGATTTCATATACATCACTTTAAACATATGAAAATATAAAGATAGCAATATATTTAAATGTTTCTTTAATTAGAAGATTTATTTGGTATTTTTTAAATTATAAATTATTACAAAATAAATAACCATGGAAGTGCTAAAAGTACAAATATAATTATTGTCAGTATTGAAAGAAATTTTAATCTTTTTTCACTTTTTATTATATTTTTATAAACTCTCCAACCATCGAATGAAGGTAATGGAAGTAAGTTTACAGTTGCAATTAAAAAGTTGAGAGTAAGAGATAAAACAATAAACTGATATAAAAATACTAAAAATGATGTCATTACGCCTTTTCCTTGAATATAATTTTGTGATATTAGAACGCCAATTTTTCCAGTAGAATTTGCTTTTATTTTATATGTTTGATTATTAGTACCTACAGTAACTATTGAATTTGGTTTATCTGAAGAAGAAGCATTATTTAATTGTGATAAGTTATTTACTGATACATTGTTCCAAGATGTTATTATAGTTCCGGGAGCTATTACAGTATATGCAGGAGTATTTGGAATCGTATTATAGATA
>JAVYRW010000049.1:0-5249 GCA_038730205.1 Candidatus Micrarchaeaceae archaeon | reverse complement strand
AGTGCCAAACAGCAATATGCTTTCCCACTATTACAGCAGTATTTCATATCGAAACAGGCTTAGCTTCCGAGTTCGGAATGGGTTCGGGCGTTTCCCTGGTACTATGACCGTTTGACAGATATATTTAATAGGAAAAGATATAAATAGTTTTTTATTATTTTTATTTTATCTTTTAAATGTAAAATTTAAATATGTAAGTTAATATTTATTTTTTAATTTTTGGATTTATTAATTTTTATTTAATAAAAATACATAGTAAATAAGACACACAAAAGTAATTTAAATACAAAGGCATAAATTTAAAGCATGTATTCCGATAAGCTTGAAATGTTATTTAAAAAAAATAAGATAGAAGTTGGAGATAAGATAAAAATAATCAATGATTATAAAGTTATTGAAGGCATACTTATGCCAAGACCTGATTTTGGTGACAATAACATAATAGTAATAAAGTTATCTAACGGATATAATATTGGTATTAAATATACTGAAAAAATTCTTTTTGAAAAAGTATCAAAACATAAAAAAGAAGAATTTTTATTTCCTAAAATAAAGGTTGATGAAAATTTAAAAAGTAATAATAATATAACACTGCTTTATACAGGAGGAACTATAGGTAGCAAAATAGATTATGCGACTGGAGGAGTTTATATGCTAACAAAACCTGAAGAACTTTTGCATGAAGTACCAGAGTTAAAAAATATTGCAAATATAACAGTAAAACACTTAATGAGTGTTGCTAGTGAGGATATATCTTATATTGATTGGCAAAAAATGGCAAGTAGCGCTGCTGAAGCTTTTAATTCTGGTTCTAAAGGAGTCGTTATTACGCATGGAACTGATACAATGCATTATACCTCTGCTGCCTTAAGTTTTATGTTAAATGACTTAAATGGTCCGGTAGTTTTAACAGGAGCTCAAAGAAGTAGTGATAGAGGTTCTAGTGATGCTTTTATGAATTTAATCTGTTCAGCTAACCTAGCAGCTAAAAGCAATATAAAAGAAGTAGGTATATGTATGCATGCTACACATTCGGATGATTACTGCAATTTTATAAGAGGCACTAAAGTAAGAAAAATGCATACTTCAAGTAGAGATGCTTTCAAGCCAATAAACTCAAAACCTATGGCAAAGATTTATCAGAATGGAAAAATAGAAATTGAAGAAGATGTAGAAGTAATTGAAGAAGAAATAAAAAACAAAAAAACTACAGTAAAGAAAGGTTTTGAACCTAAAGTCGCATTAATTTTAACGTACCCAAATTCTGATCCCGAAATTATTGAGTATTACAACAAAAAGAATTACAAGGGAATAATTATTGAAGGTACAGGATTAGGACATGCACCAGTTTCAACTTCACATAAAGAATATAATTGGCTTTCTTCTATAAAAAACGGTGTGAGTTCTGGAATGATTATAGGCATAACATCACAATGTATAAACGGAAGAGTAAATGGAAATGTTTATAGAAATGGAAGATTAATACAAGAAGCAGGTGCAATATATTGTGAAGACATGCTTCCTGAAGTTGCATATGTTAAACTAGGATTTTTGTTAGGAAATCATAATAAAAAAGAATCGGAAAGGCTACTACCTATCAATATTGCTGGAGAGATTACGAAAAAAACTGAAATTATATCAGATGAATAAATGGATAAAAAATTTGATTATGATAAACTAGAATTTAAATGTGGTCTTGAGATACATCAAAGACTTTCTACTAAAAATAAATTATTTTGTGATTGTTTAGCAAATTTTTTTAATGATATGCAAATTAAAAAAATAGAAAGAAGACAAAGAGCAGTTGCTGGAGAATTAGGAAAAATAGATAAAGCAACAAATTTCGAAAGTAAAAAAAATAGATTTTTTATTTATGAATTATTTAACAAAAGTAGCTGCTTGGTTGATGCGGATGAAGAACCTCCACATGTACCTAATTTAGATGCAATTAAAAACTCCTTAGATATATGCAAATCGTTTAATTGTGAAATTCCTGATGAAGTACAAGTAATGAGAAAGGTGGTTGTTGATGGAAGTGATCCTAGTTCTTTTCAAAGAACTATGTTAATTGGATATGATGGCAAAATAATTGTTGAAGGAAAAAATATCCCAATAACTACAATATTTTTAGAGGAAGAATCAAGTGGAATAATAAAAAATACTGAAGAATATGTAGAGTATAGTTTAGATAGATTAGGGATACCTTTGGTAGAGATAGACACCGATCCGGTGATTAAATCACCGCAGGAAGCAAAAAGAGTTTCTATGGAGATAGGTTTACTACTTAGATTAACTAATACAGCACAGAGAGGAATAGGCTCCATAAGACAGGATGTTAATATATCTATAAAAAATGGTAGTCGTGTAGAAATAAAAGGCTTCCAGGAATTAGAAAGTATGGATCAGATAATTGATTCTGAAATAGAACGCCAAATTAAGCTATCAGAAATAATTTTAGAGTTAAAAGAAAGAAATGCAAAAATAGGTCGGATTATAGAAATAACAGATATTTTCAGAGATACTAAAGCAACTTTAATTTTAAATCAAATAAAACAAGAAGGTATTGTTCTTGCGGCTAAATTAGTTGGTTTTAAAGGAATAATAGGAAAGGAACTTACTAATGATTTAAGATTAGGAACAGAAATAAGCGATTATGCAAAAAATTCTGGTATTAAAGGAATAATACACAGTGATGAAGATATGAGTAAATATGGAATTACAAAAAAAGAATTTGACGAAGTATCTAAAAAATTAGAGTTAGAAAAAAATGATTCTTTTATAATAATAGCTGAAAAAAAGAATAAAGCAAATTATGGTATGGAGTTGGCACTTGAAAGAGCAAAAATTGCAATGGTAGAAATACCATCTGAAACTAGAGGCGCTGATAGTAAAAAACTTAATACTAGATTTTTAAGACCAATGGCCGGTAAATCTAGAATGTATCCAGAAACTGATGTACTTACGATAGAAATGCATAAAATTTTAGAAAATTTTAAACCTGAAAAAACAAATATAGAAGATATAAAAACAGAATTGAATAAAGAGATAAACAATAAACAACTTGCTGAACAAATGCTATGGTCAAAAGATTTACAACTTTATAAAAAAATAATTAATAATATAAAAATTTCACCTATTTTAGTTTCTTCAATATTACTCGAAAAAACAAAAGAATTAAAGAGAAATGGTATTGAGATAGATAAAATAAATGAAGATACTATTTTACAGATATTTAAGGAGTATTCTGAAGAAAATATAGTAAAAACCGGTATAGGAGAGATATTATCTTTAGTTCCAAAAAATCCTGAAGAAGTAAAAAAAATAATAGATGAAAAGAAATTAAAAAGAATAAAAGGAAATGAACTAGAAAAACTTTTAAAAAGCTTTAATATAGAAGATAAATCAAAGCTTTTGAGAGAAATAATGAGCAAATATCGATTAAATATAGAAGGAGATGAATTAAATTCACTAATTAATAAAAGAGGTCTATAAATGGAATATAAAATAATTGGAAATTCGATGCAAGCACTGAACATTAAACTTGATGAAGGTGAATTAATTTATTCTGATTCAGGAAAATTATTGAGTAAAAGTTCTAATATTAAAATGACACCTAAACTTTTTGGAGGTATAACTGGAGCTATAGAAAGAAAAATGACTGGCGCCACAGCGATGCTTACAGAGTTTAAATCTACAGAAGGATCTGGGAGTATATCTGTTTCTGGAGTTCTTCCTGGAAAAATAAAGGAAATTTCATTAGAAGAAGGAGAGGAGTTTATAGCAGAAAAAAATGCTTTTATAGCTGCTCAAGATACTGTAAAATTTACTATACAGGCAGTTGGTATTGGTGCAGCCTTTTTTGGAGGAACTGGTTTGATATTGCAAAAATTTGTAGGGCCCGGCAGTGTATTCATACATGTAACTGGTGATATAATAGAGTACGATCTTGACGGTACTTTACCAATTGAAGTAGATCCAGGACATATAGCTGGTTTTGATGCTACACTTCAATATAAAATAAAATTTGTGGATAATATAAAAACTGCAATGTTTGGAGGAGTTGGATTATTTTTAGCTACATTTTCTGGAAAAGGAAAAATAATATTACATAGTGTGTCAAGATTAAAATTATCATCTGAAATTTATAGAGAAGGAGAAGAAGAATCTAAAGAAAAATAATTGATAAAATAAGATAGTTATTTTAAAAATAAATTTTTTGATATAAAAGAAAAACGTTTTTTTAAATAATGAAGATTAACCATATAGCTATCAATTTATAAATCAGAAAAATAATGTATCGATATTAACGATTTTAGATAATGGCTCTATTTTTATAGGAAAACAATTTAGAAATGCACTGAATAAAAATATTTATGAATTGCCAGCAGGACATCTTGAAAAAATGAAAGACCAGTTGACTGAGCAATTAAAAAAATTGAAGAAGAAACGGGATATAAAACAAATAGAATAAAATTAATGTTTGTAGGATTTATTTCTCCAGGTTTAAGCAGTGAAAAAATGTATTATTTTGTTGCGAATGAATTAGTAAAACAAAAATAAACCTTCATCTTGAGGAAAAATTGAAGTTTTTGAATTTACAAAAAATAAAATAATAAAAATGATAAAAAGTAATATGTCAATAACTTCACTTCTATATTATTTTTATTTCTATGAAAAAAGAAAAAAATATAATATAATTTTATATTTTATTTAAGAATATGTTTTATAATTCTATTTTAAAAATATAAAATTTAGTTAAATAATTTAATATTTTGAATATTCATAGTATTAACAAAAAAAGTATAGTATTTTAAAGATTTCTATTGATATATAATTGTTGGTTAGATGTTAGAGTATGTGCCGTTATTATTTCAAAGTTTACCAGTATATGTTGGATCAAATTCAACTACATATCTTAATGCCGCTACAATTTACACTGAAAATACAATAGCTGTTTTACTAACTTTACTTACAATACTTGCTCTTTCAATACAGGTTGCTAGAGGTTATTTCTTAAGGGTTTTGAAAAAATTTACATTGAGAGTAGCTGCAGATGTTTGGTGGCTTATTTATGTGATATTGCGTGATGCAAGTATATTCTTAATTGTATTTTTTGGATTTATGCTATTTTATCCTGGGATTTTTCAAGACTTCCCAATAGCTGTACCATTTATGCCACTTTCGATAGACATTTTTGCAATAGCCTTAGTTGTAATGTTAGTAAAAGACACTGATGAAGATATTAAGTA
>JAVYRW010000048.1:0-5303 GCA_038730205.1 Candidatus Micrarchaeaceae archaeon | reverse complement strand
TCAGATTATTTAGATATTAATAAAAGAAATAAAAGATTAGAAGAAATAATGATAGGTTTAATAAATAACGAGGCAGTATTGTTTTCACCTGACGATATACAACCTTTACTTAAAGTACCTAATAGAGATGTAAGAGCAGCATTGGCCTCAAGGGAAGGAGTTGAAGAGTTATTATCCATAGATGATATTAAGTCATTAATAAATGACCCTGATCCTTTAGTAAGAACCAATGCAGCTTCAAATACAGGTATTTTATTAAGATTTGTATCATCTTAAATTAAGTTTATTACAAAAGCTTTAAATATTTTTTTTATTAAGTTTAATTGGTAATATGAAGTCCATTAATAGAAAAAAGGCAGCCTTAATAGTTTTTGAAAACATGACTCCTAAAGAAAAACTAATAAAAAAAGCTTTAAAAAATACAAAAAAGAATAAATAGTTATATAATTTTTTCAAAAAAGAATAAATAGTTATATAATTTTTTCTGTATTAACTATATTGGGGATAAAACTGGTGGGAGTATGGTAGTTAAGTTACTTTCCAATGAAGCAGGAAAGAAGTATAATGTAGAAAAAAACGAAGATAAAATATCTGGATCTTTAATTGAAATTAAACGAAAGGACGAAAATAAAAATATTATTTCAAAAGAATTTAAAGAAAAATATTATGAGATAATAAAATCTTCACCAAACACCATTGAAAAATTATTTGACAAAGATACTGATGGATTTTATCTGGTGAAAGGAGAAAACTCAAAATATATTCATTTGAATGCATTAATAGGCTTATTAAAATATTTTTCAGGAGATAAAAAAGAGTCCGAAAAACTTTTAAATAAAATAAGATCCCAAAAAAATAAAAAAGGCAATTATTCATTATCTATAAGTAGTCCAAATAAAAGTTATGTAGCTGAATTATTTGTCTCATTACTTGAGTTTTATTCTGGAGATAAAGATGAAGCAAAAAGATTACTAAAACTTCAAAGTTATAACAAAAATAAAGATGGATTACTTACAAGTACAAATAATCCCATAACAGTACTTACATTTCCAAACGCAGTAAATGGTATAGGTGAGATTATACAGGGCAATACAACTAAAGGCAAAGAAATCCTTAAAAAATTAGAAAAAAACATGCCAAAGAATTCTAATGGTGTATTGTATGTTTCTAATGATATAAAAAAAATATATTTAGATAGTGTCTTAGTCGTAGGAGCATTAAAACTTCTAGTTGAAGGTGTTAAAGAAAGTGAAGAATACATTAAAAATGCACAAGATACTCATTTTATTAATTTAGAAGGCGAACTCTTAGAAGTATTATATGCTTATCTTTTAAAAAATAAATTATCTGAAAAGAATTAATTTTAAAAAATCAAATAATTTCAAATTTAAAATGATAAGTTATAAGACCTTCATCTCCTTCAGTATACATCTTTCTAAAAACCTGTTTTACTTTTGCACCTATTACTGGTTCCTTTCCACTTTCTACAATATGTCCTTCTACCAAAGGACCTTCTTCCAATTTTATAACTCCTATGATATATGGTGCATTTTCCTTAAATGAATCTGAAGGAACGTGTATTTTAGTAAAAGAAAAAATTTCACCATTGCCATTAAACTGAAACTCTTCCATCTTTGTATTTCTACCGCAATTCTTACATACTATTCTTGGCGGAAAGTACTTTGTGTTGCAGGTTTTGCAAACATTACCTATCATATTATATCTTGCGTTGAACTTTCTCCACGCACTTGCTGATGCTTTTTCCATTTAATCACTAATTAGTTCTTTTCATTATGTGGATAACCGCTGTCGCTCCACTTCCTCCAACATTATGGGTCATACCTATTTCAGCTCCATTAACCTGCCTATCTTTTGCTTCGCCTCTTAGTTGCATGGTAATTTCAACTGCTTGTTTTATTCCCGTAGCGCCTACTGGATGTCCGCAACCTTTTAAACCGCCGCTTGTATTTACAGAAAGCTTTGAGTTTAATTTAGTTTCTCCATCATAAATAGCTTTAGCTGCTTTTCCTTTTTCATAAAAACCAAGATCCTCCATAGCAAGAATTTCTGCTATTGTAAAGCAATCATGTACTTCAACAACATTTATGTCGGAAGGTTTTACACCTGCACTCTTATAAGCATTAGAAACAGCTATTTTTGTAGATTTTAGCTCAGTTAAAGAATCTCTTTCGGAAAGCCCCAGAGTATCACTTGCTTGAGAACTTGCTGCTATTTTTATTGGCGTGTCATTGTATTTTTTTGCTATCTCTAAAGGTGCAAGTACAACAACAGCTGCACCATCAGATATTGGAGAACAATCAAAGACTTTTAATGGATCTGCAACTACTTTTGAATTAAGTACATCTTGTATAGATATTTGTTTTCTAAATTGTGCATATTCATTCTTAACTGCATTTTCATGGTTTTTTACTGCAACGCTTGCTAATTGTTCCTCTGTAGTTCCATAATCATGCATGTGTCTTTTTGCCATTAAAGCATAAAGCCCAGGAAATGTTATTCCTTGAGAAAGTTCCCATTCCTGATCTCCTGCACCTCCTAAAGCTGTAGTTGCTTCTGAAGTAGTTACATCTGTCATTTTTTCTACACCTCCTACTACTACTATATTATGCATACCACTAGCTACTGCCATATAACCTTGTCTTAATGCACTCCCTCCGCTTGCGCATGCGTTTTCAATTCTTACTGCTGGTATATTTTTAAAACCGAGTTGATCGGCAAGCAAAGCTGCCATATGTTCTTGACCAACAAATCTTCCAGAAGCCATTGTACTTCCATAAACAATTTCAACATCTTTACTTCCTATATTTGCGTCTGTTATTGCTTTTATTCCGGCTTCAGCCATTAATTCACGCATTCCGTACTCCCAACGTTCACCGAATTTTGTTAATCCTATTCCAATTATTGCAACATCTCTCATAATACTACCTTCTTTTAATTCCATCTCTGTTTTTGAGATAATTAGCATAATTTATGTAAATTTTCCTTGTATTTATTATATCACTAACTTTAACTAATCTATCTCTTTTTTCATTTATTGACTCTTTAACTTCTATAGCAAAAGAATCGCTACCTGCACCAGAACCAAAACTTGTCAATAATATTTTCTCATTTGGTTTAGCAATATCTAATACAGCAGCTAAACCTAACATAGATGCTCCAGAATATGTATTACCTATACTCGGAGTCAATAAACCATCTTTTATCTGTTTTTCTTCAAAACCAAGAGACTTTGAAACCATAATTGGAAACTTCCCATTAGGTTGATGAAAAATAGCATAATTAAAATCAGATGGTTTAAAACCTGTTATTTCGAATAATTGTTTTGTAGCGATAATTATATGCTTGAAGTAAGCTGGTTCTCCTGTGAATCTTCCGCCGTGTGAAGGGAAAGAAGCTCCTTCTCTTCTCCAAAAATCAGGAGTATCTGAAGTATAACTTGTTGTTTTTAATATTTCAGCTATGTACTCATTCTTTTCACTACCTAGGATAAAAGCTGCTCCACCGGCACTTGCAGTATACTCTAAAGCATCTCCAGGTCTTCCTTGAGAAGTATCGCTCCCTATAGACATTCCATACTTTATCATTTTACTATCTACTAATCCTGCACATATTTGTATTCCAGCGGTTCCTGCTTTACATGCAAATTCTAAATCAGCAGCTGTAAGTTTATTTCCAGTTTTTATTGCTTGAGAAACTATTGTTGCTGTTGGCTTAACTGCATAAGGATGTGACTCAGAGCCAACATATAAGGCCCCTATTTCATTAGATTTTATACCACTATGATAAACTGCTCTTCTAGCAGCTTCAACTGCTATTGTAGCTGCATCTTCATCTATACTAGGAACACTTTTTTCATTTATATTTAAACCTTTTTTAATACTTTCTGGATCATCATTCCAAACTTTGGCTATTTCCTCTACTTTTATTCTGTAACGCGGAACATGGGCTCCGTAACCTACAATACCTGCCATAAAATCAAATAAACTTTTTTATTAATAATATTAATATACCTACTCCTTAGTTAGTTATTTGTCTAATATTTAATTTAGAGATTCAATGCCGAATAAAAAAAATGAATTAATAAAAAAGGAAATTCATCCTGGAATAGCTGCAATAATAATAAACAAAAAAAGTAAATTAATACTTTTAATTAAAAGAAGAAATATTCCAATCATTCAAAATAGAGGCATATGGTCTTTTCTTTTTGGTGGAAAAGAAAAAAATGAAACATATTTAGAAACTGCATATAGAGAAATAAAAGAAGAGATATCTTTTAATAAAAATGATCTTAAATTAATGTATAAACCTGTAAAAACTTTAATAAAAGATACACGTTATAAAAAAAGTTGGTATAATCATTTATTTATCTTTACAACAGATAGGTCTGATATAAAATTAAGTTTTGAAAACTCTAATTACAGATGGGCAAATCCAAAAGACATATTTTCAGAAACCAACTATAAAAATGTTTTTTCTAAAAGAAAAGAAATTGAAATACTTATTAAAAAAGCATTAAAAAATTTAAAATAATTTATAAAAAAAATTAAATATTAATTTTAAGCTTTTTAGTATCTTTTCTCAAAAGCTTCATGAGTTTAGGTTCCGAATAATTTCCTTTTTTTATTGCATAACTTACTCTTTCTTTTTTAGTTTCAGGTACATATGGAGAAGCTACAAAGTTTTTTAACCACCAATCTATCTTTTTTTCTTTAGATACTTGATTAAGTTCTTTATCTAAATGTCTAAATATATCTATTACTGCAACATATCTTCTGAATGAAAGTCCTGCGAGATTAGGTGTCTTAATTATCTCATCAATTATTCTATCCTCATTAATACCTATCATTTTACCTATTTTATTTAATTGTCTAAAAACCCTTTCATGATTTAAACCTGCAATAGAAGGAAATTTTAATACCATATTAATTAATTGTTCATCTGTACAATTATATTTATTTTTTATGTCTTTAATTGCTCTTTCATGATCATAGCCTGCAAATTGAGGAAATCTTACTATTGTTTTTATAGCCTGTTCATTTGTAAAGTTATACATATTTTTTATTTCTTTTAGTACTCTTTCATGATTGTATGTAAAAAATTGAGGAAATTTTACTATTAAATTACATATAATTTCTGTTTTAAGAGCATATACCTTTGCAATATTATTTAAACGCCCGATTATGTCATTTGATGTGAAGTTTCTATATTTTTTTGTAAAAAATTTAGAGTTTAGAAGTTTTATTGAATCCTTATCACTAAATCCAGCATCAATTAAAGTTTTT
>JAVYRW010000047.1:0-5341 GCA_038730205.1 Candidatus Micrarchaeaceae archaeon | reverse complement strand
CTTTGACTAATTTTGTAGATGGAACTACACAGTCATAACTGCCAATATTTTCACAAACTTTTATTTTATTTAAAACATCTGCAAGTACATCCATATTAATCACTAATATTTTTCGAAACCTAATTGCTTTCCGTATTCTCTAAAACATCTTCTGCATATTCTAAGATTATAATTTCTTATTATACCTCTTGAATTACCGCATAATCTGCATTTTCTTACTCCTTTGCCTTTCAATTTTTGTTCGAAATTAACCTTCATTTAACCATATCCTCTTCATTCTTGTATTTTAATTTTTAAATTATCTTCTAAATATTTGAGTATTTCTTCCTTTGTTACTCTGCTGTGACTTACTTTTGGTTTTGTTGTTTTCCTTTTTCTTTTTGCTACACGCGAACCTTTTCTTGCAAATGCTGCATTTACATTCATTCCTAATATACCTATTTTAGGATCATACTTTACACCTGCAAAATAAATGTACTCCTTAATTCCGAAATTTACTGAGTTGTTTGCTATTGCATTTTTATTTAATAAGTTGTTATTTGCATCTAATGCTCTTTTTAAGAAATCAAAAGCTTCTTCACCACGTATGGTAGATACTGCGCCTATTTGTTGACCTTTTTTTAGCTTTAATTCCGGATCTCTTCTTTTCGATACTGTTGTTCCTGCATCATGGCCAGTTAATTTCTTAATTAAAGCTTTTGCATTATTTACCATGTTTTCATTTAAACCTACACCTATGTTTATTACTACTTTTTCAAGATATATATTTTCCATTGGATTTTGTGTCATTTTACTCAGCTATTGCAATAATATTGTCTAATGTTGTTTCAAAATTTTCTTTCCCAGAAGAAATTGAAACTAAAGAACTTCTTGTTGCCGTACCTGTTATTATTTTGCGTATTATTCCAGATTGGGTCGTATGATTTCCTTTTATAACAAGACATTTTCCTCCTTCTTCTAATTTAATTACGGAAGAAATTTCTTTATTTTTTACATCGACTGAATCATTAACATTTGTATCTTTAAATTTATCCGCATTTATTATTGAACCGTCATGTAAACGCAACATGAGTTTATTCCCTTTTGTTTTATATTTACCTATGACCTTGAATAACTGTTGTTTTGAACTTTTTATTTTTTCTAATGTGAATGAACCATTTTTAGTGTTATCCATATAAAATTTTTCTCCTAGTTTATGTATTTCTATTATATCTCCAAATCCTACTGAATATAGAGGATTTGATATTATTTTATCATTCACTTTTATGTTTCTATCTTTTATAATTTTTTCTGCTTCTTTTGATGTACTAGTTAAGCCTAATTTTTCTGTTAATATTGTCTTAAGTGCTATGTTTGAATCTTTTGTGTGTCTTCCTGGAAAAGGCTTAGCTACATAAGCTGAACTTTTTCTGCTAACTCCCATATATTTGCTCGAAGCGAGTCTTTTAATATGCCTTCTGTTTGCCTTTATGCCCATCTTATCACATTATAATTATTCTTTCAAACCTAATTTTTCTTTTCTTAATTTATCGTTAAGATCTAAATCAGTAATATATACATTGGATGTTTTAATAGGTATCAATAGTTCTTTTCCTTTTGCATTTCTTCTTGATATACCTTCTATTAAAATAATCCCTTTCTTTGTTTCTACTTTATTTACTTTGCCCGTTTTCCCTTTTTTTGAACCTATCATTATTTTTACAATATCTCCTTTTCTTACTTGAGCTGATCTTTTCTTTATGCCTAATTTTTTAGCTAAATCTTTAGATATTCTAGAATGTGCAAATGCTTTCCTAACATGTACTGGAGCTTCAGCTCTGAAAAGTCTTTGTTTTCTAGGTTTACTGCTTTGTATATGCATAAATATCACACAATTCTTGAAGCAACTCCTTTTATGTTAGAAAATCTTTCTGCTACTTCACGAGCTATTGCTCCTTTTATTTCTGTACCTACAGGCATGTTTTCTTCATTGACCATAACTCCTGCATTATCTTCGAATCGTATATGAAGACCGTTTGATCGTCTTAATGCTGCTTTTTGTCTTACTATTACAACTCTAACTGGTTTTTTAATATAAGTAGGTGTACCTTTCCTTACACTTGCGGACACTATGTCACCTATTCCTGCTGAAGCGAGTTTACCATGTCTTCCACCGCCCCCTTTACCTATTATATGAATTATTCTAAATTCATAAGCTCCGCTGTTATCTGCACAAGTTATAACACTTCCTGGAATGAGTGTTTTTATTACTTTTGATGATACTCCTTTCATTATTAAAACCAATTACTTTAAGATTTCAGTTACAACAAAAGATTTAGTCTTGCTAAGTCTTCTTGTTTCGTCTATATTAACCATATCTCCTTCTTTTGCCGATATGCAATCTGGATTATATGCAGGTATTCTTGACCTTTTTCTTAAATAACGTTCGTATTTGTAAATGTATTTAGTATAATCTATCTCAACTATTGCCGTTTTCTTAGTTTTAGCACTAACTACTTTTCCAGATAATCTTGTCCCTCTAGTTGAGAGATTTCCATGAATCGGACATTTTAAATCATTGCATTCCAATATATACACCGTAGTTTTTGTATTTTAATAAAGTTTAAACCTTTCTCCTTTTGTAATATTTAAGTCCTTTCTCAATTCGTTCTTCTGGTTTGAAATTTATTTCTTTTCCTTCTACATCGAAGTGTTTTGTTCCGTAATAAAATCTGAACTTTGTATTTTTCTTTATCAAAGAAAGTACATTTTTTCCTGATTTTATTTTTATTAGATTCTTTGTTTCATCGATTATTACTCCGGATACTCCTTTTTGATTTTTGTCGATGCAACTGATAACCAATACTTTCAAACCTATAAGCTCATTGAGGACTATATTTTTATTATCATAGTCCATAACTATATCAAATGTGAATATAATTTATAGCTGTAAAGTATTTAATCCTTTCTTTATTTATTCATATATTAAAATCATAACTTATTAATAAATTAATTATATAAAATTATTAGATAATCTACCGGCATACTGAAATTAAGTTTATTATAACTTAACAAGAATTTTCAATAGTTATTGTTTGTTGATAATTACCTGGAGAAATTCCTCCTGGAACATGAAAACCAAAATATATTGAATTTGAACTCTTAGATTGAACTTCTATTGAAGTGTTTGAAATAGTAGAGCTTAGTTTATTTGCATTAGAATAAGTAACATTGTTTGAACTCGACCACGTAGTATTACTAACTCCAAATTGTACATTTCCAAGCCAATTCCCACCGTATACAAGAAGGTATGAGTTGGAGTTTCCAGCATTTGTATCTACTATTGAATTTACAGTATTTATACTTGAAGAAGGATTTAATGAACCAAAAATTATTGAATTTGAATTCAAAGAAATTGTACAGGTTGATGATTGAGACACGGATATTATTCCACCCTCTATAAAGTAAGGCATTACCCCATTCGGTGGATATGATCTTATTATTAATCCATTTAAATATTGTGTTGTGCTACTGCCATCGGCATCTCCAACAAAACCTAAATAGACTCCATTATTTGATACCGAATAAATATTAGAAGGATTACTACCTATTTCACTACCATATATCCCGGGAGTTGTAGACAAGAACATCTGTGCTTTGCCGTTATTTATCAATATACTAGATAGTAACCACTCATTTGACCATGAACCAGTATCTGGTGGAGCCGTCCATGAAGTCCAAGAGGTTGTAGAGGTGATACCATACCAACCACCACCTTCACCTAACCTACCAAGTTGACCAGAACCCGTTGAGTTTACTAAAAAGAATACATCATCGAGATTTTCAGTATATGTGTAATACTCTATTATTGAGTTATCAGTTTGATTATTTGCTATAGTATACAAATAATCCCCATTAGCTCCATTAGCATAAAAGGCGTTTGTTCCGAAAGGTGAACCTAAAGGCGCAGTTTGTGTTTGACCTGATACACCAACAGCAGTCCAACCATTTAAAGAACCTCCGCTAAAGTAATTATTGAAAACCTCGTTTCCGTCATCGTATTGTCCATAAATAGATGTTGCAGTGGGATTTTCACCTATTCCTATACTGCCATTATTAGAAAGTAAATTTAAAGAATTTCCAGCAAAACCCATATATATTGGATTAATACTGTTTGCTTGGATACCGTTAGGAAATTTAATCCAGATACTTAAATTGCCAGATTTATTTTGTTCGATCCATGAGGGTAATATATCCCCTGATGAATTAAATATTTCAAAATTAGCATTAACGCCATTATATTGGATATAATTTAAGTATTTACTCTCATTTATATTAATTATTTCTTGAAAGGGTCCTGTTGCAGATATACTTTGATTATTAACTACACAAATAGGTGAGAAAAAAAGTATATTTGAGGGTATTGATTGTGGATTGCTAATAAAGCAAAGAGTTTTAGAAATAGTATTTGGTAAATAATTGCCATTACCAGTAGTTGATAATTCTAAATTATATAAACCAACATTACTTGGAATAAAATTATATGTATTATTTGAAAAGGAGTTAGATACATTTACACCATTAATAGATAATGTTGATTTTAGTTGATTACCTATAGTAGATACAGAATAATTTATTGGAGTAATGGCTTTACTTGTTAAAACTAAATTTTCTGATTCTATTTTAAGAGAGGGAATTTGTTTATTTATATTAATATTAACACTTGAACTAGTATTTGATGTCAAATCGTTAACAGAAAATATATAATTTCCGGGTATAAGACAACTATTAATATAGGGATTAGTACCACATATTGTATAATTAATTAAATGTTTTGAAGGTCCTGCAATTAGAACTCCATTTTCATATAAATCTAAACTATCACTGCTATTAGAAATTAAACCGCTAATTAAATCTTTAATCCCGTAATAGGTGGATAAATTTTGATAAGATATTATTGGTGCAGTAGAACTTGATAAAATGCCAAATTTTGCAGAAGGCATTACACCATTAGGAGGATATGATCTTATTATTATTCCGTCTAAATAAGTTATATATGAAGAACCAAGAGCATCTCCCACTAAACCTAAGTAATCACCATTATTTGATATTGAAAAAGAAGAGGTTGCGGTGGTGCCTAATTTTGCAAGGCTATCGGATATACTACCTATATATGCGCTTGCTTTACCATTTGAAATTATTACGTCATATTTATACCATACATTTTTAGATTCATCTATTCCCGGAGATGGAGCCGACCAAGATGTCCATGAACTAGTTTTAGAAAGACCAGAATAATCAGTACCACCTCTACCATCAAGCCTAGCCATTTGGTCTGAACCTCCAGAAGTTGTTAAAAAGA
>JAVYRW010000046.1:0-5473 GCA_038730205.1 Candidatus Micrarchaeaceae archaeon | reverse complement strand
ATAATGATGCTCTTGGAAAGGATGTTGATCATATCTTTACATCTTTTATGGCTTTAAAATACATAAGGGACACTCCAACTGCAGAAGGTCATGTATGTGCAATACCTGCCAATTGGAGATTAGGAAAAAGAGCTTTAGATATAGATGTAATTAATGATATAGGTAAAATGTAATTTATTTATATAAAATAATAAGCTATTTATAATTACTAAGAGTTAACATAACATGGAGCCTGAAAAGGTATATGATAATAAGACAATGAGCATTTTGCTTATTACCTTTTCTATAATACTTTTAAGTAGTGGTATTCTTAGTGTTGAATTTTTTTCAACACAGTATGGATTAGGAGTAGCAGCAATACTTACAGCTACTGCAACAAATACTTCAGTTATCCATATTTTACAGTACGAAGCTTCTCAAAATGGTGTATTTTATCAGGCGATATTAGAATCTTACATAATAACAAGCATAGGTTTTATTTTATTTGCAATGACATTTACTTTATGGTTGCATAAACAAAACGGTTATGAAAGTTTCTTAAAAGTATACTTTCCATTACACTTAATTTTAGTTTGTATATATTTGCTATTACTTTTCATAACTTATTCTGCTTTTGATTTTAATCTTTATAGTTTAAACTTAGATATTACTTACATATCGATAATTTTTTCTATAATTTTAGATTTATATATAGGTTATAAAATTTATGGAAGTACAGTTAAAAAACATTTTTCTGGAATAAAAATTTCTCCAGATAAGCCTTATACTAATATGGTAAATTTAAGAGAAAAAATTTTTTATTTATTTGTAGGAAATCTTGGAATTGTTGATAAACACTTTAATTCGCAAGCTTTGTTAAATTTATATAGATTAATATACAATAATAAAAATATCAAAAAAATAACTATTATTTCGTCTAATGAGATGTTAGACTCTTCTTTTAGTAAAGAATATAGAGATTTAAAAAACGAATTAGAAAAAGGTGGGATAATTTTAGAAGTAAAACTAATGAATGAAGTTGATACAATTCAGCAGCACGAAAGGTTTATATTCGATGATGTATTGGCTTATAAAATACCTCCTTTCAATATAATTAATAAAAAAAGTGAGCATATTATTAAAATGAGTAGAAAAGATGCGGTAGCAAGGTTTCAAGAATTATTATTAAAATCAGTTAAAATTAATTAAAAAAATTAAATTTTATAAGTATTCTTTATAAAAGTTTAATAATAATTTCCATGCGCTTATAGATGCTTTTTCATTATGCATTTGAGGTCTTGTATCATTGAAAAATGCGTGATGAGCTCCAGAGTATATGTTCACAGATATATTCTTTTTGTGTTCTGAAAGTTCTTTTACAAGTTCTGGTACCTTTGAGGTTATTCTCACATCTTCGCCACCATATATACCTAGAACTGCGTTTTTAACACCTTTTACTTTATTTATTGGTTCTGGATTTTCTCCATAAAATATTACTGAAGCATCAACTTTTCCTTTACATGCAAGATTTATTGACATGCTACCACCAAAACAAAATCCTACACTGCCTATTTTTCCATTTACATTGTTTTGATGAAGTATGTACTCTAAACCATCTGAAAGATAATCTACAAATTTATCTACAGGCCTATCAATAAAAAATGTTTTATAAACACCATAAATGGCCGTTTGTTCTTCTTGTGATAATTTTGCCATTTCTTGATTTCTATAATTTTCATCTCTTTGTTTTTCAATAGGTATTGACATCATAAACTTCATTGTTTTACTTATTGCTAAAGGAGTGAGTATCTTTGATAATGATTCACTTGAAAAAAGATCTGGTGCAAGAACTACATAACCCTCTTTTGCAAGTCTGCGTGTGACATCCTTTATATGATCATCAAGACCAAATATTTCATGTATAAGAATCACACCAGGATATTTATTTGAATCGTTAGGATAAGAAATATAACTATGAATTTCTTCATTTCCTGATTTATAAACTACATCTTTTGAAGTTATTTCCATAAAAACATAAATTAATTATATATTAAATATTAATAATACTTCTGTATTTCTAAGTTTATTAAAATTCTAATTTTTAGTATTTGATAAATGATTTTAGAAATTACTTGTTTTATTTATTTTTAAATTTAAAAATTAGATTTTTTATTTTTAATTGAATATCACAAATAATCAATATAAGTATTTCCTATAAAAATTATAATTCCTGATATTGAAATTATTGAAAGATGCACCCCATAAGCTCTCTCACTTTGTTAAATTAATTTTTAAAAATAATAAAAAATATAAATGGTGGGATTTCCACCTAAAAACAAATTTATTTTAAATTTTTAAGTTGGTACTTATCTTATTGCTGATTTTATTTTTTTCATAGTAGCTTCGTCTATGTTTTTCATTCCATGTTCTTTTTTTGCGTGTGCAGCTATCTTTGGAAGAAGTGTTTGTTCATTTTCTGCTTCAGCCTTAAATCCGCAAGATATTCCTATATCTTGACATGAGAAAGTTTTCTTTGACATTGGTATCACCAAATAATATCTCTAACAGATAAATATTTATTATGATTAGTCATCTTTGTTCAATAATGTACTTTTTTTACAAAGTTTGATCTAGAAATTAATTATATCACTTAATAAAATTTATGAAATATAAAATAAGGATGTAAAATGATTGATTTATATATAACCCCTATTTAAAAATGGGCCCGGTGAGATTTGAACTCACGACATCTGGCTATCTTCTCAATTAAACTTCTTTTTAAGAAGTTTATATTATAAGACCAGCGCTCTGACCATGCTGAGCTACGAGCCCAAAACAGGTATATTTTAATAGGAGTAATTATATATAAAACTTACACATAATTATATGTATCGTGAAAACATGGATTTAGGAGAAGGACTTAGAAAAGCAATAGCAAAATTACAAGGAGCTACGATAATAGATGTAAAAACAATTAGAGAATTTAACAAGGAGTTACAAAGAGCACTTATTAGCTCAGATGTTGAGCTAAAGCTTGTATCTGAGTTTACAAAAAAAATAGAAGATGCAGCACTTAAAGAAAAAATACCTGAAGGGGTAAGCCCTAAAGATTACATAACTAACATGGTTTATGAAGAACTAGTTAAGCTAATGGGTAAAAGCTATGAGCCTGAAATAAAACCTAAGCGTGTACTTATGGTTGGTATGTATGGTGCAGGTAAAACAACTACAACTGCAAAGTTAGCTAAGTTTTATCAGGATAGAGGACTTAGTACGGGGGTTATTTGTTGTGACGTAGCCAGACCAGCTGCTTATGAACAGTTAGAAACTTTAGCTAAACAAATTAATGTATCATTTTTTGGTATAAAAAATGAAAAAGACGTAAGAAAAATAATTAAAGAAGGTTTGAAAAATTTAAAAGATAGAAAAGTAATAATTTGTGACTCTAGCGGAAGAAGCGCTTTAAATGCAGAGTTAATTGCAGAGATAAAATCAATATCAGATGAGTTTAAACCAGATGAAAAATTACTCGTAATAAATGCAGATACAGGACAGGTTGCAGGAAAACAAGCTACTGAATTTCATAATGCCATAAAAATAACAGGAGTTATAGTAACAAAAATGGATGGATCTGGAAAAGGAGGAGGAGCACTTAGTGCAGTGAATGCCGCCAAGGTAAATATAACTTTTATAGGTTCTGGAGAAAAAATGAATACTCTTGAATTTTATAATCCTGAAAAATTTGTTGGAAGACTTTTGGGAATACCAGATATCGAATCATTAATTAAAAATGTTAATGAAGCAATAAAAGAAGCTAACATAAAACCTGAAGAAATTAACGCTGAAGATTTAAACTTCAATACTTTTTATACTCAATTAAAAACAATGTCAAAAATGGGCCCGGTGAAAAATATGTTAGGTATGATGGGAATGGCAGACGTGCCTAAAAATTTAGTAGAACAAGGAGAAGAAAAACTATCAAAATATAAATCAATAATAGGGTCTATGACAATTGAAGAGAGAAAGAATGATAAATTGTTAAAAGAACATAGTAGAATTGTCAGAATAGCTAAAGGAAGTGGTACTCAAGAAAAAGATGTACGAATGCTTATAAGTGAGTTCAATAAAATGAAAAAGTTTTATGAAATGTTCAAAAACGACAGAAATATAAAGAAAAATATGTCAAAGTTTATGAAGATGAATTAAAATAAAAGAAATCAAAAAAAGAAATTTAATTTACCTTCTGCTTTTGTTTTTTTTAGAAGTTCTTGAAGACTTTGCAGATCGTGCAGAAGACTTCTTTGACTTCTTTGTTATTTTTCCCATTTATTTCACTGATACTTACTA
The DNA here is from genome assembly GCA_038730205.1 of Candidatus Micrarchaeaceae archaeon. Taxonomy (GTDB): domain Archaea; phylum Micrarchaeota; class Micrarchaeia; order Micrarchaeales; family CABMGC01; genus JAJZOD01. Next base: position 1,147 of record JAVYRW010000046.1, on the reverse strand, counting down.
AAGAATAAAATTTATTTAAATTAAACCATGCATGAAGGATATTAAACATTTGTAATTTATATTAAAGTAAAATAATTTTACTAAAATAAAGGATTATTTTATAAAAAATGGCATAATTTTATATTTTTTAAAATAAACCAAATATTTTATTTATAATTTCTGGGAAATTGATAAAAAGAACATATATAAAGAATAATTAAATAATAATAAATGATTTGTGTTAAGAGGTAAATAGTGAGTATAAATGCCTGGATTAGAGGACAAACTTGAGGAACTTCGTGAGGAGTACTCGAAAACGAAATATAATAAAGCAACAAATAAACATTTAGGTATACTTAGAAAGAAAATAGCTAAAATAAAAAAAGAACTTTCTGAAAAGAAAGGTGGAGGAGGAATAGGATTTGCAGTTAAGAAAAATGGCGACGCCACTGTTGCGCTAGTTGGATTTCCTAATGCTGGAAAGTCATCTTTTTTAGGTATGGTAACTGATGCAGAATCAAAAGTTGCAGATTACGCTTTTACAACATTAACTGTAGTCCCAGGAATGCTAAATTATAACGGTTCAAATATACAAATATTGGATATTCCTGGATTAATAGAAGGAGCTAGTATAGGGAAAGGTGGCGGTAAAAAAATAGTAAGTATCATAAGAGTAGCTGATTTGATAGTTTTTATGATAGATGTTAATGCTCCAGTTCAACTTTATAAATTATTAGACGAGTTATATTCCTTGGACATAAGAGTAAATACAAAAAGACCAAATATACGTGTTGAAAGGTTAAAAGCAGGTGGCATAAACCTAGAACCAAATAAACATAAAGTTCCTGATAAAAGAAGTGTTGCAGAAATTTTAAATGAATATAAAATATTTAACGCAAATGTAATATTTCACCAAGATGCAAGTATAGAAGATGTTTCTGATTTTTTAGATGAAACTATAACTTATTTAGATGCAATAGTCTTTTTAAATAAGATAGATATGGTAGATTTATCATATGCAGAAGGAATTAAAAAAGAACTTGAAAAATCTACTGGAATGAAAATTGTTTTGATAAGTGCTGGAAAAGGAATTAACCTACAAGAAGCAAAAGATGCAATATTTTTTAAATTAAATTTAATGAGAATTTATTTAAAACCAAAAACCGGA
>JAVYRW010000045.1:0-5490 GCA_038730205.1 Candidatus Micrarchaeaceae archaeon | reverse complement strand
CAAACCTAAATATATTTTAATTACTAATCCAAATAATCCAACCGGAACAACATCTTCTTACAGCTCATTAAAAGAGGTTGTTGAAATAGCAAAAGATAATGATATTTTTTTAATTTCAGATGAAATATATGATGAATTAATATTTAATGATGCTAAATTTACTCCACTTTCAAAAATTGCAAAGGGAGTGCCGCATATGATTTTAAATGGCGCTTCAAAAAATCTATTTGCAACTGGTTTCAGAATAGGTTTTTGCATAATTCCAGAAAATGATAAAAAATCAATTTCTCTAAAAAATGCCATAACTAAACTTGCAAACTCAAGATTATCTGCAAATACTCCTGCAGAGTATGCAGTTGCTGAAGGGATCTCAAACATTAAAAAAAGAAAAGAGTTTTTAAAATCAGCTCTTCAAAAAATTGAAAAAAATTCAAATCTAGCATACAAACTTGCTAAAAATAGCGAGTATCTTGAAGTTGTAAAACCTAACAGTGCATTTTATATATTTCCACGTATTAAATTTAATAAATTGAATATAAAAAATGATAAAGAGTTTACAGAAACGCTTTTGAAAGAACAGCATCTACAGGTACTAAGAGGTTCTGGCTTCGGAACTCAAGGTTTTATTCGATTAATAACACTTCCAGATGAGCAAGTTATAGAAGAAGCGTTCTCACGTCTAGAAAAGTTCTTTGAAGCACATAAAAAGGAGGCATAGTCTAATGGTAGGACGTCACCTTTACACGGTGAAGACCTGGGTTCGATTCCCTGTGCCCCCATTGTATTTATAACAATAAAAATAAATTTCTAAGAAACAAATATTTTCTAATATTTTATACTTTATCCTGTTGTTTTTTTATTTTATTGTAATTATTTTGTATATACTAAATATTCAAAAATTTTAAATAAATTTTATTCAAGATACATCAAAGTTCCACTATTCGTTTTTCCTTATACTTGTCGATATAAAAAATACTTTACCAAAACTTTGAAAAAAAGAGCAGCGATATAAACAACACTAACTGAAAGATATTTAAACTTAAGGAGCATTTATTCACAAACAACTGGTATGGTGTTTGTATGTCTGAAGGCGAAAAAAATTTAGAAGTTGAAAAAACAACTGAACTTAATGAACAAAAAGGTGTAATTGAATTACCAAAAGAAACTCTAGAGTTTTTTAATGGCGACGAAATACGCGCAAGAGTTTTTTATGAAAAATATGCTTTCAAGGATCTTACAGGTAAAACAATAGAAAAAACACCTCCAGAAATGTGGGATAGAGTTTCAACTGAGATTTCAAAAGCAGAAACATCTCCAGAAAATATTTCTAAATGGAAAGAAAATTTTAAATGGTTGTTAAGCGATTTCAGATTCTTACCTGGAGGAAGAATAATGTTTGGTGCAGGACAAAAAAGAAAAGCAACACTTCTAAATTGTTATGTCATTCCAATAAAAAGCGATTCTATAGAATCTATTTTTGATTGGTGTAAAGAAGCAGCAAGAACTTACAGTTATGGCGGCGGCGTAGGTACAGATATAAGTATTCTAAGGCCAAAAGGTGCACCTGTAAACAACTCCGCAGTATACTCTACCGGTTCCGTATCTTTTATGAATATATTCAGTGAGACAACACACACCATAGGACAAAGCGGAAGAAGGGGCGCATTAATGATAACAATAAGCGTTGATCATCCTGATGTACTTAATTTTATAAACGTTAAAAAAGATCTAACAAATGTAAGATATGCAAATATAAGTGTACGTATAACTGATGAGTTCATGCGTGCTGTAGAAGAAAACAAAATGTTTGCTTTAAGATACACAAATGAAAAAAATGGGAAAATAGAGAAAACAGTTAACGCAAGAGAGTTATGGAATCAATTAATAACATCTGCAAGAGATTGGGCAGAGCCTGGTCTAATTTTTTGGGATACTGTAAAAAGATTTTCTCCTAGTGAGTATAATGATATGAATGTAATTACTACAAATCCATGCTCAGAGCAACCGCTACAACCTTACGGAGCTTGCGACCTAGGAAACTTAAATTTATCATCATTTGTAATTAATGAGTTTACTCAAAAAGCTTCATTTGATTGGCAAAACTTTGAGAAAGCAACTAGATATGCAGTAAGATTTTTAGATGATGTTCTTGATTATAATGATGGCAAACACCCATTAGAAGCACAAAACCTTGCAGCTAGGAACAGCAGAAGAATAGGCGTAGGTGTAACCGCTTTAGGTGATATGCTAATAAAATTAGGCATAAAATATGATTCGGATAGAGCTTTGGCTTTTGTAGATGACTTATTTAATAAACTTAAAACAATAGCATATGATGAGAGCATAGAGATAGCTAAAGAGAAAGGTTCATTCCCACTATTCAATAAAGAAAAACATTTATCTATGGACTTCATAAAGACACTATCTCCAGAAATTAAAGAAAAAATAAGAAATTATGGATTAAGGAACGTGGCCATCTTAACAGTACCTCCTGTCGGAAGCGGTTCTGTACTTTCAGGAACTTCTAGCGGAATAGAACCTGTATTTGCATTTAGTTACACAAGAAGATCTGAGTCCTTAAGTCAGGGAACATTTAAGGTATACCATCCTTTAGCAAATAGATATATGCAGCTAAATAATATCGAAGACGAAAAGAACTTACCAGAGTTTTTTGTACCTGCACATAAAATAGAAGCTCAGTTTAGAGTTAAAATGCAAGGAGTAATACAGAAACATATAGATAGTGCAATATCATCAACTGTAAATCTTCCAAGAGAAACAACCGCAGAACAGGTTGGCCAAATATACATGCAAGCATGGAAAGCGGGTTGTAAAGGCATAACTGTTTACAGAGAAGGCTCAAGAGAAGGCATCCTTATAACTAACGAAGAAGCAGAAAAGAAAACAATTTCTAAAAAATCAGAAGAAAAATCAAAAATTGAGAAAGATGACGCAAAAACATTTTCATTAGAGCCATGGGAAAGGCCAAGAATGATTTCTGGACATACACTAAGAATGTCATTACCACAAGGTCCTTTGTATGTTACATCAAACTTTGATAATGAAGAAATAAAAGAAGTTTTCATAAATCTTGGCAAAACAGGAAGTGATGAAAAGAGCTACTGTGAAGCGATTGGCAGATTGATAAGCAAGTATTTACAGTTAGGAGGAAATCTTCAAGAAGTAGTTTCAAGTCTTAAAGGCATAAAAGCTAACTCATCTATTTCATGGGATCATGGCCTTAAGTTATACAGCATACCTGATGCTATTGCCAAAGCTCTTGAAATAATGTCAGGAATAGCTACTCCGATTTTTGCAGAACCTTTAGGAACACAAGGAACAGTAATAAATAATATAAAATTGGGGCAACAAATGCCAATAAACTCAAAGGTTTCAGGAGAAGTAGAAATGGAGCTTTGTATTAAATGCAGTGAAAAAACAGTAGTACATGAAAACGGATGTTACGTATGTAGATCTTGTGGTTACACTAAATGCGATTAATTCAAAGATTAATTACTTTTAATAAATGCATATCTTTTAAATACTTTAATGTTTAATACATATTACCTGGTGAAATGATGGCACGTAGAGAAAATCTTCATACAGATGAGATGCATTTAGGAAGTTCAAGTTCTATGAATCCTGAAGCTTATATGAAAAGAGTACTTCATTATAAAGAGAGACATTCAGGTTGGCATATATTCCAATCCATTTATTGGGGCATATATCTTTTTGTATTAGGTATGATAATAATACTACAACCATCCTTAGGTTATACATTAGAGTTTGGATTAGGATTTGCAATATTAATACTATCGTTAATGATAGTTATATACGGATTTGTAAGCGCATTACATGTAAAGCTTATGAAAAAGTACGGATAAATGATAATTTATCATTATCTAAATATAAAATTTAATTAAAATTTAAGTAGAATAAGGACTATAAACTGATTTGATTTAATGAGAACATTACCTAATATTTATAAGCATAAAAATGCAAAATATCTGATAATACTTCCAATAATACTTCTAGTTTTTGGATTAATAATGTCAACACACTTAACCTTTGACTCTACATTAAACGGAGGCGTCAGTATAACCATGCAAACAAACTCTACAATAAATCCATCGCAACTTTCTTCTGAATTATCAACATCGTTGCACGAACCAACTCCATCAATTCAAAACAGTCCCGGAGGTATACAAATAACATTTACTATTAATCAAAGTATAGCAAACGCTGAGTCTTCATTACTTACTTTTTATTCGTATAACCAAAATTACTCTTCAAGTGAACTTAATGTAACATTATTATCCGAATCGTTGAAAAGACAACCTTCAAATAAAACATTGCAAACAAATTTGTCACAAAATCAGTTCGTTTTAAATCAATCAATTTTAGGTATGAAAGCAGCTGTAATTTCAGAGTTGGCTTATTTAAAACCGTTTATAGGCAACCAACAGATAAACTCTTCAGATCCAACTTACTTAAATACATTAGCACAAAATTCATATGCTTCTGCTAGTACTATTTATAAAAATAATATTTTATCGGAATTACATAAACTTATAAATTTTAATCATTACTCTTATCAACAACTTACTCCTACCTTAGGAAGTTATTTCTTATCCCAACTAGAACTTGTGATACTTACTGCATTTATACTAATATCAATAATTGTATTTTTTATTTTTAGATCAGTAGGTCCTGCATTTGCTGTAATCTTTGGTGCAGCAAATGATATGATTTTTGCATTAGGTGCAATGGCATTTTTTGGAATACCTTTAGGTGTAGCAAGTATTGGTGGATTATTAATGTTGATTGGTTATTCAATAGATACTGATGTACTTACAGCAGTGAGAATAATGAAACGACACGAAGGTACAGCTGAAGATAGAGCGTATGCCTCAATGAAAACAGGTATTACTATGACTATTACTGCCATAGTTTCATTCGGAGTACTATTTGCAGTTTCTATATTTGCTTATGTACCTACCTACTATGAAATAGCAGGTGTTGTTTTATTTGGTTTAATTGGAGATGTATTTACTACATGGTTTGGTAATGCTTCTATGATACTTTACTTCAAAAAACGAAAGGAGAAATAAATGTCAGTTATAGATTATTTAAAAGATAAAAGAATACTTGCACTTGTAATAATTTTGTTACTTTTAGGTACTGCAGATGTTTTATCTGGTATACATTTAGGAATAGAGTTTATAGGGGGAACTGAAATACCGATTACTTTACAATCTCAAGTAAATCCTACTGTTATGAGCTCAGTAATATCTAATCTTCAACAAAGAATTTCAACATTCGGTTTAAAACAAGTTACAATTGAGGGAGTAGGTAACTCAGAAGTTTATGTAATAATACCTTCTGTAGCTCAAAGCGATATTAATAGTACTATATCTGTAATAGAAAAACAAGGAATATTCGAAGGAATAGTTGGCGGAAGAGATGCAGTAAACGGTTCTGATATTCTTG
>JAVYRW010000044.1:0-5635 GCA_038730205.1 Candidatus Micrarchaeaceae archaeon | reverse complement strand
TGAAATAATTTATCAATTTTTAATTTTGTGGAAAAACTAAGCTTTTCGAGCTCTTTATCTAGCTGAATTTGAAGTTTTTTGACTTTTTCTTCAGTATCTATAATACTTGAAATAGATGCTATATCCTGCATAAACTCATCATTAATGTAATAAAACATATTAGATATAACAGGGATAAATTTATATTACTTTATGAATTTTATAAGTAAATAAAACAAATTTTCTTTAATATAGTAAAGCATTTATAATTTGTCTTATAAGTGTTTAATATGGAATCTTTAGATAAATTAAGTGATTATGAGAAACGCAATTTCTTTATAGCAATTAGCATGTTTATCTTAGGAATAATAACAATTTTGACATATATTTATAGTGGTTCTAGTGGTATTTTTGTATTTTTTGCAATTATAACAATTATAGTTGGATTGTATATGGCATTGAGAATATCAAATGAAGAAAATGTTTTAGGTCAAAGGAAAAGATCTAAAAAGTAAAAATACTTGTTTTAATTTATAGCCATAAAAAGAAACACAACGCATATTTATAAATCTTTTGCTTCAAAAGGCTAACATTGAAATAAATTTAGGAAGAGGAATGAATAAACTTATAATTGCTGAAAAGCCTAGTGTTGCTCTTAGAGTTGCACTTTCATTAGGTGATTCTCAGCCCAAAAGATATAATATAAATGGAGTAGGATACTTTGAAGTACAAAATGGAAATGATACATTATATATAGTAGCAGCGGCAGGACATCTTTTTACATTACAACAAATAAATAAAGATAAAAAAGAACTTCCAATTTTTGATATACAGTGGATACCTTCTTATAAAACAAATGAAAGTTCATATTTTACTAAGAAGTACCTTGATACAATAACGGATATAGCTAAAAAATGCAATTTTTTTATAAATGCATGCGACTATGATTTAGAAGGTACTGTAATTGGAACTAATATTTTAAAATTAATTATAAACCAAGATGTAAATAAAGAGCTAAACGATGAGAGAATAGGAAGAATGAGATTTTCTACAACGACAAAGCCTGATTTAATTAAATCTTATAATGAAACAGGAACTTTTGATTTCAATAATTTTTCTGCAGGAGAAGCCAGACATATGTTAGATTGGTATTGGGGAATTAACCTAAGTAGAGCTTTGATGCAAGCTTTAGGCACTATAGGAATAAGAAAAGTTTTAAGTGTAGGAAGAGTTCAGGGACCTACATTAGGTATTTTAGCAAAACGTGAGTTAGAAATTAAGAACTTTGTGCCTAAACCGCTTTGGAGAATTTTTATTAAAATAAATGATTTAGAAATTGAAAATAAAAAAGGCAACATATTTGACAAGAATGAAGCTCAAGAGATTTTTAATAAAAGTAAGAATGGCAAAGCAATAGTAGAAGAAATTGAAAGCAAAGAAGAATTGCATTCACCATTCCCACCATTTGATCTTACATCTTTACAGTTAGAAGCTAGTAGAGTTTTCAGAATAGATCCATCAAGAACATTGGCTTTGGCACAGTCATTATATGAAAAATCGTATATTTCATATCCTAGAACCTCATCACAAAAATTACCTTACACTTTAGGATTAAAAAAAATTATTGAAGAACTATCTAAAAATGAAGTATATTCTGAAAGTGCTAAAAAATTAATAGATAATAATAGGATAAAACCGCATGAAGGTGCTAAACAAGACGAAGCGCATCCCGCTATTTATCCAACAGGAGTTTTACCAAAGAAATTGACACCGGAAGAAAATAAGATTTATGATTTAATAGTTAAGCGTTTCTTAGCTTGTTTTGCAGAGTATTGGAAAGGTGAAAAAACTTCTCTTTTAATAAATATAGATAATGAAAAATACTCAATTTCTGGAGAAGTAATTAAAGATAAAGGTTGGTTACAATTTTATAATCCATATTATAAACCTAAAGAAATTTTAATACCTAAATTTGAAAAAGGTTCTGAAGTGAAAGTAGATAGTGTTAATATTACAGAGGGAAAAACAGAACCGCCAAATAGATACGGAAAAGCTGGGTTAATAAGTCTGCTCGAAAAAAAAGAGTTAGGTACTAAAGCTACAAGAGCAGCCATAATAGATACATTATTTGATAGAGGTTATATAACTAACTCAAGAATAGAGGTTACTGAGTTTGGAATGAGTGTCTATAAAGCACTTAATACTTATTCTGAAGAGATACTTAATGAAGAAATGACTAGAAAACTTGAAGAAGACATGGAAAAGGTAGCCAAAGGAGAGTTAAAAGAAGATAAAATAATAGAGGAGGGTCAGGAACTTATTAAAAAAATTGTAGAAGAATTTAATAAAAACGGAAAGGAGATAGGTAAGGCGCTAGCTGAAGGTTTGAAAGAAAGTGAAAAATTAAATGTATTAGGAAAGTGTAATAAATGTGATGGAGAGTTATTAATGCGTAAATCAAGAATAGGTAAATCATTTGTAGGTTGTTCTAATTGGCCTAAATGTAATAATACATTTCCATTACCACAATATGCAAAAATAATACCTTTGAATAAAACATGTGAAAAATGTAATACGCCAAAAGTTAAAGTGTTTTCTAAAGGAAAAGTTTTTGAAATGTGTTTGGATCCTAACTGTGAAACTAAAAAAAACTGGGGAAACCCTAATAATAAGCTAGAAGAAAAAAGTAAAAAAATACAAACTACAGATAGTAAAAATGAAAAAGTTGAAATTAAAAAAGCTAAAAAACTTAAAAAAACAAAAAGAAAAACAAGTAAAAAACAAAATAAAAAATCATTTTATGAAGAATTTAAAAAATAATAAAAAATAACAAAATATTTATTAGTGTTTAAGGTTAAATATATAGATGGAATTTATAAAAAATATAAAGTTATCAGTTAAAAATATTTATAGAAATTGGTTTTATTTAACATTTAACATAATTATTGCAGTTATTTATTATTACATATTTGATTTTCTTATTAGATATCAAAATTATGGAATATTATTAATAGAAACGCCAATTTATTTATTGTATTTAATGATAGGACTTTCCTCAATATTACTTACTATTTCTATTTATTCAATTAAAAATACAAAAAAGAACGTAGCTAAATTCTCTGGAAGCACATTAAGTAGTTTAGTTGTAATTTTTGGAGGAGTTGTTGGAGGTTGTGGTTGCTCTGCGCCCATAATTTATGGACTTGGTATTTTTGGTTTAGATATTTCAGCAACAAGTAGCTTAGCATACTACTTAAATTATTATATAATAGATATTTTTTATTTTATGATAATAATTACTTTAGTTAGCATTTTTTATTATCTTAACAAATTATCGAGTAAAAATTGTATAATAAAAAAGAAAACAAAAATTAATAAGTAGGATGTTTTTCTTCAACTTTATTTTTTATATTTATATAAAGAGCCATTGTAAAAAATAAAGAAGATATACGATTTGCGTAGCTAGTCAATGATTTATCTAACTTATATTCAGTACCTGCTCTTACTATGCTTCTCTCCATTCTTCTAGAGATTGATCTTGCTACATGTAATGTAGTTGCGCTTTCACAACCTCCGGGAATTACGAATTGTTTCAAAGGAGGTATTTCTTGACTAAAAAATTCTATAGATTCTTCAATAAATTTAAGTTTTTCTTCCTGTAATGTAGCTTTTTCTATTTTTCCATTACTTAATGAGGCAAGATTTGCACCTATAACAAACAGATCATTTTGAATTTTAAATATAATTTTTTTTATTTCTTCATTATTTGCTTTTTCATAGACAACTCCGAGATAACTATTCAGTTCGTCAACATTGCCTATAGCTTCTATTATATAATCGCTTTTTAAAAGACGTTTATTATCTAATATTCCTGTTTTTCCTTCATCTCCAGTTCCAGTATAAAAATCTGACATAAAATCAGTATATATAGATTATTAATTAATTTAAAGTTTTCATAATAATCAAACAATAGTTTTTTATTTAAAAATTATTTATGAGAATTATAAACGTTTATGCTCATGTTTTTATACTTATTCTTGTAATAGATAAAAATATGGATTTACTTTCAAAGACAATTATAGGAGTAATTATAATAATTGCAGTTATATTTGTTTTTTATTATTTACAAAGTAATGGAATCTTTGGTACTTACACTATAACCCAATCACAAGCAAAGGCATTAGTTTTAAATGATTTACAAAATACATTCCAAAATGCAGTAATTAATATAACAAATGTTTCTAAATCACAATATCAAGGTAGTTGGCATATAATAGCAGCTATAGTTCAAAATTCCACTTCGCCTTGTCCAGATTATTCGGTAGTTTCATTTGATTATCCAAAATATAATTTTGTATATAAAATAGAAAATGTATATACTCAAAACTGCGTAATATATCAAAAAGGTCTAAATCAAAGTAGTATAATAAGTTCTTATCCAACTGCCATAATTAAAAGTTACGAATCTAATTTAACCTTAATAAAAAATTATGTGAATAAATATGGATTTAATAACGTATCAGTATATGCAAATTATTTCAGTAACTTAAAATATTTAAGTAAAAATTATACAGACATATGGGAAATTAATTATACAACTACTAAATCAAATAATGTAGTTAGTGTCTTGCTTTATGAAAGCAATGGCATGATAGCAAAAACGTATAATGCAACTTAATCTAATTTTAATTCAAATGTAAGTTTTTTATCATTAATATTGTTTTTTTGATTTATAAAATAGAAATTATTTTTTTTGAAAAAGTTTATTGCTTCTTTATTATCTATTGAAACTATTGCTAAAATTTTTTTGAAATTTTGTTTTTTTGCAGTTTCTATAGTTTCATTAAGAAGAGTAGTGCCTATCCCCTTTCTCCTAAATTTATTATCGATTATTAGACCTATAATTCCCAAATTATTAGATAAATCATTATTTAGAGGAATTAATTCTAATTCACCTAAAACATTATCTTTCAAATCAACAATTACTTTATCTATTATTAATTTTTTCTTTGAAAGTATAACTTTAGCATTTAGCAATTTATATAATTTTTCTTTTTTTGGCAATTTTTCAAATGTTAATGCATATGGCTTTTCTTTATAAATATCTAAAATTAATTTTGAAATTTTAGGGATATCTTTTTTGAGTATTTTTCTAGTTTTTATTTCCATAATAAAATTAGGATAGAAAGATTTTTAAGAAGGTACTAATAATATTTAACCATGCCAATAACAAAACGAACAGCTAAAAAAATCCTTATTGAAGCTGGAGCAAAAAGAGTTAGTGATGATGCTTCTATAGAATTAGCAGATACACTGAATAGAATTGCTTATTCTATAAGTAATAAGGCAGTTAAACTTTCTGCTCATGCTAAGAGAGCAACAATTAAGAAATCAGATATTGAATTAGCAAAATAACTAGTTATTATCTTTTTTTATACCTAATAGTATACTTTTTAATTCTTTAGATCTTTTTTCTTCTTCTTTAACTCTAAAATTTTTATATATTTCTTCTATCTCTTCTTTTGATTCTATTTCAAGTAATGATACTTTTTTATTAATTTTAGAATCTTCAAATAATACTTTTAGTGTAGTTGGATCTGCAATGGTATTAAAATACCAATTTGCTGTATTTTCATCCAGAGAACTTACCAATTTT
>JAVYRW010000043.1:0-6013 GCA_038730205.1 Candidatus Micrarchaeaceae archaeon | reverse complement strand
GATCCAGAAAAAATTGAGTTGGATTTGATGAATATAATTAAAAAAGAAGACTGGGGTAAAGCTGCGTATATATTCAAAACACATGGTAAAAAAATATGCCAGTCTACAATACCTATTTGTAGTAAATGTATCCTAAAAGAACTTTGTCCTAAAAATAATGTTAAAAAAAGTAATTGATTAAATGGAGTTAATAACAGATTTACATACTCATTCAAAATATGCAGGAGCGTGTAGTGAAAACTTAACACTTGAAAATATTAATAAAACGTGCATAGAAAAAGGTATTAATTTAATAAGCACTGGAGATTTTACACATCCTCTATGGCTTAAAGAGATTAAAGAAAAGCTAAAAGACAATGAAAATGGAATTTTCTCTTTAAAAAATCAAAGTAGTACTATGTTTATATTAGGTACAGAGGTATGTACTGTTTTTGATGAAAAAGGTCTATCAAAAAATATTTTTTCACGTTTACCTGGAATTAAAAAAGTACATAATTGTATACTTGCACCAAATTTAGAGGTAATAGAACTTATAAATATTGAGTTAAGTAATTATGGAAATCTTTCATTAGATGGTAGACCGTTGCTTAGTATATCAACACCAGAGCTTGTAGAAAAATTAATTGAAATAGATAAAAATATTTTTATATTTCCTGCACACGCATGGACACCTTGGTTTGGAGTTTTTGGTTCAGTTTCTGGTTTCGATTCTATAAAAGAGGCATATCAAGATCAAGAAAAACATATCTATGCTTTAGAAACGGGTCTTAGTAGTGATCCCTCAATGAACTGGAGAGTTTCATCTAATGATAAGTATACTTTGCTTTCTGGAAGTGATGCACACTCACCACAAAAACTAGGTAGAGAAGCAGTAGTATTAAATTTAAATAATAATAAATTATCTTATAAAAATATAATTGATTCAATTAAATCTAAATCTATCTCGTATACTATTGAGTTCTTTCCTGAAGAAGGTAAATATCATTTGGATGGTCACAGAAATTGCAATGTTTCATTAACTCCGAGTGAAGCTAAAAAATTTAATTATTTATGTCCAAAATGTAGAAAAAAATTAACATTAGGTGTACTTAATAGGGTAGAAGAGTTAGCTGATAGAGATGAAAATTATGTTTTAAAAGGTGCACCTAGTTTTATAAAAACTGTTCCTTTGATAGAAGTTATTTCGCATATTTACTCAAAAGGAGTTAATACAAAAGCAGTTATTCAAAGTTATTTGAAATTATTAAATGCATTCGGCACAGAGTTTAACATTTTAATAAATGCAGATATAAATAAAATAAATAATATAGATCCTGAGTTATCAAAAGCGATAGACTATATACGTTCAGGAAAAATAAAAATAAAACCAGGATACGATGGAGTTTTTGGCGTGATTGATATACTTTCTAGAGAAATAAAAGAAACAAATACAGGAAAGCAATCTAGCATTTCTGATTTCTAATTACTACAAGTTCCAATATTGCAAGTTACCGTAGGCATATATCCATCAGGAGGATATGTAGCAATTCCTATATAATCAAGTGTAAATGTTCTAAAATTAGTTATTGTATTTGAACCTAAAGAATCTATGGTATATAACTGTTGATTAGATATTGGCGATTGTGATAATATCTCTATAGGTCCATTCTCTACGTTTAGCCCAGGATTACAACCGCCATTTCTTAACCAACACCAAATAACATCTCCAGGACCTACAATGGAATTAACGTTTGATAAAAGAATACCTCCATAACCCGAGTTTAAATTTAATTTTACTAACGTTTGATACTGATATTGGCAATAAACTGTATTCATTGTATATTCATTATTTACAGTTAAACCCCCAGAACAACTTTGCGGTGAATAAAAAATAGGGTTTAATGTTGTTCCCTTGAAATTGCTATATGTCTGGAATACATTTACTCCATTGTCATATTCTGCATAACTTGTCTGAAAACAACCACTTGAACAGTAAAGTTGAGGTGCATATCCAGTATAACCTAATAAAACAGGATCGTTATTAGAAAAAATATTCATGTATATAGTTTGAGTTCCTCCGTTACCAGGAATAATATCAGGTATATTAACCCAGATATTAGATATTGTTGAAGTACTGCTACTTCCATTTTCTATCCAAGAATATAGCTCTTGTCCAGATCCATACGATCCAGTTGAAAATTGAATATTGCTCATATTTGAATACAGTCCATACTGAACATATTGAGATGGATTAATTACTAATTGTTGTTGAAAATCATTAGAAGTTGGAGAATTTTCATTATTAGTTATAATAATTTGAACAGAAAATACTGCTCCAGGTTCATAATTACTTGATGGTGTAGAAGCAGCTACTGATATTGTTCCATAACTATTCCCCGCAATTCCAGTTCTTGAATCAATATAAGTAATTGATAAATTACCTACATATGTATTTCCATAAAGTGAGTTGTATACATTAGTACTTGTATAACAATTTGTATATAAATTTGTAATGCCTCCAGGTCCGAGATAAATCTGCCCATTTAAATTTCCTTCTTTTTGATAATTTATGTTAGATGCACTTTGATAGCAAGCAAAACCAGTTATATTAATCGGAGTAGTGCCACTATTTTCTAAAGTTAAAGTTAAAACTCCTTGTGTTGACAGTGTATACGATTGACAAATAATTTCATCTGATAATGTACACTGTTGAATAGTATGAGGTGTTAAAACACCTAGTTCAAACAAAGCAACTAATGCTATTGCAATTATAAGTAAAGCCCAGACATGGGTTATTAAAAATTCCATAACACTTTGTAGTTTTATTTTTTTTATTCTAAAATTAAATTTCATTTTAATCTAATACCATTATTAATAGAAAGGAATTTAAATATTTCTTGTAATAATTACATATGCAAAAATTATTTTTTAATAGAATCAGTTTGTTTATTGTCTCTTTATTTTTTTCATTTATATTTTTAGGTACATCACAAGCTTATATCACATCAATACATGTTCCTGCTGTTTTAGGTAATACCAATACCGGAACAATAAGTGTTATTACTTTGAATATAAGTGCTGGAAATGGAATTATTAAAATTTTAGGGCCTTTGAATGTAGGTCAAAGTACACTCACATCTGCAATTACTGGTGTAAAATATGCAGCTAGCTACTTAAATATGAATGAATCTAAATATAACTTTACATATGAAATTAATGATAATTTATCAAATGTAACTGGCCCTAGTGCTGGTCTAGCATTCACTCTCCTTGCAATTTCTGGACTTACTCAAAAACCATTAAAACAAAACTTTACATTGACTGGCACTATATCTAGTAATGGACAAGTTGGTCCAATAGGTGGAGTAACTGATAAAGTTTCAGCTGCAAAAGAATCAGGTCTAGATTACGTAATTGTACCATATGTCCAAAATGGAAGTTTTGAAGATACATTATATTACATTTCTCAACAATTGAATGTTATTCCTATAATAGAAGTTACTAACGTTTCACAAGCAATTAAATATGCATTCACTAATCAAACTCCAGTTATAAGAAATTTAAATTATTCTATACAAAGTAGTAATTATTCATTAGATAAACTTCAGAATGCTCCTTTTAATTGTAACTGTAATGAATCTTACTTTAATAATCTTGTAAATTATACATTAAATATCACTAACTATGAAATAAATCAAATACCAAATAATTTTTCAACACTTAAAAATCAATTTTATTCTGAACTAACAACATATAGAAACATCTCAAAAAAAGGCTATGGTTATACTGCAGCTGACTCAGCATTTATAGAATACATAAATGCTTTCATTTATGCTAACACTAAAAATTATACCCTAAACAAAGCATATAATTTATATAATAATGTATTAAGTTACTGCAATAATTTAACTCCACCAAACATGAATCCAGAAAACTTCCAATATATAATCAGCGGACAGGCAAGACAATCTTGGGCAGAACAAAATCTTATAACAGCCAAAGCAGAATTAAATTCTACCCAATCTACAGATAATATAATTGAAGCTATAAGTACAATTGGGGAATCGGTAGCGTGGTGCGGAGCTGCAAATAACCTATTTGAACAAGCATCATCTGTAAATAAAAATTCATCTGATATATTTAATTATACTTTTAGTAATGCAATTAAAAAATTAACTAATAACGATTTAAAAACATTAGCAACAAATTATTCCCAATCTTTATATTACGATTCTGCACTTAGTAGCTATAATAATAGTGAGTATGGTTCTGCTTTGTATTCTATATATTATTTAATGGCTCAAAATGCTCCTATTAACATATCTAACTACAACACATCTACATTAATATCCTCATTAAATAATACAGTATTTGGAATTTGGCCAGTAGAGTATGGGAACTCAGCTGCATTTTATTCCGAGGAGGCATCACTTTCAAATAACTCAATTTCACAATCATATCTATATGAGTCATATCAACTATATTTAATTTCAAACGAAATGAGTAACCTTAATAGATTATTAATAAATAATTTAACTATATATTCTGTGAATGCTTCAACAAGTTCAATATCTCTTCAAGAAAATCAACTTTTAGGTTTAATAGGTGTAGAAGCAAATCAAATAAACTCATTAAAACAAACAATTAACAATATCCAATTTTCTATTGAGTTAATAATAGTAATGGTAGTTATACTTTTAATTGCCTTAATTTATTCACTTGCAAAGGAGTTTTCATTAAGAAAAGCTTTAGTATTAGCTCAAAGTCAAACTCAGAAGAAAAAGATAAAAAAAGGTAATACTTCTTGAAAGAAGATGTATTTTGTACTAATAAAATTTATGACGGAGTATTTTTTGAAAGCAAATATTTTATAGTAGTTTATGATACATCTCCAGTTGTAAAAGGTCATTCATTAGTAATACCTAAACGACATTTAATTTCTTTTATTGATTTGACAGAAAATGAAATTGAAGATTTCCTTTTTTTATTAAAAACGGTTGTACCTAAACTTATTAAGTTATATGGAGATCTGCCAACTTCATATAATTTAATAACTCAGGTAGGTCCATTTTCAGGGATGAGTATACAACATCTACATACACATATACTACCTAGAAAATCAATTGAAAGTAAAGATGTAAATAGTGTATATAGAAATATAGATAATGTTAAAAAGTTAAGTATTAATGATTATAACAAAGAAGTTAAAAAATTAAGAAAAGTATTTAATTACACTTCTAAGTTATTAAAATAAAACTTAAAAAGCAAAGTAAGTTATAGGAGCAAGAAGTATTCCAAATAAAGCTATCCCCATAGCTAATAAAGATAAATTTCTTGATAAGTTATAAAATTTAGAACTTTTTTTCCGTAAGTAATTTATAGACACGTACATTATCAAAATATCAGTTAAAAGTATTAAACCTAAATAAATAAAGCTATGGAACTTTAATTTAAATAAAAACAAATATATACTAATAATCACTGCAATAATATAAAGTATTGCGGCGACAATAGCAGAAGGTATTATTCCTATTACTTTAGGTAATGAATTAATTTTTCTTTTCTTATCACCATTGTAATCTCTTATAGTTCCATGTATTTCTCTTGCCAATCCACTAATAAAAACCATACTACTTACTATTAAAATTGCAAAGGAAAATTTATCTGCAACAACAAAATTTCCATAAATAAAAGGAATTGCCATTGAAAATGCAATATAAATATTTCCAATTAACAAAATCTCCTTTAATTTATAACTATAAAGCATAGCAAGAGCTCCAAAAATAAAAGCCATTACAAATGCGTAATAATTTATAAAAACACTTGCAAAGACTCCTATTATAAGTGTTATTGCAGTTACCCATAAAGCCTCATTTTTAGTAATCTCTCCAGAAACTAAAGGTGCATTTTTTTTATTATTTGCTTTATCAACTTCTATATCAAAATAATCATTTATTGCAAAAGAAGCCATGCTTATAAATATAGGAGTTATTATACTCGCTATTATTGCTACATATCCGGGAAAGTTACCTTT
>JAVYRW010000042.1:0-6076 GCA_038730205.1 Candidatus Micrarchaeaceae archaeon | reverse complement strand
TGACCTTTATAACAAATCCAGCAATATGGAATGTTAACTTTGTAGGAGACTCACTCGGACAACCAAGCAACGGAAACGCAAACTATGATGCTTTACAGTTTTCAACAAGCAATGGCGGAGGTAGTGCATGGACATACTCAAACGGAGGAAAAGGTTTAGTATCACCAACCCCATATACATTTACAAATGCAAATGTTGTAGCAAATGGTGCAACTCTTCAGAAAATAAATGAAACAGCAGTAACAGAGCCTGTTAATTTGTTTAATGTTGATAGTTCAATACCAACAGCGTTCCAGGTAAATTCAGGAAGCTATGCAGCACCAACATCAAACTTGCAAAACTTGGAATATAACCTTGATCCTTATACATTCTCTGCAACAAGTGCGGTGGATGCGCCAGGTATAGCGAATGTTATAGCAGGTCCTTCAGGTGGTTTAGTGTTCCAGTTAGTAAACAATGGAGTTAATGGAAATTACGTTACCTCAAGCAATCCATTGACTGTGTATGTGACAGGTTACAGAACTGTAGGTTCAACCTCAACAACAACGTACTCTGTGTCATTTAACGGATTCAATACACAAACGTTGCAAGGAGATTATCTTACAAATGCAACAAACATACAACTTGGAATGGCTTTGCCAAATCCTGGTGTAACTGTAAACGTATACGAAACACCAAATACTGCAGCTTCAATAACAACAGGAGTAGGTGGAAATGATGTCTTACTTGGAACATTAAGTTACTCAACAACACCAACATTGTTGTATAAGGTACCACAGTATAATTACTATATAGCTCCAACAGTAGATACAGCAACCTACACCGGAGAGCAGAACAATGTAAACTTTGTTCTTGCTCCAGCAGGAACTGTTCCAGGGAACACCGTTTCAAGAGGTCAGTACTTTACCTACACGATGCCAGAAATAACAACACCATCAAGCACAACGCCTAATGCAAATGTTATTATTGGAATAACAAACAGTTCATCCGTTACCTCAACACCATTGTATTGGTTGAATGCAACTAATGGAAATAACAATGCTGTAGAATACGAGAGCACACAAAACATACAGACGAAGGCAGTGCAAGGCTTTAGAACAGAACGTGGTGGTGAAATCGGTTCAATAGGAACAACATCATTAACATACTACGAACCAAAGAGCGTAGATGGTCTTAAGTTTTTTGTAGGTCCAGCAACATCAAACACTGTAAACACCTCAACAACAAAGTTGGTTGGTCCACTCACAGTTGGTGATTATATAGGCATAGTACCAAATGTAACGATAGGAAAAGTTAATGCAACATGTTCATTCTCTACTACAAGTTGTAACGTAACTGGTTTGAAAAATCTAACCGCAGTACCATCAGCAACATCAGCAGTAGTCGGTTCACCATTGAATACAGCATCAACACCAATAGCGGTACTTGACTCAAACGCAAACAACTCTACAAACTTGATTGTTATAGGAAGCGGATATGTCAACACAGTCGCACAAAGTATCTTTAACGCACAACCATCATTGCAATCATCATTCGGACCAAACTCGACTATAGTACAAGCGTATGGAAACAAGATACTTGTAGCAGGATACACCGCTCAACAAACAGTTACTGCAGGAAATAACTTCATAAACCAATTGTTACAGGATGCATCATCCTAAGTAACTAAATGAGTTAAAGGTTGCAAAGGTTTATTGTTTTTTTTGCCTTTTTTGGCGTTTCTCTTTTCTTTTTATATGGGCGGTTTTTACCGCTCTTATTTTTATATTAATTACTAAAATATTTTATTTTAAATAATTATTTTATTGACTTATTATTTTTCAAACTAAAATTAGCTTTTAATTTTTTGTATACTTTTATATCAAACTCTTATTTCTCTTTTATTTAAAATGTATAAACTCCTTACCGACATTTTTAATTAAGTATTTAAATATTTCTTACGTAAGTGTATTGATACAATGAAGCGACCATTTATCTATTTGATTGTAACATTATTTTTAAGTTTATTTTTTATATCGACATTATTAGCTACTACTACACATCAACGGTTAAATTTTTTGTTAAGTAATTATAATGTCTCTGCACAGATGATAAATCAATCTACATACATTAATACCACATATGGGAAAAACAATTATACAATCGTTTATGAGGGCAATACACCATATTTTTTAATAAATACCTCATCTTCAGAATACACATTCGTTCTTAACTCTTCAATAATATCTAGTATAATAAATAATGAAACATTTGCTTTACTTGAAAAAGAAATTAGTTTTAACGCGTTATCACAAGGTCTAACAGAGTACATGGATACCTCTTCTTCATCTCTAAATGATTGTTTAATAGAAACTGGCTTAAACAGAGGTGTTACTTGTACATTATCTAATTATTGTGAATCATGTTCATTAGTTCCTTCCTGTAATAAGGTATTATACGCAACTAATGGTCCTTCAGGAGTATTTGGTGAAGGTATAATGTCCTTTCAACAATCCTATTATGCATTAGAACGAAATCTAAGCACATTTTATTTTTATTCAAAAAATTCTAATATATCAAATGCATCAGAATCCGCATTAATTATTGATGCACAAGCGGTTACTTCTTCATATGATAATATATCAAAAATAACTCAAAATCTCTATCAAAATCCTATATTCCCTCCAACACAAAATGCTAATTTAGCAGCATGTAACGGTTTCGGATCATTAACAGTTAATGTTTCAACAAACGGTGGTCCTTGGTACTGCAATGCGATAGGCTACTGTCAATTTCTTTCATATAATTACTCTATGCTTAATAATCTAAATGCAATGTTAAATAGCATAAATGCGCAATTACCAACTCAAGAAAAAATAAATATAATTGCAAATGGAATAGTCACAACAGAAAATCAATTTATTGTTCCTATTCTAATAAAACAAAAGAAATCGATATATCTTAATGAATTAAATACTACTTTGTCCTTATATAACACAACAGTAAATGACAGTACTGTTCTATTAACTCATATTCAAAATGTAACTTTATCAAATAAACTTTCACAATTAAAATCAAGTTATTCTAATTTAGAAAATAACTATTTAATATTAAATGTTTCCTTATACTCCAAGAATCTTTCTGCTGAGTTATCCTATGTAAATCAACTTTATCAGAGTTTAAATAAAACTTATTCTAATCTTTTAAACAAAGCCCAAAATAATACAGTATTATTAATAGGTGTACAGTTAATGTCACCCTCTTCAGATTCACTATCTAAATACGCATTTGAAGAAAATAAAATAAATTCCCAACTAAGTTCATCAATATCTAATATAACCTCTTTGAATAACTCGTTAACATCAATATCTAAAAATGTTTCATATGCAAACGGTCCAGATATAAGCCTACAATCTTTATCCAGGATCCTTGACAGTCCATTTGTATCTTTTGTGTCAAGCGCATTAAATCTAAATTATTCAGAAACAGTATTATTGGTACCAATATTTTCTGCTATTTTATCACTAATAATAGGTTTGATTATACTTCTAATATTATTTGGGTATTACTTAAAATTAAAGTCTTCACATAAAATAAAGTTAAATCACAATACACTTAAAGCATGGCATATGCTGTTTATTTTGGCAATAATTATTATTTTAATATATGTACTTTTAACTTATATAATCGCTTCATCTGCAAATTCCTCTGCTTCATTATCCTCATTTACTTCAGCTTTATCATCTTCACATTCTGTAATAATAGTGTTAAACGGCACACAAACTTATCAATTTTCACAGTGTGCAAATCAAATAAATTATACCGCAAAAGAGCAAGGTTTAAACTCTAAAATATATACTATTTCAGGAACATCATGTTCTCCTGGACTAATGAATTCTAGTGAGTGTATGAATACATTTGCAAGAACAAATGTTCCTGTAATTTCAATGTCTTTAGAAAATTCATCATCAATCAATATATATTCAATGTATGGTACTGTATTATCTATAAAAGGAAGTAATTCATTTCTTAATGAATGTTATGGTTCATATTTTGTAAAGCAATAGTGGTGTATAAATGGCTAATTCAGAAAAAAAAATAAAAGATGTAAATAAAACAAACATAAATAAGACTCAAACAAAAAAGGTTGATACTAATTCAGAAAAAGAGACTAAAACACAAACAAAAAGCAAAACAAGAACAATTCCTTATTTAATAACAAGTATAATAGCCATAATAATTATACTTGTTTTAATTATTACTTTATATAACTTTAATCCTACTTCATTCGCTACATTTAAATCTAATTATAACTCAGCTCAAAGAATAGCTGTAGTTTCACAATATATAAACAGTAGTACTTATGCCAATATCTCTCAATGTTCTACAGATATAGTGAACTCAGAAATATCCTCTCTAAAAAGAAATGCCAGTACTATAGATTTTTATGTAATAAATGCGACTAGTTGTACCTATGCACCAAACGGATTAGGTCATGTACTAAATCCAGTAACTACTAATGCATCTTCCTGCGAAAAATCAATAAATTCTGAACCTAGCATTTCACTTAATTTCAGTACTAGTAATTATACGGTTATAACTCCGGATCACATGATTGTGTACGGTACACAAAAATATTTTGGAGAGTGTCCAATAGCAATAAGTATGATATAGTTTTATATTTTATTTATTTTTATTTAGGCGTATAATTAATGTTATTTAAAAATAAATCTAATAAACAATTATTACTTTCAGAAATACTTACAATAAAAGGAATAGAATTTGAAGTTTTTATAAAAGAAATTAAAGGACACTCTGTATCCGCTAAAATTAAAAATGGATCAATGCTGATAAGTATCCCTAAAAATATTAGAAAAAATGAAAAAATAAGCGTTTCTGATAGAATAAAATCAAAACTGATTAAAAAATTAGAAAAATTAGATCAAACTGAGCTAGAGGCATTAAAAATAAAAAATTTTTTAATAAAAGAAAATACAACATGTTTGATTTTAGGAAAACCATTTAATATTACCGTTTATTATTCTGATACTAAACGAATAAAAACAAAATTTACAGATTCTGTACTTGAAATAAGTATTCCAAAATATCTTGAAGGCATAAACAATCAGGATATCATTTCAATTTCAGCTAAAAAAGCAATAACAAAGAAATTTATTCCATATTTAGAAAACTTTATAAATGACATAAATAAAAATTATTATAATTTTCAATTTAATAAATTAAAGATACATAATCAGAATGGTCTATGGGGCAGTTATAGCAGAAATACAAAAAATATTAATATAAATTTTAAACTACTTTTTGCCCCAGAAGATATCTTAAAATACGTTATTATACATGAACTTTCTCATATTAATTTTTCTAATCATAATAAAAAATTTTGGAACACAGTTTCAATTGCTTGTCCTAACTATAAAGAAAAAATAATCTGGTTAAGAAAAAATGGTAATAAATTAGGTTATACTTAATCGACAACAAGTACTCTTTCAGAATTTAAAATATCATTTTTATAGGTTTCTTGATTCTGTTCCTGTTTAAATGGTAATATGCTATCTAGAAGTCTATTCAATTCTAAAGCTTTTATTTTAGTTATGCTGTAATCTTTTTCCCCTTTTTTAAGTTCTTCAAGTTTTATGAAAAACCAACCTTTACCATTCATTCTCCATGCGATATATGTTGGAAATTTTGTATTTTGTTCCCATTCATAAAGTTTTTTATATCCATCAAGATCTATACTTAATCTATTTTTTTCCCAAGCTTTACATTCTATTGCGATACAAATTTTATCCTTTATTGCAATTATATCTGGTCCTAATGAATTGACTCCGGATCCGGCGCTTCTTAATACTGAGTAACCTTTATTATAAAATGTGTTTAATAACTCTCTTTCACTTCTTGCACCTTTCATATATCTATGCACAGTAACGCCAAATATACTATGCTATTAATTCATTTAAATCTTTCCTAATATTCTAAAGTAAAAATATAAAAATTAATTTTCTTTTAAAAAAAGAAAGAGTATCTCACTTTTAAGATAAAAGCAGGAATTGAAAATAATTTTGTATTAAAGCTTTAA
>JAVYRW010000041.1:0-6081 GCA_038730205.1 Candidatus Micrarchaeaceae archaeon | reverse complement strand
ATTTTAGTTTTATTTTAAATAGTCGCGTCTTAACTTACGAAGGAATTGTCGGACCTCTATATCTTTAATGGTATACGTCAGATAATTTCTCTCTAAATTTTACCAAAATTGTAATTGATCATTATTTTTTTCTGTTTCTATTTTATATTTACTGCTATATGGTTTTGAATGGAGTAAAATAGAGGAAGTCCATTGGGCATCTGTAATAAAAAAACATCTTACTTCTCCGATACCAGGATTTATAGATTCAAGATCTCTTATTAAACTTTCTTTACGGTCAAAAGTTACAGCACAACGAGTATATACAGAATATTGAAGCATTAAATATCCTTTATCTAAAAGATTATTTCTAAACTTATGAGCAATCTGCCGTTCTTTTTTTGTTGTAACCGGAATATCAAATATTACAAAAAACCATTCCATACGATATTTACTTTGTAAGTTTTTCACAAAGTACCCCAAAATTCAGGAATATAAACCTTATCTAAATTATTTGAAAAAAAACATTCTGATATACTTCTTACATATATGTCAATTGCATAAATTAATTTTGTAGTTTTACCATTAGAGATAATAATTTTATGTTCTATCAAACCTTGAGCAACTGTTTTGGCCCATTCGTCCATTTTAATGTCAGGATATTTTTGGAAAAAAGATGCTAACATTGCCTCACATAATGGACGTAAAGGTTCCATAATATCGTATAACAAAGGATCACTCTTAAATCTATATTTATGATGAATTCCAAGTGAAGTAATTAATCCATGCCCGACTAAGCTTCTATGTAAAATTGCTGAAAGGACAGCATATCCATAATTAAGCCGTTGGTTTACAGGATATATTGCATCTTTATGCTCTCTTAGAGGCGGTCCCAAATCTTTAAAGAAGGAAAAATAAATTTTCCAGTAATACCGTGCAATATTTCCTTCATCATAAGAATTTGTAGAAATTTCATTCCATAATTTATGGCTGGGTTTTATAATATCAAGAAGCAACGCTTGATTTTTAATCTTGGCATAAAGAAGTTTATTCCATAATTTTTGATTAAATTCAGTATCTTTTGAAATTTGTTTTTCAAAAATTTCATTGTGAATCGTGGCATATAAACGAATTGTTTTTGCGATAGGATGATATGATTCGTTACAATGAAGTATGACCGTACCATTTTCAGTAAGACGTGAAATACATTCAGATGAAAAACTAATTCCTCTTGCTGCAATAATAACCGCGAGAATATCTGTAAGTGGAATTCGATGTTCTTCTATTTCAGGAACTGAACATACAAGGCATCCTCTGTCAACCGTTAAATGGCTATTATGATGCAATATATGAATAATGTGAAAACTCATATTTCTTCTGGATTATAAGAAAGCATTTTACATTTTTCCATTAATTCATTAATATTAGTAGAAATAGGTGTCCCATCCATCGTAGAAATTTTTACTTTCCCATTACTTTTAATAGTTTCTATTTTATATATACCCTTTATAATTTTTTCAGAATTCTCTGTAATTTTAACAAGTTGTTTTGCACGGAAGAAAAAAACTTCCTTAAATTCATTTTTATATTTCTGTATTTTTTTAAATTCTGATTCGAATGAATATACAGGGCTTATTTTCCATTTTTTATTTTCATTCTTATAAACAATTTGACCTTTATGTTCTTTTTTATCAGTAAAATACTGCCCTTTCATTTTTCCTATCTCTTTATAATTGGAGGGTAAAGCTGATACTTTTTGAAGTATTTTCCTAGGTTTTCCATTTTTCCAGTAATTATTAAAAAACACTTCCCATTCTTCTTGTTCTTTTTGGGCTTGTTCTTTTTGGGTAGGGGTAGTTTTTTGATTGAGTTTTTCCTTAAAATCAGTAGATATTTTATTGTCAAATATACTTTTGCTATATTTTTTCGCATTTTCTATCTTCTCATAATCTTTTATATTTGTACCTGTGCCATATCTTGTTACAAAGACTATCTTTTTGCCAATTGTTCGTTTTCCATATACTGTTTCTGCAAGAACAGATTTTTTATAAGAAAATTGCAGAGGATATACATTTTCAAGTTTATCAGAACAAAATTTTTTATTGAACCATGCTGGAATTTTATTTTCTGTACCTTGAAAATCTGGCCACAATGAAATTACTAAAGCATCAAGAGCATGATGTTTTGGATTGTCGCGTTTTTTTTCTTTAACATTTGTATTTTTTTGAATATCTTCTTTACTATATAAAATAGAATTCAATTCATATTTTCTGCGAATTCTTGCAGTATACGCTCCATTAGCGACAAAAATTTTCCGTTCTGAACCTTCTGTTAATTGTGGCCAATGAAAAAAAAGAGATACAATCCTTTGAGATAATTTTGCAATATAAGCAGTTTCTGCGAGAGATGTATATTTTTCATTAAGTTCTTGTGCGTTTTCAGAAGTCAGTAAATCCTGCTTTTTCTTGCTTAATTTTTTAGAATCACTAACTCTCTCAACAAAATTTTCCCAAGTATTTGTAGAATGCAACCATTCATAAGGCGTTTTATCCCCCTTTTTTTGATTATTTTCAGGCATTGTAAGTACTTTATTCCAATAGGCATCACTACCCCCTTTTGCACAAGGGAAAATATGGTCTATTTCACACTCTGATATTTGTGTTTGGCCTATTGTTTTACCGGAATAAATGTCAATTCCATTTTGTTCGCTATAGAGTCTCATTTTTAATATTCCATTTTCACCTGTTAAACCAATTTCTTGAGCTTTATTTTCCGCATCTTTTCTTTCTTTTTCATTTTCTCTTTGAATCTTTTTATATTCTTGTTTCCTTTTTTCTCCCATAAAATCTTCTCGTACAAATTCAATAATTACTTTATCAGGGATACCAAAACGTTCTTGTAATTTTTTTAATCTTTCTACAAAAATTGAAAGACGATGTCTAACAATAGAATTATTTATCCCATTGATAATTTCAGAAATTTTATTTTTTCTTTCTGTATCATTTATAATACAATCATCATAGCGGAAATCTGGAATAGTAAAATTTTCCCATTCTCTTGGCATATTTAAAAGAAATTTATAATCTTCTTTTATTAATCCCTTATTTGGATTTGTATTTGTGGTTCTTTGAGATAATTCATTATAAATATCTTGAGGGCTTTTACCTGAAAGTAAAATATCTCTCAAAATTTTCAATGCTGGTCGACAAAATTTTGATCTACCAAATATTTTAGGATTAGGTATTTTTTGATTAGATGGAATGATATATCCATTAAGTTTACCTATAACAAACTTTTTCCAGTCCCTACAAGTAATCCCCTTTATAAATTCTTTATCTTTACTTTTTTTTATATTAAACCAATCATTTATTTTTTGACTATTAAGTTGTTGTTTTTGATAATTTTGATCAAAGTATCTGATATTTTTTAATGCCATTAAAAATGTTACTTGTCGATTAAGAAGATCGGTTGCTTTACATACATTAAAACGTGGCATTAACTTACATTTTGGAATTATACGATTATCAAAACGAGGAACTTTTTGGCTAAGTACACCTTGCCATTCCCATTCTTTACCACGATATTTTTTATACTGAAGATCACTAAAGGAAGCATAAGGTTTTTCTGCCGGTCCATAAATAATATAATCTTCTTTTCCTTTAAGCTTCGGAAATTGTTCTGAAGCTTTTCTTAACAACTCCCGCAATTCTTTTTCTATTAGATCTCGAGGGATTACATAAAAATTATTGCTTCCTTGTTTATTTCTTGCAGGTTGTGGATTAGACCCAATTTTTCTTGAAAGATCTGTAGGTTCTTTAGGATCCCATATTCCCATCATATATGCTTCTAAATAACATGGATATTTATACTCTTCATTATTACCAAATAATGTATTTATTTTTTCTTTATACTTTATAGCACTTGTTTCATTTTTTTGTTCATCTTCATTTTTTTTATTATCTATATCTTTTTTTGCCCAAGGAATTCTTTCATCATAACCTCTATGTTGAATAGCAGACCATATCGCTTTAAATACTTGCCATCCCTCAAGTTTATGCCCTTGTAAAAGAGCAATTCTTAAAAGACAGGACGTATAAATTATTTCTTCTCCTTTCATAGGAAATTCTTTTAACATACGGATATCAGGTTTAATAGTTGAATTATCTTTTGTGGGTTGTCTTGTTTCAAGAACTTCAATTCCAGCATCATTGGCTTGTTGTTTCCACCATTCTTCCCTTTTTTTATGTAAAATCCTAGTTCTATATTGCCTTCTACGTTTTGTTTGGTTTTCAATTGAACCAGCATCTTCAGGGATAAGCAAACTATTAATATGTTGTATATTGTTCCCGTTTCTTACACATTCTCCAATGCCAGAAATCCCTAAATCAAAAGCAAATATAAGTTGGTTTTTATTTGTTTCCATTTTCCGTCAGTGTTTTAGAGTAAATACACATCCACAAAAAGGTGTTTATGTAATTAAAGATTTTTTATGTATTTATAACCGCTATTTTACTTCTTACTTTTCTTCTTTTTCTGTCCTCCTCTTGCCATTTTTGATTCACAAACATTTCCTTGTCCATCCACATAATACAGAAATCCTTTTTCCCTCTTAACCGCATCCTTTATCAAAATTTTTCCCATATATATCACCTCGTTTTTGTTTTATCATAAACTTTTCCAGAAATTGAGATGGATTTAAAATTTTTATCCCTCTATATTCTTTTAATATTTGAATATGTTTAATATCACCTGTAATAATATAATCGACTTTTCCTTCAATTGCACATTCTAAAACTCTATTATCCGATTCTTTGTTTTGTATAACCTTGATTTTTTTACCAGGATAAATTATTACGACAAACTCTTTTATGAAAGAGTTTATTGATTTAACCATATCTATTTGAAAATTGAATTTATTCTGTAATACATTAGTAAGTTCTTCCAGAATTTCTTGGGAGATTAAAATTTGAATTTTACCTTCTAAACCTAACTCAATTATTTTCCCAGGGATACCATCAAAAAGAATCGCAGAAATAAATATATTAGTATCAACTACAATTTTAATCATGCCCTTTTACCTTTTTTATCCCTGTATTCATCAATAAGTTTTTCTATATCCTTTTCACTTTCGATCCCAAGTTCTATAACCTTTTGTGTTCCATACATTCTTATCTTTTCCCATTTCATCTTTCTAATATACTGTCTTATGGCTTCTCTTAAGAATTCACTGCGGGTCATTTGTTCTTCTTCGGAAAAAGATTTAATTTGTTTAGCCAATTTTGGCGGTATAGATAATGTTAAAATTTTTGTAGTTCTCATAATTTCTCCTGTTGTTTGTTATTACTTAGTATTACCAAATAAAAATATTTTTGTCAAGGATTTGTTGGAGTTAAATCTTTTGATTTATATTCTCACAAGTTGGGTCCTTGTGATGAAAAGTAACCTAATTTCCCGCAAAAATTATAACTATGTCTGAAGCGGGATATTCAAACTTTTGTACTGTACCCCATTAGTCAAAAGGAAAATAAGTTAGAATTTAAAGTCTCCTGATTAATTAAATTTTGATTCTATTTACATTTCCAAATTTTTTCGGTATAACTATATTAAAGTAAAAGATTACGGACTGTTTGTATTAAGAAAAAAGTATCTGTTAAAAGATATTGTAGAAGTATGTAATAAGATTTAAGTAGAATTTAATTTATAAATTAGGTGAACATTTTTCACCTTAATCACTAAGATGACGTTCACTGAATATTTACCTAAAAGGAATGATGGGGCAGTGGCGAAATAGGAGAGCGTCCGCTTAGCAGTCAAAAGTTTGTGGATTAAACTTCGATCCGCTCCAAAGTAAGGCAAAGTTGATAAATATGGAAAAAAAATATATTTATAGTGTTGAAGAAGCAATAGAATATTTTAAATTGATGATAAAAAACAATCCTGACCGAAATTATTTAGATGCAACATTGGCGGCAATGAATGGTAAACGGAGAAAATATTCTGTATTTTATCTTTCTTATCAGATTCGTCCTGATGATAAAACTATTGGAGAAGATGTTTTAATGTTACCGGAAGTAAAAATAACAGATTTGAAAGAACAAAATC
>JAVYRW010000040.1:0-6086 GCA_038730205.1 Candidatus Micrarchaeaceae archaeon | reverse complement strand
ATTTAGGTTTGTTTTTTCCTGAGTTTTTTATTGATTTTAATAGTGATTCTGTATTTATCTCCCAGTTATTTGAAAAATCATGATATGAAAAAACAGGTTTTGCACCTTCTATTATTATGTTGGGTAAATACTGTGTAAAAAAAGGAGCAATAATAATAGCTTTTTTTCCATTTGACAATAAAGATGAATTTGTAAATTGAAGAGCTTCGCTTACGCCTTGAGTTATTATTACACATTCTGGATTATAATTTATATTGTATAATTTTTTATATCTTTCAGATACTGCCAATTTAAGTTTTTTATTTCCATTCCAATCTTCATAAAAAGTTTTACCCATTTTTAAGGCTTTTATATATTCGTCTATTATGAATTTTGGCGTCTTCATGTAGCGCGAAGGATCCCCTATGGTTAAATTTAATATTTTAAATCCTTTTTTTGTTAAGTTATTATTAATAATAGCTAACTCTGCCAATGGATTTTCTATTTTTGAAATTTTATTTATTACAAAATCTTCAGTTTTTTCCATTAAATTACTTTTAATTATGTGTTACTTGTTTTCTAAAATGGCTTCTTCGATTTCTAAAACTCCTCTTTCTCCATTCCATTCTTTTTTTGCTTTTATAATTTTTATTCTTTTTTTGAATAATGGACCATCAAGTACAAAGCTTTCTGCTTCTCCTCCTTCAAACACTAAATTAATACCATTTTTTTTATTTAAATCAATAAGTTCTTCTATTAATTGTTTATCTATTCTTCTGCCCAGATGTGTATCGTTTAAACCGTCTGCGGCTACGGCAGATATTATTACATTAAAATTTTCAGATAACTCAGTTAATTCTACTATGGGATCTACGTGCCATAAGGGAGCTATATTCTCAATTTTATGTTTATCTGTAATTTTTTTGATTCTGTCAGCTTGATATTTACTGAATGTTGCTCCTGTTATTAAAAGAGTTACATTGTTTTTTACTAATGCATCTTCAAGATCCTTAAGTTCTTCTTCTTTTTTACCTTCTGTTTTTATGAAAATTTGTTTTATTCCTAATGCTTCTGCTTGTAAAGAAGTTTGTTTTGCATTAGGATAATGAAACATGTAGCTAAATTTATTTTCTGATAAAAATGTGATTAAAAGATCTACATTAATCCCTGCGTTTATAACTTTGTGAAGGGCAAGTGTTGAGTCCTTTCCACCACTAAATAAACATGCGTTTGTCATTTTTCTACCTTAGATAACTTCTTCTTTACATGTTTAAGTGCAGAAAATGTGTCTCTATCTAATTCTTCAAGCCGCATTGATATATATTTAGCTTGATTTTTGAGTTGGGGAATGACTATGTAATCAAGTGCGTTAACTCTTCTTTTTGTTTTTTCTATTTCTAAAACCAATCTTTTTAAACCCTGTTCTCTTTGTGCAACATCAAGTATAGTGTTTAAAACTTCATCGAAAGAAGAACTTACATCTAAAACAGCTGTGCTTTCTGATAATACTCTTGCTGTTGATCTTTCAAAACTCATCTTTGATGTTTCTGGTATCTTAACACCCATTATATTTTTAACAGAAATTTTTACTGTCCCTGATTCTTGCATTTGTTCGGCTGCGGATTCTAACTCGAAATTTCCTGCAAATGCAGAAGACAATGCAACTGTTTTATAAGCGTTTTGCAGTATATTGTAAAGTTGATCTCTATCTTTTCCAGATTCTTTTAATAACTTAAGGAACTCTATTACAAGTGCTTCCCTTTTTCTTTTTAATATAGAGTAACCTTTATTTGCTGTTTTAGTTCTCTCTCTAGTACGTATAAGATTTATTCTTGTTGGATTTAGTTTTTCCATTTATTACTTACCTTTTTTGTAATACTTTTTAATGTATTCCTCTTTTATTCTTGAAAGCTCTCCTTCAGGAAGCATAGATAATAACTCCCAACCTATATCTAGTGTTTGTTCTATCGATCTATTTTCATCAAAACCTTGTTTGATAAATTTTTCTTCGAACGCTTCGCCAAAATTTAAATAAAGTTTATCGCTATCACTTAAAGCTTCTGCGCCGACTATTGCACTTAGGTCTTTAGCTTCTTGTGCTCTTGCATATGCGCCCAATAATTGATCAGAAACTCCTTTGTGATCTTCTCGTGTTTTGCCCTCTCCTATGCCATTACCCATTAATCTAGATAATGAACCTATTGGATTTATAGGAGGATATGCACCTTTATTATTTAACTGTCTGCTAAGAAAAATTTGCCCTTCTGTTATATAACCTGTAAGATCAGGTATGGGATGCGTAAGATCATCACTAGGCATAGTAAGAATATCTAACTGAGTTATTGAACCTTTTTTTCCTTTGATAACTCCTGCACGTTCATACAAACTTGCTAAATCAGTATACATATATCCAGGATAACCTCTTCTTCCTGGGACTTCTTCTCTAGCGCTAGATAATTCACGCAAAGCTTCTGCATAGTTAGTCATATCGTGCAGTATAACTAAAACATGCATTCCTTTTTCATATGCCAAGTACTCTGCAGTGGTAAGAGCCAATCTAGGCGTTAAAATACGCTCTATACTAGGATCATCAGCTAAGTTTATGAAAGCTACTGTTCTTTTTAATGCGCCAGTTCTTCTGAACTCATTTGTAAAATACTCTGCATCATCATATGTAATACCTATTCCTGCAAATACTACTGCAAAACTTTCATTTTTATTTTTTACTCTAGCTTGTCTTGTTATTTGTGCGGCTAATTGATTATGGGGAAGACCTGAACCTGAAAAAATAGGTAATTTTTGACCTCTTACAAGAGTATTCAAGCCGTCAATTGTTGAGATACCGGTTTCAATAAAATCGCTGGGATAAATTCTTGAGACAGGATTTATAGGAAAACCATTGATGTCTCTTTTATCTTTTGATTGAATAGGAGCGCCTGAATCTCTAGGACGTCCTTGACCATCAAATATTCTACCTAACATAGAGTCATTTACTCCGATAGTGAATGTTTCACCTAAGAAACTAACAGTCGTCTTATCAATATTAATTCCACTTGTAGGACCAAAAACTTGCACAATTGCCTTACCTTGACTCGTATCTAATACCTGACCTAATCTGTATTCACCGTTTTGCAATTTTATCTTTACTATTTCATTATAAGATGCATTTTTAACTTGACCAACTATAATAAGAGGTCCTGCAACATTTTCTATTGTTTTATATTCTATATCAAATTTCATATAATCACTTCTTATTTAAAGTTTTAGAAACTTCTTTTTTATCTGAATTTTCATCCGATGATTTTTCTTCTTTTATTAGCATATTAAAATCTGCAGATATTTTTGTAATTATATTTTTTATAGTTGTTTCTGTTGCATCTTCTTTAATGCCTTTCATCCTTGATATTTCTGTTCTTACTGGTAAAGATGCTATCTTATCTATAGTTACATTATTTTTTACTGCTTCTCTAGCTAACTTTGCAAAATGCATCATTGTTTTAAGCATTAATGCTTGCTTTTTCAATGAGGTAAAGGCGTCTATGTCATCAAAGGCATTCTGTCTCAAGTAATCTTCACGTAGCATTCTTCCAATTAATAAAATTATTCTTTCTATTTCAGGAAGTGCGTCTTCTCCTACCAGTTGCACAATGTCCTTTAACTCAGACTCTCTTTGTAATAATTTAGACATCTCTTTTTTATCCGAAACGAACTCTTCTCCTACATTTTTAACATACCACGGCTCTAGTGGATCTAAATATAATGAGTAACTACTTAACCAGTTTATAGAAGGGAAATGTTTCGATCTAGATAATGATGCATCTAAAGACCAAAATGTTTTTACTACTCTTAAGGTACCTTGTGATACTGGTTCAGATATATCACCACCAGGAGGAGATACAGCTCCTATAAGTGTTATTGAACCTTTTCTACCGTTTAATGTTTCTACATTACCACCTCTTTCATAATACTCAGCTAAACGTTTTGGTAGATAAGCAGGATAACCTTCTTCACCTGGCATCTCTTCTAGCCTTGCTGATATTTCTCTCATTGCTTCTGCCCAACGTGATGTAGAATCTGCCATTATTGCGACATTATAACCCATATCCCTTAAGTATTCTGCTATGGTTATACCAGTATAGATACTAGCTTCTCTTGCTGCAACAGGCATGTTACTTGTATTTGCTATTAAAACAGTTCTTTCCATTAATGGTTTTCCTGTTTTCGGATCTTTTAAGTGTGGAAACTCAGAAAGAATTTCTGTCATCTCATTACCTCTTTCTCCGCAACCTATGTAAACTACTATTTCAGCGTCAGAGTACTTTGCAAGAGAGTGCTGTATTACTGTTTTTCCTGCCCCAAATGGACCAGGAACTGCTGCCGTACCTCCTTTTGCTACAGGAAATAATGTATCTATTACACGTTGGCCAGTTATTAAAGGTTCATCAGATTTAAACTTCTTTTTGAATGGAGATGGTTTTCTTACAGAACGAGTTTGTGACATTGTTAATGTATATTTTTTATTTTTTAACTCTACTTCTCCTATTTTTTCAGTTATTGTAAAGTTACCTGATTTTAACATTGATAACTTTCCTGAAATGCCAGCTGGAACCATTATATAGTGTTTTAGTGTTTCTGTTTCTTGAACATAACCTAAAATTGTACCTTCCTTTACATATGCACCTTTTTTTAATGATTTATCTTGTACAAAATGATACTTCTTTTTTGTGTTTAATGGTTCAGCTTCAATTCCTTTACTTATAAAACTTCCACTTTTCTTTTCTAATACTTCTAATGGTCTTTGTATACCATCATATATCATTCCTAATAAACCAGGTCCTAAAAGTACAGATAAAGGAAGAGAAGTACTCTCTACAATTTCACCTGGTCTTAATCCAGTAGTATCTTCATAAACCTGAATTACCGCTTTTGATCCTCTAAGTTGAATTATTTCTCCAATTAATTTTTGTTTTCCAACTTTTACTACATCATACATGCTTGTTCCTAACATTGAATCTGCTATCACAAGTGGTCCTGAAATTCTATCTATAATTCCCATTTAATTACCTATTTTAGTTATGTCAATTCCTATAGCTCTAAGTATTAATCTTCGCAAAGTGTCCGGAGCGTAGTTTGAACCATAATCCGGAACCTCTACAAACAAAGGAAGAATACTCGTGTCTATAGCATTAAGTATTTTTCTGTCTTTGATTTGATTAATTATTTTTGATGAAAGAATAATTATACCAATTTCTTGATTTTGAAGAATATTCCTTATAAGTGTTTCAGCTTCTGCACCTGTTTTAACTGTGTAGGAATTTCGTATTCCTGCTAATTTAAAACCTATACTTAACTCTTCGCTGCCTATTAAAGCTATTTTGTAATTATTATTTATTCTTTCCAAATTATCAACTCTGAAAGTTCATTTGAGTCAAGATTATACTCTTTACTTTTAATTATAGCTCTTAAAACCGAAAGTTCTATTTCTTTTAAGTAAACATATGAGATAACTGTTGTAAGAGATAAAACAGAGTATGTTAAAATTTTTAATGCTAATTTAAATATGGAACTACGCATTGAAATTTCAAAACCTATTAACCTTTTATGCTTAGTATATTGATTTAGTGCAGTTTTTAAATCAAAAATGTTTATTTTTGATATCATTGATTCCATAGAATTTGAAGAGACAAATAGTTTTTTTAGATCTTCTTCTTTTAAAGTTCCATTTTCTATAATAGCTTCTTGAATTTGTGAGTACTCTAAATTAAGTGCTTTGCCACGTATTAATGAAAGAATATTTTTCATATCTATCTCTAAACGTATTATTCTTGCAGCGACTTCTCCGTTTGTAGATAATTGACGCATACTTTTTGAAAGTGATTTGTAATAAAGAAGATTAATTTTATTAATCGTATCTGATATGTTTTTAGTTTTTGTATAGGTGTTTAAAGCTTCCTGGAGTATATTAGAGTAATGAGAATTTATCATAAATCTTTGTAAAATATGTTCAATAGAATCTTCTTTCATTATCTCTTTTACTGATAATTTGTTATGTTCACCATAATCTATTATATAACTTGATATTTTATCAAAAGAAGAGTTACTTGATT
>JAVYRW010000039.1:0-6413 GCA_038730205.1 Candidatus Micrarchaeaceae archaeon | reverse complement strand
TTTCTGGCTTTTTTAATTCTTGTGTAGGTTCTTTAATTTTTTTATCTTCTAAATTTATTTTATCTGAAATTTCTGGTTTTTCTGGTACTTCTGTTAACTCTTCTTCTTTTTTACTTACTGAGTTTATGAACTTTGAAAATTTCTTTTTAAGACCTTCAAACATTTTTTATACCTTATATTTAGACTTAATTATTGTTGTTGAATTGATTCTAATTTATACATTATATCTATTAATTCATTTTGAAGTTTACTTTTTTCTAATAATAATTTTTTAAGAACTTCTTCTTGTTTCTTTTTATTTAATTCTATAAATTCCTTTGCTTCTGATATTGTTTTTTCTATTAGATAACCTGCACCGACATATGTTAATGTAGTTTTAGTATTTGTTATTTCTCCTTCCATATAAACACCCGGACCGGTATTAATTAAAGTTTTATTTTTTTCAGAGATTGTAATTTTTTCTAGAGCCTCAACTCCTTTGAGTATAGCATCTATAGATATAGTATAAGTAGATATCTGATTTTCTAAAAGCTCGTATTGTTGGGAATAAACATTTTGTAAGTATCTTAGTTGATTTATTGCTTCTTGAGCACTAGAATTTTTTGATTTTCCCATATTATCATTTTGTATTATTCTTGCATCTGACATTTAATTACCTAAATATTATTAGTATAGTAAATATTATAAGATTATATAATAAATTTAGTTATTTTTTAAATATTTATTTTTTAAGATTAAATTATTTTTGCTTAAATTAATCAATATTTAATCCATCTTGTATGTTTGCCATTTCAAATCCTGATGTATTTTTTCCGAATATAATACCATTTGAATTAGTTATTACGGATATACCTATACTTAATGAACCTTTATTTGCAGTTGATTGTGAAATTGATTTTGAAATTGATTTTAAAGATTCAAACTCTTCTTCTGATACGTTATTATTTACTACAAAACCTTTGTTAGTTAAAATATTGTGTGAACCTATTGTCTTATAACCAGCAATTTCCATTTGAATTACTTCAACATCGAAAACATCTTTAATTTTTTTAACATCTTTTTCTTTATAATCCGGATTTATAATTGCAATTTTATCATTAACTAAAATATTGTTACCTATTGCGTTAAGATCGCTTTCTAAAATTTCTACAGTTATGTCTTTGTAATGATTTTTAAAATTTTTAAATTCTGAATTATATGTGGAATTGGAAAGAAGTATGCCATTTTTATTAGCCCTGCCAAATAATCCAATTAAATCGGAACCTGAAGCACTAAGATGTGTAGGAGTTATTAATAATACTTTCTCAAAAAGTTCAGAATCAGATTTTTTAAGTTTTGAACCGGTAATACATACTGAATCTGAGACGATGCAGTAAGCACCTATAAACTCATCGCCATGTATTGATAGTTGACCTACTCCCATACTTTAAAACCTATATTTTAGGTTTTTCTTCAGAAGTTTTTATTTCTTTTTTTGATTTTGTTTTTTCAGAAACATTTTCTTCTTTGAATTTTTGTTTTTCTTGTATTTTTGATGATTTATCGTCTTGTTTTTTTGAGTCTTCTAAATCTTTAGATTTTTGAATTGTTTGTGTAGGTTTTGAACGTGATTTCTTTACTTCTGGAGTCAAATCTACTTTTACTATTTCGCCTTCTTTTGTTATTACTATTGTTACAGGTAACATTTTTTTTGCAACATCTTGCATAAGATAGCCATTTAATTCCCCAGATAATCTTATTGAGTCATAATCAGATTTCGTATAACGGGCTATATCTTCTTTTAAATAAGTAACTGCTCGTTTTAATCTCCTTGATTCATGTATTTTTACTAATTTTTTTCTTAGTGCTATTGTTTTTGTAATTTGTGTTGCCATTAAATCAACCCTTTAGACCTAACTTTCTTCTTCTCCAATCTCTTTGAAATCTATTAAACTGAACCCTTCTATGAGTTCTTAATACGGCTAGAATAGGTATTCTCCTATTCTGCTTTAATTTCTTTCCAAGCATTTGTTTTTTCTTAGCTGATTTTTTACCCATTTTAAAACCTATTTCTTATTTATGTTTAAATTCTATTTTAGATTCTGGCTTATATGTTAATTTAGCCAGTATACCTTTCAATTGTTCATCTGTTAATTTATTTATTATTCTATTTCCCTGTGCCATACTTACTATAAGATTAATAAGCTGGTCGTAAAGTTCTTTATTTGAAATTCTTACGTTCATTAAACGTTCATAAGCTTCGTTAGTGGTAAATTTTTTTGCT
The DNA here is from genome assembly GCA_038730205.1 of Candidatus Micrarchaeaceae archaeon. Lineage (GTDB taxonomy): Archaea > Micrarchaeota > Micrarchaeia > Micrarchaeales > CABMGC01 > JAJZOD01. Next base: position 4,150 of record JAVYRW010000039.1, on the reverse strand, counting down.
ATTTCTCTTTTTTGTTGTTCGATTTGCATTACTTTCATACGTCGCGAGAGTTCTTTTCTTATTCTTTCATCATTAGGCTCTTGCGCTTCTGGCAACTTTATGCACCTTCTTTTATTACCTCTCCAGCTAGTTTATCTAAAAATGAACGACCTTTAGGTGTTATTTCTCTTCCTGATGTTGTTTTTTTAACATAACCTATTTTTTCTAGAGCAGTAAACGCATCCGTTATTATACTTCCTCCCGATCTTATTGAATGTCTTCTGTGAACTACATGTTTCTTTCGATTACTATATTTTGATCTTAAACGTGAAACACCTATGTGGCCATTTAAATATGTTTGTCGTAAGATTGATGCACATCTTATATACCAAAAATTTTCATCTTCTGGAACTCTTTCTCTACCCGCTCCTGACTTAACATAATCTAAATAATCAGGTTTTTCTACTCCTGAACTTTTAAGTTTTTCTGCAACTTTTTCTATAAGTTTTGAACCGTCTGCTTCAAGCACATTTGACATTTACTCACTCTAATTTTATAAATTTTATAATATATTAAATGTTAAAATAACATAACTATTTGTTAACAAAAATATATAAAGCAATAGTATAAAAAATGTATATAATTTTCTATTAAATTTTAACAATTATAATAAAGAGGTTTATATACTTTTTTGTTTAAATATATTTATATCTCTTCTTAAAACGTGAATTTAATGAAATTAAATATAATTGAGGATGAAACAAAAAGCATGATTATAGAGCTTATTGATGCAGATAGAGGAATTGCAGATCTTATAAGAGATAGACTTGCTGAAAAAAGTGATATAGAGTTTGTAAGTGTAGTTAAGACCCATCCTGACGTAGGTCAACCTCGTTTAGTTGTTAAATCAAGCAAAAATGCAAGAACATCTATTTTAAAAGCGCTTGATGAAGTAGCTGATGAAATAGAAGATTTTGCAAAACAATTACCTAAATCTAAAAAATAAATATTTAATTTTTATATAATAAAAACAAGATTTAATGAGTTTTATAAATATTTTTAGAAAAAAAGAGTCAGTATTTAAAGGACCTGCAAAAAATATAATAGTAAATGAGGATAAAAAATATAAGACTCTTAGATTTAATGAAGTTGTTCAAACTAGAGTAGCTAAAAATTCTATATTTTCTGGAGAATATTGGGATCTGTTTCCACCGTTATGCTATGCGTTTGAAAAGCCAGATATTTTGATGATTGGACTCGGCGGTGGAGCTATTTTAAAGGAAATTACATCTTTATTTGAGAATACAAAAATAGATGTTGTAGAAATAAATCCAGACGTAATTAGAATATATAAACAATTTTTTGAAATAAAAAATAGTAAAAATAATTCTCATATTTATAAAAAAGATGGTTTTGATTTTGTAAAGCAAAAAAATTCTGTTTATGATTTAATTATTTTAGATGCTTATGAAGTAGACAAAATTCCAAATAAATTTCTTACTGAAGAATTTATATTGAATTCATATAAATCATTAAAGAAAAATGGTATTTTATCAATAAATTGTATAGACACTATGAGAAAGGATGGTACAGAAAATTTGTTTATAAGTACTTTAAATAAATTTTTTGAAGTTTATTCTTTAGGTTCTGGGTTTATGACTGCAAATAAAATACTAATTTGTTTTAAAGGAAAATCTAATTCTAGTAATATGTTACAAATTATAAATAAAAACTTAGAAAAAAATAAAAATACACGATTTTTATTAAATGTTTATCTTAATGCAAATAGAGAATCATTAAAATAAACTCTAAATAACTTTATATTGTTATTAGATTATGGAAATTGGCTTATTTTCAATTCCAGGATTAAAAGCACATGAATTCAGTAATGATGCCGAATGGATTAATGTCAATAATAATATAAAATTAAGTGATTTAAAAAATAGAATAGTTATACTTGATTTTTGGAGTTATTGCTGTATTAATTGCATACATATGATCCCTATTTTAGAAAGAATACAGGATAAATATAAGAATGAAAAAGTAGTTATTATTGGTGTACACTCTCCAAAATTCAAAACAGAAAAAAATAGGGATAATGTTTATGAAGCAGTTCAGAGATATAAAATAAAACATCCTGTAATTTTAGATAAAAATATGAAAATTTGGAAATCTTATGGTGTGAACGCATGGCCCACATTTGTAATTATAAATCCTACTGGCAAAATAATTGCAAAATTCTCAGGTGAAATATCTTATAAAAATTTTGAAAATGGGCTAGAACAGATTATTAAAAAATATGATAATACTTTTTCAAAAAAAATGTTTTGTCCAGAATTTAAAAATTTTCAAAATAAGTCAATTTTAAGATACCCTAGTAAAATAGATATAAATAAAAAAACACAACAAATTGTGATTTCTGACTCTGGAAATAATAGAGTATTAATTTTAGACAAAAATGGCAAAATTTTACATAGTTTTGGAAATAAAAATCAAAATTTATTTAATATGCCACAAGGTGTTTGTTGGGTAAACAAAAAAGAAATTATGGTAGCAGATACTGGTAATAATGTTATTAAAAAAATAAATTTAGAAGATAAAAAAGTATCTTTAGAAATAGGAAATGGAGAGTTTGGAAGATTATTTAAAACTAATCAAGAAAATATTGCAAAAGATGCAAAATTAAATTCTCCTTGGGATATTTGTATTTATAATAAAGAATTACTAATAACAATGTCTGGCTCTCATCAGATACTTAAATATGATATGGTAGATACTGTTTCACATTTTGCAGGAAATGGAATAGAAGATCTTGAAGATGACTCTTTAGACAGATGTTGTTTTGCACAGCCAAGTGGCATTACTGTTTTTAAAAATAAAATTTATGTTGCAGATAGTGAGTCTTCTAGTATTAGAACATTATCTAAAAAAAATAATTTTACAAGTACAATAGCAGGTATAGGGTTATTTGTTTTCGGAGATAAAACTGGAGAATTATCAGAAACATTATTGCAACATCCAATGGGCTTATGTGAAGCAAAAAATGGATTATATATATCAGATACTTTTAATAATTCGATAAAATATATTGATTTGAAAAAATATAAATCAATACCTATAATTTCTCAAAATGAAAAGAGCATCTGCAATATTAATGATAAACAATGCGATACCTTGGGATTATTTGAGCCTAACGGAATAAAATACAGTAAAAATCTTTTATATATTTGTGACACAAATAACCATTTAATAAGAACTTTTGATATTAAAAAAAATATTTTAAAAACATTTAAAATAAAAAATTAAATGATTAAAGTAATGTTTGATCTGCAACTTCAACTTCAGTAACATTTTTCATACTTTTAATTTTTTCTTCGAATTTAGTACTGCCTTCTTCGTCTGTATGGATAAACATAACTTTTATTACTTTTATTCCAAAAGCAACATCTTCTAATTGAATACTTTTGGGTTTTAAGTCAGAAATTATTTTGTCTCTTACTTCTAATTCCTTGCCTGTTTCTGTATAAACTTTAAAAATTGTAGCTACATCTCCCATTAAGGTCCCTCAAAATCACATGCTTTGCATTTATATTTAGTATAATTTAAACGACATTCATCACATCTTACTATTTCCTCTTTATTACATGAAGGGCATTTAAATAAAACATACCTATCAGTAAGTCTGCCACAAGATGTACATATTTTTCCTAATCTTGTCATAAAATCACAATGAATCGAGCAAGTTATATATTAACTAACTCATAAAGCATATTGTGTTTAATAAATAAAAGTATATAAAACATTCGTTTGGACATGTGGCGTAACTTGGATAGCGCATCGGCTTGCGGAGCCGAGGGTTGCGGGTTCAAATCCCGCCATGTCCGCGCGTATTTATTGAATGAACATAATATGTTTACTTTTCATTGATATTTTTTAAAATATTTTATTTACATTTAATGTTTATTTTATAATTAATAAAAATAACAAAATAAGTATAATTGATATAAATTTAAATCAAGACCTTTAATATTTTTGCAGAAACTAAAAAAATATATGTTAAAATAATAAAGTACATTATAATTTTTACAATAAAAATAGTTAATATATAGTTAAATTAATATGATCTAAATTAGTTTTTAAATTTCCAAAATTTAGAGTATACGAAAAAATG
>JAVYRW010000038.1:0-6465 GCA_038730205.1 Candidatus Micrarchaeaceae archaeon | reverse complement strand
ACATATTTACATTTTTACCTATTACCTTAGCGCCTTCTATTTTAGCGCCAGATATGGCCATATTAATGAATTTACAGTTTTCAAAGATTGTATTAGTAAGATCAGCATTGCTAAAATCACTATTAATTATATCACTATTCAAAAAATGTGTTCCTTCAAATTTTGCTTGATTAGCTTCTATGTTCATAAATTTTGCTTCTATAATTTTTGTATTTGAGAGATTGGCATCTAAAAATTTTGAAGCATTTAAAATAGTACGTATTATTAAAGAATATCTCAAATCTGAATCAGAAAAATTAGAAAATTCTATGTATCCATTTGATAATTTTGATTTTATAAATTTACTTCCTAATGCATTTACTGAATATAAATCAGTACCTATTAGTTTTGTATTGTTTAATACGCTATAACTTAAATCTAAATTTTCTAATGACATTCCTTTTAATGTAGATTCAGTTATAAAAATACCTGATAAATTTCTATTTTTTAAGTCAACATATTCTAAATTTATATTTTTATTGTATATATTTCCTGAAGAATAGTTTTTAAAAAGATTTTCTACTGATTCATTAGTTCTTAAAACTGATTTTATTTCATTTAATTTTGATTCTTTATTAGAATTAACATCGGGTATATTGGTCTTTATTTTGTCCATTTTATCACATTGGGTTATAAAATATTTTATTTTTAGATATTTATATTTATCTTTTTTTATCATTACATAAAATTTGTATTAATTTAATTATTTAGAAATTTAAATTAGCTAATAATAATTAAAAACAAAACTATTTATATCTAAAAATCAAAATTTAATTGATTTTATGGAATTTTTAGGTTCGAATTCGAAAATTCAAGGTCTTAATAGTAGTAATTCAAAAAAGATATTTGAAAAAATAAAAGATATAACTTCATCTTTTAAAACAAATTTGGATTTAATTGATACTAGTTTAGATTTTGTACTTAATGACTTTTACGCATTTAATCTTTTAAGCAAAAAAGATATTGATCTTTTAAAAAAAATTGAAAAGTATGAAATTCAAAAAATACTTCTTTCTAGCGAGATGTTTGCAAATTTACTATCAGAAGAAGAATTAATTAATTATTCAAATTCAAAATCTATGGAAGTAAGGGCTATTTGTATGGAAAATAAAATTTTTGGTAAAAAACTTCCATTAAATAATTTAATAAATATTTTAAATGACGAACCTGAAGTAATATCTTCTATTGCAAGTAATGAAGAGATAATTTCAAGATTAGATCCAGAAAATGTAGAAAAAATAGCTGCAAGAGAAGAAAATTATATTAAAAGAGCGATAATATCTAATAAAAAAGCTCCTGAAAAACTTTCAGATGTTACTTTGTATAAATTATTAAAAGATGATGAACCATTAGTTAGAATTTCCGCAACAAATAACGAACATGTTTTAGAAAGAGTTGAAAAATTAAAATTAATTGAACTTTTAAAAAATGAAAATGATAACAGAGCTAGAAAAGGCTTACAATCTTTTTTAAATTTTAAATATTTAAAAAGAACAGATAAAAATAACAATAAGTTACTAAACATAATTTAACTTGTAGTGTTTTATATCTTTCTTGCTATAAATTATATGATTTAATGATAAGCGGAATTGTTACATCTTTAGATGAAAATCATTTATTAGTCATACCTTCTTCTGAAGTTTCTTTAAATGATTTAATTGGAAGAAAAGCTAGATATGTAGATAAATCAGGAAAAATTTGGAAAGCGGAAGTTTATGGTGTAGAAGATCCTGGAATTCTTGTAAAATTTGATATTTTTCCAAGCGGATTAGGACAGGGACAAATAATAGATATAATAGATGAACAAGATAATGAAACAGATTTTTTATCCGGTTCAATATAAATTTAATTTTTTTTCTTAAATGCTGCTTTCAATCTATCAAAGCCTTCGGACACAATAACATAACTACCACTAATTGTTATTATTGCAGGTATAGGGTTTAATGTTAATACTGAAGTTGCTATTCCTGAAGCTATAAGCGTTTTTGATATTGGAGCTGATAATATATCAGCAAAAATTTGTTTTTTAGATGTAGATAATTTTGTTGAAGAGTCAATGTCAAAAATACAAATTCCACTTTTAAAAGCGCGTATGTGTTTATCCTCCTCACTTGCTAATATAGAAATTACTTCTGGAATTTTTTTGCTTGTTCCTAAAGCAAAGGCATGTCTTTTACCATGTCCAATGAACTTATCTGAATCGGTTAGTGTTGCACCGTAATGTAATAAATTACCTTTCTTATCTATAATAACTGCTCCATCGAGTGCTGCTAATTGTCTAATTGTAGCTTTATCTTTTTTATTTAATACTGATAATCTTTTCCCATTTTTTTTAAATATATCTGGATTATAATCTTTATAATATTTTGACTTTATTTTTCCTGTTTCTACTACAAATAAACAACCTTCGCTTTGATTTGTAGATAGATTTAAGCACTCTTCTATAATTTTATCCATAACTGTCGCCGAATAAATAATGTATATATAGTTTATAAATCTTTCTCTAATAATTAGAGTAGTGGAACATTCAAAAATACTGAATTTTATTAAAAAATAAAAAAATAAAATTTAAATTATTTTTTCTTTTTTGATGTTTTTATTCTACGGTATATTGTAAATAGCACTATAATTACAATTACTACTATTACTATATTTACAAATTGTTCTGAATTGTTACTAGAACCATTAGTAATGGTTGCATAATATACATTTGTACCAGAATATGCTTGTTCTACTGCTCCGTTAGGCTGTTTCCAAGTTTCATATATTGTTATTGGATATGTTCCTAAATTTGCATTGCTATCTGCACTTACCTCAAAACTTACATTTGCACTTTGTCCAGGTGATAAAGATGAAATGTAATAAGAGCTGGTTACTGGTGTTATAGGGTAATTACTTTGTAATGATAACTGTATATTTTCTGCGTTTATATTCCCAGTATTTGTTATTATAAGATTTAAAGGAACGGCTGTAGATCCAGGAGTTATTGAATAGGTGCCGTTTGTTATATTAAATGTAGATGAAGATGCTACATTTATAGGTATAGTTTGATTTTTTTCAAAAATTGATTTATAATTAGATGACAAATATTTTAGATAAGAGTAAAACGAAGAATTACTTGAACCAAAATTAGATGCAGATATAAGTAAAGATTCTTGTACCGTTTGACCCGGTGAGATACTTCCTATGAAAAAATTTGAAACGGAACTCAAAACATTTATACCTTTTCCAGAAAAGAATCCTAAACTAACATTTTCAGCAGTTCCTGTACCTATATTTGTAATTCCTAAAACTAAACTTTGATTATAGCCTTTATATAGAGTTTGAGGTTGTTCAGATTCTACTGTTACTACTATGTTTGGGTTATTAATTAACACACTTACGCTTTGATTTTGATTTTGGGTATATTTTGTACCTGTTATTGCATGGTAAGATATTTGAATTGGGATAGAATATGTTCCATTTTCTATAAAATTATTTGCTTTATAAGTTGCAGTTAATTGATCAGAAGAACTCTGTCCAAGATAACCAATATTAAATGATTTTGCACCTATAGGAATAAACTCTGAATTATTTAATAAGGATATGGTTATATTTTTTGCTGAACCATAACCCGAATTTAATACATTTAAGGAAACTTCAAAATTTTGACCGGGATTTATATTTCCTGGTTCTGAAGTTACAGTTATATTTGGAGCTCCGCTAACATAAAAAGTTATTGGTATAACTGAAGAACCGGTTATTGTTTCGGTGCCTCCTGAAACTGTTTGTGTTGTTTGATAAGTAGCTAATATATTCAAAACGTATGTTCCTGAGGGAGTGCTTTTTGGTATATTTATATTATAATTAAAATATGAACTAGAACCTCCGTAAATTCCTTGTGACATTTCATTTATTAAATATGAGTTAGTTGGGGAAAAATTAAGTATAGGATATGAACCTTGCAATTGTAAATTTACATTTGTTAGTTCAGAGGAATATGAATCGTATATTTGAAATGATAAATGTATTTGAGATCCTGCCAATATTGGATTTGGAGATATCTGAAGGTTAGTAACAGATAAAGCATTGTTTATACTTTGTGCACCTATAATATTCGGTATAAACAATGTAATCAGAGCGTATAGCAATCCTATACTTATTATTTTTTTCATTTTATCACTTTTTATCATATATATCACATCAATCTATAGTGTTTTTAAATAGTCTAAAACTCATTATAACAATTATTAATGAAAAAACAATCATTATACTAAAATCAATTATTATATGGTTTAGTGGAAAATAACCGGAAAGCATTACATCTCTTATTCCACTAGTAGCATATGTTAATGGATCGCCAACGCTAAAAGGTTGTATAAAAGATGGAAATGATGATGTTGGGAAAAATGCTCCTGAAAGAAACCATGTTGGAAGTGTTATTGCCTGTGCAACTATTGCGTATAACTCAACTGTTTTAATTCTTGATGCTACAATTAAAGCAAGAGCATTAAATGATAATGATACAAAAAATATTAAAGCTATTATCCATAATAATCCAATAGCCCCCATAGCTATTCCTGCACCAAAAACAAAACCTAAACATAATGCAAGAAAACCGTATAATAATGATTGTATTGTACCAGAAAGAAGTTTTCCTAATAAAATAGCATCTTTATTTATAGGTGCAACCAAAAATGATTTTATAGTCCCTAATTGTCTATCTACTATTATTGAAAAACCGCTACCAAAAATTGAACCAAATGCTGTTGCCATTATTATTACACTCGCAATAATAAAATCACGATAATTGCTTGATGCGCCTGATGTTGGATTTGATGAAATTATTGGTGCTGTTTGTTGTTGTTTTTGTTGTATTGATGTTCCAAAACTCGAAGCTGTATTTTCTATAAAAGGTAGTATTGCACTAACTGTACTAAATTCACTATTAGAATAATAAATATATACAGAAGGATTACCGTTTTGATTTTCAGGAAATGAGGAGGTTATAGTAACAATTGCAGTTACTTCGCCGTTTTGCAACAATGATAAAGCATTTTCTTGATTTGTTAATGCTATTATATTTATAATATTTTGACCTTGTAAAGAATTAATAAATTGATTTGAAATTTGATTGTTTGCCAAATTTACAACTGCAATAGGAACATTAGATATTGAGTTACCTAAATTTCCAAAAAATAAAATAATTATTAATGGAAACATTAATGACCTAATTATATTAGTTCTAAGATTGCTTTTAAAGACTAACATTTCTCTTTTTGCAATTGTTAATGAATCATTAAAAAGTGTCATTTGATTACCTTCTGAATCTTGCTTTTGATGCTACATTTTCTGAGGATGTACTATCTCTAAAACTAGAACCGGTTAATTTTATAAAAACATCATCCATAGTAGGTAAATGAACGCTGTAAGCAAGAACATTGATTTTTTCTTTTTCTAATGTTTGTGCTATTTTAATTGATATCTCCATAGAATTCTTTTCTATGTTACTTCTTATTTTATCTCCTTGAGTTTCCAAGTTTATTTTAAATTTACTAGATATAATTTTTTTAGCTTTTTCTATATCATTAGGATTAAGTGTTATTTCTAAAATATTTCCTTCAGAAACCATTCTTTTTAGCTGTGAGGCCGTACCTATGGCTTTTATTTCTCCATGATCTATTATTGCTATTCTATCACATAAAGCATCTGATTCTTCTAAATATTGCGTGGTTAATATTACAGTGATTCCTTTTTGATTTAATTTCTTTATACTATCCCACATGCCTATTCTACTTTGCACGTCTAAACCAGTAGTTGGTTCATCCAATATAAGTATACTAGGTTCTTGTAACATAGATTTTACTAAATTCAGTCTTCTTTGCATTCCTCCAGAAAATGTTCCAGCAGGTCTATTTGCAAATTCTTTAAGATTCGCATCATCTAATGCTTTATCTACTCTTTTTTTAATTTCGTTTTCTGGGACATGATATAATTTTGCAAAAATATTTAAATTATCTATTGCAGAAATATAACCGTCAACAACGGTTTCTTGTGTCATAAAACCAATTAACTGTTTTACTTTTATAGAATCTTTAACATTGTCTAAACCTTCTATAGTAATGCTTCCGGAAGTAGGTTTTAATAATCCTAATATCATATTTAATGTCGTAGTTTTTCCTGCGCCGTTAGGGCCTAAAATGCCGAATATTTCTCCTTTTTTTATACTAAAAGAAATGCCTTTAACCGCCTGAAATGTTCCAAACGTTTTTTTAATATTTTTAATATCTACAGCTATATCATTCATTCATTTCAACCATTAGTTCTTTTAAAGAGTTTATATACTCTTTAATTACTGATTTAAATTTTTTTGATAAGTTTTTACATTTTGGAGTTAATTCTAATACCTTTTGTGTTTTATTATTTTTATTTATTATTGATTTTATT
>JAVYRW010000037.1:0-6843 GCA_038730205.1 Candidatus Micrarchaeaceae archaeon | reverse complement strand
ACTTTCTGAATAAAAAAACATTTTACCTTTTATCATTACTCCAGAATATATCATATTTTTATAAGACATTAAATTTTTACTATAATCTTTACTATATACTTTATTATAAATTTTTTTCAAATATTTTTCATTATAAACTTTATTTAATGTTCTAAATCTAGGAATAAATGCTCCTTTAATTCCTGGAAAATAATAATATCCGGGTCCTCTCCAAGTACTGCTCGAATTCATCTTAAAAGGAAATGATTTTGTACCATCTCCATATCCTGGAATATAATGTATTTGATATGCTAATGGGACTTCTTTATAAACAGTTAACAAGTTCTTTATTTTAAATAGTGGTACATCTGAAAATTTATTTTTATCTGAAAATTTTATTATTTTTACTTCAGGTAGCTCTACATATGTGTATTTACCAAATATGAAATATCTATAATTTAAATTTCCTACCTTCGAGTAACCAACACCTGTACCATACATTAAGCCATGAAGATAGTCCTCATCTTGAATAAATCTCTTAACGAATACTTTATTTGAATCTCCATAAAATTGTGCATTTGTTTTATTGATCTTGTATAAAACATTTATATCTACTAAAAATTCTTTATAATTTACCGGTTTAGGTGTCTCAAAATAAAGTATTTTTTCACCACTATTATATTTTGTATTTGTATAAGGTAAGGAAATACCAACTTGGAAACAATAATACCCTAAGCCTTTATATTTTGCTATACTACTATCCAAATTTGCTGAGTAATTAGGTGAATTTTCTTTCCAGTCTGCTTTAACTTGTTGCATAAGCATAAAATTTATATCTGCAATTCCGTCCGAAGGATCTCCATATTCTCTATTAATTATACCTTTTTGTTGAATTGTAAAAGGTTTATTTCTCGTTCCATTTGGATAATAATAAATATTTTTTTCAAATAATTTAAATTTTTTACCATCTACATAAATAGAATTTTCTTTTACTTTAATATCTTTTCTTGTTAAAGTGGGCAAAACATAAAAGTATTTCTGAAATGCTGCACCATAACTATAATCATTCGAAATGTTTGATACTGCAAGAGTACCTAGAGTTACTATTGCAAATGTTTTTATAGTTCTATTTAATTTTTTTAAAATCTCAGATATGGTATTCGATTCCTTTGTTTCATTTTTGTTTTTATACCCATGAGGCTCTAATTTTTTATTTCCATTTAAATCTAAACTAGATCTGAGCTCCTGCCCATTACCCATTTTATCCCATTAGTTTATCTAAAATTAAGATATATTAATCTTTCTAGATTTTTCCACTAATATTTATTTATGTCATTTGATTGATAGGAAACTATTTATTTTTAAAGTACTAACTTTATCTGTGATGAAACGAGGTATTTCTGATCAGTGATGAATTGTTTTATCTGATAAAATCAAATATGCTACTTTATAGTTCTTTTGTAGTTTGATCTGGTTCTTTTTTAAGGTACTCAAAAATACCTTTTTTAATTGCTCTTAAAGAAAGAGTAGCGCAGTGCATCCTTACCGGTCCAGGATCGATTCCAAGTATCTTTAGGAGTTGTTCTTTTTTAAATTTTTCAAGTTCGTTAATATCTTTTCCTTTCAATTCATTTATTAATATATCCGTAGAACCCATTGATATAACACAACCAGTTCCATCAAATTTTATATCCTCTATTTTATTATTTTTAATTTTCAAATAAACAGTTATTTTATCTCCACAAGATATATTTTCTTCGTGTCTTTCTATTTCTGGTTTTTCAATAATACCTCTATTGATTGGGTGTTCATAACTTTGTAAAAGTCCTTCTGCATACATATCTAAATCCATAAAACAAGCCTAGATAGTATTTTATTATGGTTTGTTATAAATATTTTTGCATGGAAACTAAAGAAATCATTGTTGATACAAATGCGATACTATTTGGTTTAAAATATAATAAAAATATTTTTGAAGTATTGTTAGAAAACGAAGAATATTCTCATTTAAAAATATTAATTTCAAAAGGAGTTATAAGAGAGTTAAAAAAATTTTCTTTGTCTTCAAAAAAATTAAAGATAGAAGCAAGTATTGCCATAAATATTATACAAAATATGCAATTAATTATAGATAACTCTAATCAATATGTAGATTCATGGATATTATCTAAATCTTTAAAAGGTAATGTTTTAGTATGTACAAATGATATAAAACTTAAAAGAAAATTAAAATCTTTAGGTGTAGGGGTAATCAGCATAACTAAAACAGGAAAATTAAGGTAACGATAAGCTTAAATTATTTTACTATTAAATAGTATTATAATTTTAACCCTTAGGTGAGATTTTGTATTATACACATACTATAAAAGATACAATAAGCATACCTCCTAGCAATTTTGGGGAGGATATACAAACTACTGCAACTCAAATATTGAGATCAAAATATGAAAGAACAATAGATAAAGAACTAGGAATAATTCTAGCTTTATTCAATGTAAAAGATATAAGCGATGGTTTTATTCTTCCTGGAGATCCGTCAACTCACCACAATGTAACCTTCAATTTACTTACTTTTAATCTTGATGTTGGAGAAATAGTAATGGGAGAAGTATCTGAATTAGTAGATTTTGGTTGTTTTGTAAGATTAGGCCCTATCGATGGATTAGTACATATGTCACAAATAACAAATGATTTCATAAATTATGATAGAAAATCAAGCGCATTTGTTTCAAGAACATCTGGAAAGAACCTTAAGAAAGGAGATGTTGTTTATGCTAAAGTTTCTACCATAAGTCTTAAAACTAATATAAAAGATACAAAAATAGCATTAACCATGAGGCCTGATGGATTGGGTAAATTTGAATGGTTAAAAGAGCCTCAAACAAAAGAAAAGAAAATATCTAAGAAAAATTTAACGCATAATACAAAAAAGAAGTGATTAAATGGAAAAAGCATGTCGTAATTGCAAAGTAATAATTTCACAAGGTGAAAAATGTCCTATATGCGGTCAAAGTAATATGACTAGCAAATGGAACGGTTATATTGTTATTTTAAATGTAGAAAAATCAGAAATAGCAAAAAAATTAGGCTTTACAGTTAATGGAACTTACGCATTAAATATAAACGAATAATAAAAATTCAATATTTAAAATAAAACTGTAAAAAAAACAAAATAAATAAACCATAAAAAATTAAGAATTATTATTTATTATCTAAATTTTTCTTGTATTCTTCTTGTATAATTACTTTTTCTATTTCAGGAAGATTTGCCATTATTATATCTACAGCTGATGATTTATCAACAAAATATTTTCCATCTTTTTTAACTTCGCTTCCAAAATTTACTGTTAATTCTTTATTATTTGCCTGTATTTTTTCATGCATCAATCCATACTGATTAAGTATACTTCTTGCTTTTTCATCAACTGTTTCTAATTTTTTCAATAATTTAATTTCACACGTTATTTTTTCTCCTGCAAGCGGATGATTTGCATCCACCATAACTCTTCCAGAGTTTACACTCATTACTGTTGCTACTGCTCCATCTATCTCTATTTGCATTCCTGGATAAGGATCCATGTCCCTTTTTCTAAAATCCGAAACAGGCAAAACACGAACTAATTCCTGTATTCTTTCACCAAATGCATTTTCTGGTGTTATTTCTAATTTTTTATTTTCACCTATGCTCATATTTTTAAGTGCTTCAATAACTCCTTTTATCATATTATCTTTTCCAATTATTACTAATCTTGGTTTATATACAAATTCTTTATCGTATATCTTATTTTCTTCAGCTAACTTTTTTTCAGTTGTCAATACCAAAGAGTTATCAGATCCTCTCCAAATGCTGTACTCTATCTCTACAAAATCTCCTTCTTTTAAAGTCATAAAATCTCCTTAATTTCTAAATTTAAAAACGCAATCAAAAACAACATTGTCCCAGAAAGCCTTTTAATTTAGCCTATATATTATATAGCTTTATTATTAAAATGTTTGTGTGATACAATGGAAAACAAAAAGAAGATTGAAGTCATATTTTCTCTTTTTATAGGTGCAATTTTTATTTCATCTTATGCGGTTTTATCATCTTTACAGATCTCAACTTCATCAGTCAGTACTAACAATACATCTGCATCTATTCCTTTAAATACGATATATTTAAACGGTTATTCAAACGCATTAATAGAAAATTATACTGGAATTGTTAGTATACTTGTTTTATGTAATAAATATTTTAATCAAACTTCAGCTAATATAACTAATATTTTAACTACCTTAGAAGGTAATAATTCGGTTTCAACATTTTATCAAACGCAAAAAGTTTTTAATATAGATTTAGGCCAATATACTCCTATACTTTTATATAATCATTTAAAATCAGTACTGCCCTCTAATGAATTATCGTGTATAAATTTAAACGCAACAGCACAATTAACAATGCCACAATACGTTAACTTTACTCTAACTACTGGAAATGTAGGAAAACCAGAAGTATTTCCTATATTGCTTCCAAACAATACTCGAGAGATTTATTTAAATGTTTCAGTACCATCTAATTCATTACTTGTTCCAGTTGATGTAGCTGTTTTAGTTTATAAAAATGGAACGGTTTATCAATCAAGTATTACAAAAAGTGATTCTTAATGTTTACAGAAATACAAAAGAAAGAGATACATAAATTAATTATTAAAAATGCATTAGATTATGGTAAAGCAAAAAAAGAAAGTGTTATAAGTAAAGTTTTTTCTAAATTTCCAGAATTAAAATCTGAAATAAAAACACTTTCACAATATTTAGATAAAGAAATTCTTGAAATAAACATGTTATCCAAGAAAGAACTAGAAAAAGAATCAATGGTATTTTTAGAAGAATTTAAAAAAGAAGCTCAAGAAAAAGCAGAAAAAAGTGCTAAACATAATTTTTCAATTGAAGGGGCTGAATTTGATAATTTTATGACCAGATTTCCTCCAGAACCTAATGGTTACATGCAAATAGGACATGCAAAAGTTGCATTTACTGAGAGGGAGTTTGCAGATGTATATAAAGGTAAACTTGCACTTTATTTTGATGATACAAATCCCGAAAAAGAAAAACAAGAATACGTGGATGAAATAAAAAAAGATCTTTTGTGGTTAGGTATAAATTATGAATTAGAGTACTACGCAAGCGATAATATTGAGTTAATTTATTCATATGCAGAAAAATTAATATCTATGGGTAAAATATATGCTTGTAGTTGTTCTCCAGAAAATGTTAAAAAAAGTAGATCAGATGGTGTTCATTGTAAACATAAAAATCAAGCTATATACGAGAATATGGATAAATGGAGAGAAATGCTCAAAGGGACTAATTCTGAAGATATAATAATGAGATTAAATTATGATTTGAAAGCTCAAAACACCACAATGAGAGACCCTACTCTTTTTAGAATAAAAGATGTAGAACATTATCGTCAAGGAAATAAATATACTGTTTGGCCAACATATGCGATTAATACCCCAATAATAGACTCTATAAAAGGAGTTACTGATGTAATACGCAGCAAAGAATTTGAACTTATGGATGAGCTTTATTTTTATTTACTTGATGCTTTAAATTTAAGAAAACCAAGAATACATACTGTAGGCAGATTAGAAATAAAAGATAATCTAACTTCAAAAAGAAAAATAAATGAATTAGTAAAGCAAGGTCTACTTTGGGGTTACGATGATCCTAGATTAGTAACAATAGCAGGTTTAAGAAGAAGAGGCGTTAAACCGCAAGCAATTAAAGAGTTTTCTTTAAGATTTGGAATGAAAAAAAATGAAAGTAACGTAAATATAAGTATGTTATTAGACGAAAATAAAAAAATTTTAGATTATCAAACAAAAAGACTTTTTTATATTGATTCACCATTAAAAATAGAAGTAAAAGGTATACCTGTCGATAAAAAAAATATAAAATTGAAGTTACATCCTACTACTGATTTAGGTTACAGAAGCTACACGTTAAGTAACATATTCTTTATAAATACGTATGATGCAAATAACTTAATTGTAAATGGAGATTTGAGATTTAAGGATTTGTTTGATGTAACAATAGAAAGCATAGATAAGGAAGTTATAATCGCAAGATATAATGAAAAAAAATCAACGAGTCCTAAATTACAATGGGTAAATTACGGGAATCTCTTACTATGTAAGTTGTATGAGGTAAGAAATTTGCTTAATGGCGATCAATTCAATAATGAAAGTATAATTATAAAGGAAGGTTATGTAGAAAGCTATGCAGAATCATTATCTGAAGGCGAAGTAGTTCAGTTTGAAAGAACTGGCTTTGTTAAACTTGATAAAAAAAGCGATTTAAGTTTTATCTCTCTATAGAGTGTTATATAAATGTCAAATATAATTCACGCTGAAAAACCAATAAATCAATCAACCTCATCATTTGAGGGTGAAGCTTTAAGGAGAGTTATAAAAGAAACATGGCGTGGTAAATTATTAGAAAATTCTGATCCTAAATCTGCTATTTCATTGCAACTATTAGATGAACATGTTGCTAAGATGGAAGTTTTATTAAAAAATTTAGATTATGAAGCAATATGTATGCAAAATATAATTTCCAATTCAAAACATATGACTACTCCTGAACTAAGAAGTTATCTTACTTTTATTGAAAAGTTAGCAGTAGGTTACCAGAATATATTTACTCCGGAGATAACTGATATAATTCTTATTGGTTTGACTTCAAAAGCAAGAGATTTACGTTCTATTAAAAAGTATCATGAGTTACTTATTTATGGCATAGAAAATAAAGTAAATTCATATGGCACAAGAATAAATAAAGAAGAAAAAGCACTTAATCAAATAGCCCATGAATTAAATA
>JAVYRW010000036.1:0-6908 GCA_038730205.1 Candidatus Micrarchaeaceae archaeon | reverse complement strand
AAACTTTACCGATCTACTTTAAAAGTACCACCTTCTTAGTTGAGTTTTATGAATAAACATTATTATGTAAAACGTATTACTAACAATTATATTATTAATAAGTATTTTGTATATTTTTATTTTGGCAATTATAGAATTAATCTTAGCTACTATTGTAGTTAAAAAATTAGACAAATAAACAAGGTTAGATAGGTACTGCGCCTACAAAGTATCCAATAATATAACCTATTATCCCTGCTGAGATTCCTATTATTACCATTTGGAGACCATTTCTCCATAAAGAGCCTATGGTTTTCTTTGCTTCATAATAACCTATTCCAAAAAGTACAACTGCGCTTAATATTAATGCAGCAATTGCCCCAGTATGTATATTTCCTATAAATAAAAATGGAATAAGAGGTATTATTGAACCAAAAATAGTTGCTGTTATAACTATAGCAAAACTTTTAAGTGGCTGTTTTCTTGATACGGGAGAAAGTTTTAATTCAAAAGACATCATAAACTCAAGCATTGCTTTTGGATTTGCAGTTATCTTATTTGTAAGTTCTGTAAGTTCTTTTCCAGAATAACCCCATTCTTTTAGTATATTTCTTATCTCGTTTTTTTCTATTTTAGGAACTTCCTTCATTTCAAGCAGTTCTCTTTCCCTTTCCTTTAAATAGTATTTGCGCCTTGCTAGAGTAGATGTGTATGCAACTGCTCCCATTGAAATTGATTCTGCACCTAAAGCAGCAAGTCCTGCAACAAATATAAGCCGTATATCAGTGGTAGCCGCGGATATTCCAAGGATTATTCCAAGAACATTTACAAGACCATCTTGGCTGCCTAATATGAAATCGGATAAAATATTTGTTGATGGATGTTTTTCATGACCTTGTTGAATATGTATTTTGTCTGTAACTTTTTTTACGCCCAAAAATAACACCAGTATAACAATATTGAATAGTTATCCATACATAAATATTTTTCTATGCACTTCTTACTTTGAAAGAACTTTATTTTTCCTTGCAAAGAAATTATTTATAAAGGATTTTCTGATTTAAGTAGAAGAATGGACGGCTTATCTTTATACGAAACTACATAAGTCAAAAGATATTGATATAATAATACAGTATAGCACTTTGAATGAACTTCAGAAAGAATACATGCTTAATAAAAATGAACGACTTAAAAAATATGAAATTAAGCTCGAGGATGGATTCGATATAGATATTTATCTTTCCGATTATTCAATATTGAGCTTTTAATTAAAAGATATTTTATAAAATACAATGATATGGGAGGGATTTGAAGTCCTTAGACCTAAAATTCTCCTTTTGCTTAAGCTAGGTGCATTTATTAACAGAAATAACGTAAAGGCGGGAAGGATGCTATTGATATTTTTAGGCATTATATTTCATACGAATATAGATTTTGTGTTTCTTAAAAAAATAATAGAAAAAAATAAACTTGAAGATATCAAAGAGAACTTTTGAATGTTCTAAATGAGTTTGAACTGTCTATGATAAAGTACTTTAATCTGAATTAAAACAGTTTTTCTAAATTGAGAAATAAATACAAAAATAAAGTTATAAAAATTTTATAATTAATCCATGACAGTAACTTCCACAACGCAAAATAATCAAAAGTAACCATATAGTATGGTTAGCGCAGTTTTAATACTTATTGTTGCAAGATTACTCTGTACCGTGTTCCTTTGTGTAAAGCAGTATCTCTTGATGCTTCTTAGGCATTGGGTTTGTTCTTAAACCATAAATTGCTTTTATTCCTTTTTGTATTGCAAGTTCAACCAATCTTTGTGTTATTACTCCATCAAGAACAATTGCATGAACGCCTGAAGATGATTGTACTGATGAAAGAAGATCTCTAATAGGAACTTCTTTAATCATATTTCCTGTGCTATCATATAATCTACTTCTTAATGAACCAGAAAGTGCGTCAAGTCCAGTTAGATATTCATTTAATACCATACTTTCTAATACGGGTTTTTGGTGTTCCTGCTCAGCCTCTTTTTTAATAGGCTCAGGAGCTACATCATCAAGATCATTTAATGAACTATTTTCTATTTTAACTTCCGATTTATTAGTTTTATATTCATGCCTAAACTCTTGTTCAAATTTTGGTCTTCCGGATTGTTCACGTTCTGGTCTTTGATAAAGTTTTTGTGGTTGTTCCTGTTTTAAATCTGAAGAATTTTCTTCTTCAAAATTATTTTTTTCTTTGTATTGTTCTTGTTTTTGTCTATAACCAGGATGATACTGATCGAGAGGTATCTTTGTTCGCATAGCTTTTATTATTTCTTTTCTAGTTAAGTCTTCTACTTCTTTTCCATCAGGAGCCTTAGCTACATAATCAACATCTGTTACAGAAGCTATGTTTTTTAGTATCATATCTCCGCCCCTGTCTCCATCTAAGAAAACAGTAACCTCTTTCTCTTTACATAAACTTATTATAGTCTTAGGAACAGCGGCTGCGCCACCTACGGCTATAACGTTAGTAACATCATTTCTAAGTAAGTTAAGTACATCTGCACGACCCTCTACTATTATTAATTCTGGGCTCTTTCCTACTTCTGGACCTGAAGGTAATTTCTCTGGACCGAATGTAGTTATTTCACTAGTACGTACTTCTGATTGAACCATCTCGCTAAGTTCTTTGCTGTCAGGAATCTCAGTATTCAAAAGCAACTTGACTAAATCTTTAGCTCTTGTAAGTATTTTTCTTCTCTTTTCTGATCTTGTATCTTCTACCTTTTCTACTGAAAATGTAGCTTCATAAGGACCTACTCTATCTACAGACTCTACAGCTGCTGCAAGTATACATGTTTCTATTCTATCTAAAGAAGCTGGAAGATATAACTTTCCAAAACTTTTATTATTAGATTGTTGAAAATCTATCTCTATTCTTCCTATCTTTCCGCTTTTTTGAAGTTCTCTTAAATCAAGATCGTCGCCTAAAAGGCCCTCAGTCTGACCAAATACAGCCCCTATTATATCTGGTTTGTCAACCATTCCTGTTATAGAAAACTTAGCTTCTACCATGTATTTTACTATGTCTAAATAAGTTTTTGCCATTTATATCACGTTTTCAAATATCCGTTCTATAGGAGTTATAATTCCTTCTACATGAACGGTGTTTAGTATTTTTAATAATAATTTTCCAGTTGAGTTGTTTATCTTAATATTTTCGCATGAAAGAAAAGAAGACAACTGTTCCTCACGTTCTTTCCCTCTTTTGTCATTGTCAAAAAGAAGTATTACCTCATTTGATGGTAGCGTTTTTGATCTCATTACGCTTTCGTATGTATGTGCTTTTATACCAATTTTATTCAATGTATATAAATCATGTTTACCTTCTACGACTACAAATGAAGATTTAAGTGAAAATAAAAGTTCAACTAACTTTTTCTTTAGATTAGCTTCCTTTATTGTATGATTCACTTTTATCACAACTGCAAAGCTACATCATCGTTGTGAGGATATATTTACTGTATTTTTGAAGTAAATTAGTGTAAAGTTTATATTGAAATTCATTTACTCAATCCTTTTTTAAATTTTTTACGTTAATGCAACTTAAACTTATTAATTATATAAGGTAAGATTAATAAATACATACTACAGGATATGATTTTAAACGATGTTTTGAAATATTTAAGATAAAATAGACAACATTATACTCAAAAATAAATCTGAAGCATCTTCGCACGCGTCTAATACATCATCACACATGTAAGCCAGATCTATTATATGATAAAAAAGCTTGAAATCAGTATCTGAAGAGTAAGCAAAGTCAAGTATTGAGTCGCGTAACATATCACCTTCGTTTTCTATCTCTTTGATTTTTGATCGATAAATCTTTATTTGTGATAAAGTTTTTGATTCATGCATTTTTGAAAGTAAGTTTATTGAGTCTTTTGCATAATTATTAAAAGATAAAAGCACATTACCTAAATATTCATTTATTTTTTTATCTTTAGAAGTATAACGAATATATTGTCTTGAAATTTTGAATATTGATTCAAGTATATTTTCCTCTTTATTTAAAAGTAATAACATATCGTCAATTAAATTAGGTGCTATAGAACCTGATGTTATTAAATGGGATAATAAAAAATATTCATTTGATGAACGTTTCTTTAAATTTGATATTTTTGTATATGAAGATTTTTTATTTATTAGTTTTCCTAACTCATCGTTTGATTTTTTTGCTAGAGTAGTTAGACCTTTAGCTTTTATAAATAATTCCTCTTCACCACTGATTAATAAAGTTTTAAAGAATTTCATATCAAATTATCTCATTAAAAGGTTTGTTTAACAACGAATTTATCTTTTCTGCTTTCTTTTTGCCTATTTTTTCTATTTTCATCAGTTCTTTAGGAGTTGCGTCTACTATATTTTTTATGTTTTTAAAATATGACAACATATTTCTTGCAGTTTTAGTACCTATTCCAGGAATAGAGGACAAAATCATAATTTGTAACTCTAATTCGGACCTATTTTTCTTTATGCCAGATAATTTAGGTTCTCTTTTTTGTTCGTTTTGTTCTTTTTCTACAAATCTAGACAATAAATAGGAAGTCTCCTCAGGAGAATATGAATTTATTATCAGTATATTATACTCTCTATAAAGAGAAAGTATAGTTCCTAAAATAACATTTCTACCTAACTTTGCATCATCAATATTTCCCTCGAGTATTAGAATTGGTTTTGAAAAACTTTTACTTAAACGTTCAGCTTGATCAAATATTCTAGAATCAATTATTGAATTTTCAAAATCATTTACTGTCTTTCTTTCTACACACATTCTATCTGAAATTATATAATCTCCAACTGGGAGTTGTTTGAATGATAGTTTGATATTGTATTGTGATAATTGATCTAAAAGTTCATAGTTTCTTTCTCTGTTATCAACTATGATTGAAAGTTTATCCATAAAATTCAGCAATTTATAAACACAGTAGAAATAATCACAAAATCTATTTAAATGTTTTGAGATAGAATTTTATTGATTATATAAAATCTAAGATATTTTTATAGGAATAGGAAGTATACTTATACTAGTTATAATAGTTGTCACCTTTATACTTATGAATAATAAAACACAAATATCTAACAACGTAACAACTACTTTGGCAAGCACAAAAATCAATACCGAATAGTTTAAATAAGGTTAGTACTGCGACTACAACAAACACAACCCAAATAATACAAGGAAACAACACAAAACCAACTAGCAATGTTTACTTAACAAAAACTCAATTAGAATAACTTCTAGGAAGTAGTAGTATATACATCAAAAGTTTACATAGGTCCTAATATTAATTCTATAGATGACAGGACTCTTTTTAGTAACTCAACATATACAGAATTTAATATAACACAAGAGTTTATGGTAACATATAATATTACATTTCAAAGTTTTAACAGTACACTTAATAAAACTGACACAGAATAATTCATTTTGAATACAAAAACGACAAATCTATTCATGGATTATGTTAGAATACCTTCTTTTAGTTACACAAGATTTGATGCAACAAATTTAACTCAAAATGTTATGTTGTATAATTATGCAGGATTTGGAAGCAGTAGATCAAACATAACATTGTTGTATGGATATAAAAGCAATTATTTTTTAGTGTTTTTCTCTGAAAGACATATATCTCAACAAAAACTTGCAATAGAGATATCCTCTGATCTTAACTGATAATGAGAGTTTGATTTCTTTTCTCTTTTTTATTCTTATTTTTTAATAATATAGTTCTTTTGAACGATCTTTTATCTCTTTTTCTATATTGGCTATGAATTCAGACAAATCAACATTAAACTTTTGTTTTCCTGATCTTGATCTTACAGTTATCTTTGATGCTTCTTCTTCCTTCTTTCCAAGAACTATAGAGTAAGGAAGTTTCATTGTTATTGCTTCTCGTACTTTATACTCTAAAGTTCTATCTGAGATATCTAACTCTGCTCTGAAACCATATTTTTTTAATTCTAAAAAGATTTTCTTTGCATATTCATTTGATTGTTGAGATATAGACATAACTCTAACTTGTATAGGCGAAAGCCAAGTAGGAAATTTGCCCTGATAATGCTCAACCATAACGGCAGTAAAACGTTCTAAAGAACCTAATATTGCTCTATGAATTAAAATAGGTGTTTTTGAAAGACCATCTTCACCAGTATATTCAAGATTAAATCTTATAGGTAATTGATAATCTAATTGTATTGTTGCACACTGCCATTTCCTTCCCATAGAATCAATCACATCAAAGTCTATTTTAGGACCATAAAATGCTCCGTCTTTATCTTTTAAACCGTAAATTATATTATTTTGTTCCAGTGCTTTCTTAAGTATATTCTCAGCATTTTTCCAGAGTTTTTCATCCCCTAAATGATCATCTGGCATTGTTGATAAATTTGCTTTGAACTCCATTCCAAAAATATCATAAGTTTCTTTTACCATCTTTAATAAATTAAATATTTCATCTTGTAATTGATCTTCTCTTAAAAAAATATGCCCGTCATCTTGTGTAAGTTCTTGAACACGTAATAGACCACTTACTACTCCTGATAACTCTCTCCTGTATATTTTATCGAAAGTAGCAGTTCTGAAAGGAAGCTCCCTGTAACTCCATTTTTTAGATTTATATATCATTATTGTTGAAGGGCAGTTCATTGGTTTTAGCCCATGATCTCCAGCTTCAGTTTCAAACATAAACATATTATCCTTATAATGTTCCAAATGACCACTAACTTGCCAAAGTGCTAGATTAGCTACCACAGGAGTGCTAGTTTCTAGATAATCATATTTGAACTCAAGCTCCCTCATTAATCTAGTAAGTTCTCTATATACAGTATGGCCATTAGGATGCCAGTAGACCATTGCCGGAGATATCTCTTGAAAGC
>JAVYRW010000035.1:0-7034 GCA_038730205.1 Candidatus Micrarchaeaceae archaeon | reverse complement strand
CTCTAAAATAAATATAATGAATCCTGCTGAAATTGCTTCGCAAATATTAACTAAAAAAATTGGAGAAAGGTAACTAAAAATTAATAAATGAATTAAACTTAAATATTTCTAAAAAATTTAATGTTTTTGTTTCTGCAAGCTTACTTTTGAAATAATTATTGGTGTAATCTTTTGTTGATCCGCGTATTTTTGAATATTTCTGAAGGATTTTTGAATCAAATGGAATATTAGAGGAATTAATATTTAATTTTCTAATACTAAACATATCTAAATTATTTATTGTATTTCCAGAGATTATTTCACCTTTACTTAACCAAGAAAGCTCATAAATTTCGAAATTTTCTGAATTTATATATATTATTGAACTAACTTTATTTATTGAATTAAAAACTGATGATTTATCTAAACCTACTCTTAAAAAATTGTTAATATTAGATTTTATAAAAGAATAAGAGGCAATTCCAGAAAGTACTAATCTTTCGTTTTTTTTATATTCATTAAAACAATTAAATCTTGATATGAATATTATTTCTTTTTCGTTATTTAAATTAATATTTTTAGTTAAATTTTTAGATTCAATTCCCAAAATTTTATAGTTAGAATTTATGATAGGAAATATATTTATAGCAAATATTTTTGATCCCAATGGAAACATTTGAGATAGTTCTAAACATAATGAATCTAAACGGTCTATGTCATCTGATAAAAATATTATAGATGAATCTAAAAAAATACACATATGAAGATAACAAAACAATAAAAATTTATTTTCTATTTTAAAATCTAAAATGTTATTTGTTATTTTTATATAATAATCCTGTTCTTTTTTAATTAAAAAATTGAACTTAGGTAAATTCATTTAATCACATTTTTATTTACTTTAGTATATAATCATATATTATAATATAACAAATTGTATTTTATACCTTTTGGATTTAAAGTTTTTAATAACTTTATATAAATTTTGATAAATGTAATCAGGTTTATAAAGTTTTGTTTACAATATTAGATGTGATTAAATGGTAAGAAAGGAAAAAGATGACGATGAAATATGGCTTATGAGAAAAATACTTAGTAAACCCAATTATGCTGTTCTTAAGTTATTAATGGTAAAATCACCTAGAACAACACGGGAATTATATACTATGTTAGGTAAAAGTTTTACAAGAAAAACTCTTATTTTAACATTAAGAAATTTATCAATGTCTTTGAATGTTTTACAACCAACACATATAAGAACAGAAAGGGGCTATGATTTAGGTTATAATATCAATCCTAAATTAAAAGAAGTAATAAAAAACCTTGAAAAATTTGAGAAAACATTAGAAAATATGACAGGCATAAAAGGTAAACAGTAATAAAATTTTTTATTTATTAGTAGATTTTATGATAGTTAGTAAACCATATATAATAACTCAAATAAGACAATGTACTCCAACTGTAACGTCTTTTATATTTAAAGCAGAAGATGGAACAAGTATAGATTTTGTCCCAGGAATGTTTGCCATGGTGGAGTATAGAAATGAAAGTACTGGAGAAAAGATTTCTAGAGCTTTTTCTATAGCAAACTCACCTCCTACGAATACGCTTGAGTTTTTAATATCTATGATACATGGAAAATTTACAAGCAAATTAGACACAGCAAAAATAAATGATAGGTATTATATATCTGCACCATATGGTCAATTTAAATTTGATATAAAAAATGAAAATAAATTATTATTTTTGGCGGGGGGGACTGGAATAGCACCTTTTATGTCAATGATAAGACAAATGGAAAGTACAAAAACAAAAACAGATTGCAAAATTTTATATAGTGTTAAATTCCCAGATGAAATTATAGAAAAAGAAGAACTTGATAGATTCAAAAAAGATTTAGGTATTGAAACAGTAGTAACAGTGACAAGGCCAAAGGAAGAAGATAAATGGATCGGTGAAACCGGACATGTTAACGCTGATATGATAAAACGGCACGTACCTGATTTGAAAGATAGAATAAGTTATATTTGTGGACCGCCTATGTTTGTAAAAGCACTTAAAGTTGCACTTATAGATCTAGGAGTTGAAGAGAAAAAAATTAAAGCTGAGATGTGGGGAGAATAAGTTTATTTTTTAACTTGTTTTTGTATTTACTTTATTAAAACCAAGCGTTATTAATATTTAAATAGTTTTTTAAGTTAGATTGTATTGTGTTTATATGAAACAAGAAGAGTTTATTGAAAAGAAAATAAAACATCATACTAAAATGTTAGAAGCTTTAAAAGCGCATAAAGCAAGAGTTACAGGTAAAAAAGTAAATAAAAATGCAGAGAAAATTTATAAAAAATTAAATGATTATGAGTTTATCCTTAGGAAAAAAAATAAAAAATAATAGGTGAAATATTATGCAAGTATATGTAGAAAAACAAAAATGTACTGGATGTTCTCATTGTCATGATGTATGTCCGGTTGGTGTTTTTGAAATGAAAAATAGAGATGCGCAAGATGTAAATACAGATGTTGCCCCTGCTGATTCACAATGGAAAGGAGTTACAGATCAAGCAATAAAAGATAAGTGGTCAGGTAAAGAAGATGGACATAATCATTTTGCTAATGAAAATGATGGAAAATCAGGAGGCATATCGGTAGCAGTAAATGGACCTTCTTGTATACTTTGTCAAGCTTGTTTAGTACAGTGTGAAGGAGAATGTATAGTTATAAATGATGAAGCTGGAAGTGTTTATCACTCTGTTTATGAATAATTAAATGTTTATTTCATTTTATTTTTATTAGCTACTTTTATATATTTTAACTCATAAAAGTAATTATGGATGATAAGTATATAGCTAAAGAAGTAGAGCAAAAAATACGAAAGTATTGGGAGGATAATAAAATATATGAATTTAAAAATAATGGTAAAGCTATCTTTGCAATTGATACTCCTCCACCAACAGTTTCAGGATTTTTACATGTAGGACATGTATATTCATACTCACAAGCTGATTTTGTTGCTAGATATAAAAGAATGAATGGTTATGATGTATTTTATCCTTTTGGTTTGGATAATAATGGTTTACCAACTGAAATTTTAGTAGAAAAGAAAAATAATGTAACATCTGAGAATGTTGGAAGAGAAAAATTTATTGAACTTGTTGAAAGCAGCATTAAAGAATATGAAAATTTGTATATAGATATTTGGAAAACAGTAGGAGTATCAGTAGATTGGACAAAATTATATACAACAATAAGTAAGGATGTTCAAAGTATCTCTCAATACTCTTTCATTGAGTTATATAAAATGGGAAGAGCATATAGAAAAGAAACACCTACAATATGGTGTACTAAATGTAAAACTGCTCTTTCTCAGATGGAGTTAGAAGATAAATTGCTTAAATCAAAATTTGTAAAAATAAAGTTTGCAGAAGATATTATAATTGCAACAACAAGACCAGAATTGCTTCCTGCGTGTGTGATAATATTTGTAAATCCAGAAGATAAAAAAAATTCAAATTTAATAGGAAGAAAAGTAAAAGTTCCGATATTTGGACAAGAAGTTGAGATTAAAAGTGATAAAAGAGTTAATCCGGATAAAGGAACAGGAGTTGTTATGTCATGTACCTTTGGAGATCTTACTGATATTGATTGGTATAAAGCGTATAATTTACCATTAAAAATAGTAATAGATGAAAAAGCAAACATGCTACATCCTCATTTTAAAGGTATGAAAGTACATGACGCAAGAAAAGCAATAATAGATGAGTTAAAACAGAAAAATTTTATTGTTGAAGAAAAAGAAATTGAACATATAGTTAATGTGCATGAAAGATGTAAAACTGAAATAGAATTTCTAGTTAAAAAACAGTGGTATATAAGATATTTAGATTTAAAAGAAAAATTAATTGAGCTTGGAAATCAGTTAAATTGGAAACCTGAATATATGAAGATAAGGTATGAGAATTGGGTAAATGGTTTGCAATGGGATTGGTCAATATCCAGGCAACGATATTACGGTATACCATTTCCAGTTTGGTATTGTAAAAAATGTAATGAACCGATATTACCTAATAAAGAAGACCTCCCAATTAATCCTCTAAAAAATAAGCCAAAAACCAATTGTCAAAAATGCGGATCGGCTGAAATTATACCTGAAGAAGATGTACTGGATACATGGGCAACATCATCACTTACGCCTTTGATAAATAAAAAATGGAGTTTAAAAAATGAAATAAAATATGATATTTATCCGATGTCTTTGAGACCGCAAGGTCATGATATAATATCTTTTTGGTTATTTACAACTATTGTTAAGTGTTACTTACATACTGGAAAGTTACCTTGGAAAGACGTTATGATTTCGGGACACGGATTAGATTCAAAGGGTAAACCAATGCATAAATCAGTAGGTAATATAGTTGAGCCGATGCCAATAATAGAAAAATATGGAGCTGATTCATTAAGGTATTGGACAAGTTCAGCAAGATTAGGCGAAGAAGCTTTATTTCAAGAAAAGGATCTCATAACGGGTTCAAGAATTGTTAATAAATTGTGGAATGTCGCAAAATTTACATCTAAAATCAAAAATGAAAGTTCAGACATAAGTAATTTATTAGATAGATGGATTTTATCAAAATTAATGGTAACTATAAAAAAAGTTAATGAACTTTTTGAGCAGTATAATTATTCTGGTGCAAAAAGGGAAATAGAAGCATTTTTTTGGGAATTTACTGACAATTATATGGAATATATTAAACATAGAGTATATAACAACATAGATAGTCCAGGAGCTACTCTAAATAAGATATTTTTATCTATAATTAAACTTTTTGCTCCGTTTATGCCGTATGTTACTGAAGAAATTTATCAAAATCTTTATAAAGAAAATGAAAATAAAAACTCAATACATTTAAATCAATGGCCAGTATTTGAAGAAAAATTATTCAACAAAAAAATTTTAGAAGAAGGAGAGAACATATCAAAATTAATAAAATATATAAGAGCCTGGAAGCACGATAATAAACTTGCACTTAATTCAAATATTAAAGAGTTAATCATTAATATAGAAATAAACAAAAATTATTTAGAAGATATAAAAGGGATAATGAAAATTGATGAAATTAAAATAGGAGAAGGC
Organism: Candidatus Micrarchaeaceae archaeon; assembly: GCA_038730205.1. Taxonomy (GTDB): domain Archaea; phylum Micrarchaeota; class Micrarchaeia; order Micrarchaeales; family CABMGC01; genus JAJZOD01. Next base: position 1,924 of record JAVYRW010000035.1, on the reverse strand, counting down.
AAATTAGAGGTACCTGAAACACAATTTAAAATTGATATAATAAATTCATAAATTTAGAAAAAGTTAAGTAATTAAGTAATATATTAATTTTATTAAATTGTATCTAAAACTTTTTATTTTATTTAAGATTTTGAAAAATAAATATTTAATTATAAAACAATAATAAAAACGATATTTTATTTATGTATATAATAAGTATTTTGTAATAACAATACCCTTATAAATATTACTGATAAATATATATGTTATTATAAACATGCTAAGTTTAACTTTCTTTTAGCTCTGTGTTATAAAATTAAATTAAATTATTGTGATTTAATGGCAAGAATGCATACTAAAAAACGAGGAAAATCAAAATCAAGGAAACCGGTAGTTGAACTGGGAGTTCATCCAGAAGGAGTTATGCCAAAAGAAGAGATAGAGGAACAAATATCAGGTTATATTAAGAAAGGTATTGAGCCTAGATTGATAGGGCAGTACTTAAAAGACAAACATAAAGTACCTTATGTAAAACAAGTTTTTGGAAAGAGATTAACTGCAGTTATGAATGAAAAAGGTTATGATCCGGAATACCCTCAAGATTTGATGGACTTAATGAGAAGAGCAGTGAATTTAAGAGTGCATTTATCAAATAACAAACAAGATATACACAATAAACTTAGATTGAGTAGAATAGAATCTAAAATTTGGAGATTGACTAGATATTATAAAAAAGTTGGCAAGCTTGATATGGGATGGAGTTATGACCCAGAAAAAGCTGCACTTATTGTAAAGAGATGAATAAATGGCAACAGGAAAAGGAATTGAAAACTGGAAGGCTAAAAAATGGCTAAATATATATACGCCAGAGTTATTTGGAAAAAATACAATAGGAGAAATGCCAATTAACGATGAAAAAAATGCTCCAGGAAGAATGATTAAAGTCAGTATGTCATGGATAACTAATAATCCAATGCACTCATTTATGGTAGTAGGATTAAAAATAGATAATGTAAATGGTAACGCTGCACATACACAATTAAAGTATATTGAACAAACATTTAGTTATTTACATTCTTTAGTAAAGAGACATGGAAGTGCTATTTATACCATTGATAATTTAAAGGATAAAAATAACTCTAACATAGTAATAAAACTTATTGCTACAACAAATACGAGATTGACAACTAAAAAAAGGATGGCAATAAGAAAAGAATTGTCTAATTTTTTGAAAGAACAAGTACAAAATACAGATAAAGAATCTATAATAAAAGGAATGGTAGAGGGAACTGTTCAAAAAGAAGCTATGAAGAAAGTTAATAATATAGTTGCACTTAACAGATTAGAGATTAAAAGATTAGAGTTATAGAATTAAAATATAAAATTTATGAGTAAGTTATGTTTACACTCTTTCTTTTTTGATGAAGTTCTTTAGCTTTCTGTTTTTCTTTTAATAACTTAAGCTCTTGCTTTTGGTCTTCTTTTAGTTTTTCTTTTAAAAATTTTAATAGTACTACTGCGTTATTGTGTTTTTTATCACTTGATGCATAAACTAATGTAATGTCATCTCTTTTTGATTTGTTTAGTAATACTCTTACATATTCATTTGCATTTAATTCTTTTCTATATTTTTTTTCAAATGAAGTCCACTTTAAAGGATCGTGAAGAAACCAATTTCTTAATTCTTTACTAGGTGCAACATCTCTAATCCAAGAATCAATGTTAGCGGTACTTCTTCTGACTCCTCTTGGCCATAACCTATCAACAAGAATTCTTTTTCCGTCAGTTATGCTTGCTTTTTCATAAATTCTTTTTATGCCAAGCAACACAAAATCACATATAAGAATGGACGCGCATATTTAAATAAATTTCCTACAATAATTTATAGGGTGTGTAATGTGTTTATAGATGAAATAGCGTATGTATTGTTTGCAATAGGTTTTGT
>JAVYRW010000034.1:0-7095 GCA_038730205.1 Candidatus Micrarchaeaceae archaeon | reverse complement strand
ATTTGATTTTATTAATTAATTCCGGTATTTCATTTATATCATCAAATAAATAACCATTTCTTCTTTCTCCCTCTACAACTAACTCATTCAATGCGGTACCTCTTCTTAATATAATTGGTAATCCAAAACTTTCTGCTTCTACTACAGGTAAACTTGCTCCTTCATGATAACTATTTAAAATAAAAATGTCTGAATTAAATAAATATGTATCAATTCTAGGTATTTTCCCAAGAATTTTAATATTTTCTTTACTATACTTATTTGCTGAATCATATACTTTCTTGTATTCTTTACTACTTTTATTATCTCCAAAAACAGTAAGATTAATATTTGCAGAATTAGACATTTTTGCTAATTCAACAATTCCCTTATTTGTACTATATCTACCATAAGATACAAGTTTTGGATTTTTATTAACACTTTTATTTTTAAATTTTAAATTATTCCTATGAAAAGGTATTGTTTGAACTATATTATTATCATCAAAGCCCATTCTGATTAAACATTCTTTATTAAATTTACTTTGGGTTATAAAAAATAATTCCATATCTTTTATTGACATTAATATTAACCTAGAGTCCACCATAGACTTTCTATCTTCTACAAGATATGGAAAAGTTAAATTATGATAGTAAACTATATCTTTATTATGTATTAGTTTAAACAATTCATAATGAGATCCATAATGCCAAATTCTTATTTTTGCATTTTCTATGACATTTTTTGCTGCGTTTTTCTTATAATTTTTCATTGCTTTTATAAACATTTTAGTATAATTGTATTTATTGTCTATATTTAAAAATCTCTTAAACATATTATAAAAATTAATATTAAAATAATCTGCAATTGCAAGTTCATAATTATTACTATAATCTGAAAATAATTCTAGAACTATATCATTATTTAATTTAAGTGATTTATTTACCTCTTGAGTTGTTTTTATATTATTACTTATTCCGTCTCCTTTTATTAATATATTATGTATTTGCGCTATGTTCATAAGAATCAAAATTTATTAATTTATTGATTATTTATATAACTAATCTTAAATAATTTACTGTCATTGTTTGAATAAAAATTTCTAAATATAATTTGATTACTGTTTAATAAACAAGAATAATTATTACAAAAATACATCAATTTTATCATATTGCTTTTATATAAATTATTATTAAGTGCCATTGCATTTGTAATATTTATTTGATTATTCAAATTTAGAATATTTGAATATTCTATTAATAACATTTGGTTATTAGTTATATTATACTTAGTTTCTTTAATTATAGTAAAGTTGTTATTGTTTATATTATAAAAAGCAGTATACTCAAAAGGCGATATTCCGGAATCACTTTTATAATAAAAAGTATTAACATTATTAGTTTTATTTATTATGACGTAAGTATAAAATTTATTCTGATTATTATTAAACTCTAAAATTAAAGAGGTATTATTTTTAATTTCTGTAACAAAGTTTAAAGGTAAGTAACTAAAATTATTTGCTTTACTCTGATTTATTCCTGATTCTAAAAATATACCTTTAGTTTCTAATAACCAAGGGTATCTTATTAAAATATAATTTGGTTTTTTACTGTAATTCACTATAAAATTATAATTTGGCGAATCGTTAAAAAGCCAATTTGCAAAAGTATCAACTCTGCTTCCATTTAACGCACCTACGCTATCAGTCACACTTGTCCTATTGCCCCACCCTTCTATAACGCTTCCATCAGGCCAAAGAGTAAGAAAAGTACTATTTGTTGGAGTATTTACTTTTACATAAGAAATTGCTTTTAAAAAATTTGGTGTAATTAAATCTGCTAACTGTGAATTATATAAAATTTGCATTGAATTTAATGTTGTATAAGAAACAATAATTAATAAAAATAAAATAAATGTAATTTTTAAAATTTTTATATTTTTTAATTTAATTAATATTAAATACAAGGTATACGCACTAAAAATAGCAAGCGGAATAGAAACTAACGCCTCAAAACGGATTACAAAAAGAGCTAAATATGCAGTTATTATAAGATACACGATCATTACTATTGTTTCTATTTTAAAATCTAATAAAAATCTAAATTTACCAGTTAGCCATCCTTCAGAATTTTCTACATTTAAGAACAAATAAACTAAAGAAGAAAAAAGTATAAATATCCAAAAATAAAGTTGTAAATTTGTAAATAAACTAGATAACATTAAGAAAATAGACATTGGGGTTATTAAAAGAGGTAACCCTATATTTATTATAAAATTATTAATTGTGGGTTTTGATAATTCTTGTATACTTGCTGTAACAAATCCTGGACTTGAAACAAAACCATTATTTATAAAAACTTTATTAAATATTCCTTGATTCAGTACGTAAAAAATTCCAATTGTTGAAAAGACAATTAATATTATTATAAAAATTCTTTTTATTTTATTATTAATTAAAATATTACTTTTCTTCTGAAAAAATAAATAACCTAAACACATTCCTATAAAAATAGAAATTATAATTCCAAATCCTGAAAATCCAATAAGCTGTTGATTTGGTTCAGAAATAAAATTAGCATAAACATAACTTCTTACTAATAAAAACCACAAAAACAATGAAAAGACAGTATACTTTATGTCAGAAAACATATTTTTATTTAATATTATAACTGAAAGTACAAGAGTAATTAATATTGTTATTGAATATATTATAAAAGCAAATGCACCACCATTCCAAACAATATTACATAAACTTAAGAATAATCCAGATAACATCATAAATCCTAGTTTTTTATTATTATCATTTGTTTTAAAAATTTTTATTAAAAATATCAAAGCTAATATTAAAAAAATACTAACAAAAGTATCTCCTCTATAAACCAAAGCACTTGTTTTTAATATTTCACCATAATCGGTAGCAACCAAAGCCATTACTAAAATACCAAATACTTTATCTTTACTTAAGAATCTTGATAAATAATAAGCACCAAGAACATCAAAAATCGCAAATAATAATGGTACAAGACGCATTACATCATAATAAGAAACTCCAAAAAATCTTAGAATAAAGTAAGGAAAAAGTGTTACCCAATAAAGACCAGTTGGCTCTGTTACTAAAGTATGTCCTGGCCAACCAGAAATACCAAGTACACGTGGCACTACGAAATTATTATTAACAGCTGCGCGTATTACAGAATAATGGTAAAATCCATCGGGTTCATAAAATCCTTGATATTGTATTAAACTTAATCTTAAGTATATAGTTACAATTAGTATTATCGCTATTATTCCAAAAAATAATAAAATATCTTTAGACAAGAATTTTGCTAAGCCGTTTTTATTTTGTATTTTAATATCAGATTCATGATTCTCTTCGCTTATAAAATTACCTTTATTTATTAAAACAATATTATCTGTTTAATAATCAATATAAATATTACTATTTATTTAGTTTTTTCTATTTACTAACATTTAAGAAATAATTTCTAAAAAATAAAAAGTATTAAAAATAATAAGATACAAACTTATATGATTTAATGGCAATAGAAACAGCAATAATATTAGCAGGAGGAGAAGGAACAAGATTACGTCCAATAACAAATGAAATTCCCAAACCAATGGTTGAGTTATTTAATAAACCTCTGTTGTATTATATATTAAGACTACTTGAAAAACACGGAATAAAAAAAGTAATTTTAGCTATAGGCTATAAGTCAGGAAAAATAACAGAGTATTTTGATCAAATAAAAAACGATTTTTCTTTCGAATTAATTTATTCAATTGAAGATAAACCACTTGGTACTGGAGGAGCAATTAAAAAAGCACTTTTAAGTTGTAAAAATGAAACAGTAATTATTCTAAATGGAGATAGTATATTTGTAACAGATTTCGAAAAGATGTACAAAATACATAAATTAAATAATGCTACAGTTACTATGGGTCTTTATTTTGTTGATGATATATCTAATTCTGGTTCAGTAAAATTAGATAATGATCTTATAACTGATTTTATAGAAAAACCAAATACTAAAATAAGTGGTTTAATAAATGCTGGAATATATTTATTAGATAAAAAAATACTCCAAAAATTGCCCTCCGATGAAAAGTTTTCATTTGAAAGAGATTTTTTAGAAAAAGAGTGTAAAAATCGTACATTGTTTGGCTATACTATAAAAGAGTTTTATACAGTAAATAATATTGAAGAATATAATTATATTATAAAAAAACTTAATGATAGGCGTATTATATGAACAAAGAAGAAATAGCAGATTACTTAAAAAAAGGTGCAGAAGCAAGACTTGCTACTGACATAGAAAATGTTTTAGAAATAGGTACTATTTTATCCAAATTTTTAATAAAAGGTTCAAAACTTTTAATATTTGGTAATGGCGGCAGTGCTGCAGACGCACAACATATTGCAGCTGAGCTTGTAGGAAGATTTGAAAAAGAAAGAAGACCATTATTTGCACTAGCTTTACATGGAAATACTTCTTCATTAACTGCGATAGCTAATGATTATGGTTATGATTATGTTTATGCTAGACAGGTAGAGGCATTTGCAAATAAAGGTGATATTGTAATAGGCATATCAACAAGCGGTAATTCAAAAAATATTATAAATGCCATGAAAAAAGCAAAAGAACTGAGTTGTATCGTAATCGGCATGACAGGTAACTCAAAATGTAGTATGGATGAAGTTTCAGATTATATTTTTAAAGCAAGTTCAAATAGAACCTCTATAATTCAAGAACAACACATAACAGTAGGTCATATATGGTCAAAAATAATAGAAGACTCAATATAAAATAATATAAAATAGTAGATTTAATGATAGAACATAGTATTATAACAACAAAAACTCCATTTAGAATAACATTTACCGGTGGAGGTACTGATTTGCCTGATTTTTATAGAAAAAATGGACCCGGAGCTACAGTCTCAGCAACAATAAATAGTTATGTTTATATAACTGCGGCAAAAAATTTTTATGATAATGAGTTTAGAATAAGTTACTCTGCTACGGAAAATGCGATTACTAATATTAATGATATAAAACATCCAACAGTCAGAGAAGCTATCCGTTTGCTTAATATTGAAAAAGGATTACAATTAATAAGTATAACTGAAATTCCATCTTACGGTACTGGTATGGGTTCTAGCAGTAGTTTTTTAGTTGGATTATTAAATGCTCTTCATGCTTGGAAAGGAGAGCTAGCTGCTCCTAAAAAGCTAGCTGAAGAAGCAGTATACATAGAAAGAGAAGTTCTAAAAGAACACGGCGGAAAACAAGATCAATACGCAGCTGCTTTTGGAGGTATAAATCTAATTGAATTTTATTCAAATGATGAAGTTTCTGTTAAAAAACTTCCTTTATCTAGATCATCTAGAAAAGATTTAGAATCAAATTTATTATTAGTTTATACTGGCAAAGAAAGAAGTTCTACTGAAATTCATAAAAATCAATCAACTCAAATAAATCAAAAATTAAGTAATTATAATAAAATGGTTGAGTTAGCTTACGAAACTAGTGATGCAATAACTGAAAACAATTGGATTGAATTAGGTAATCTATTAAATGAAAATTGGGAATTAAAAAAAGAACTTAGTAATGAAATCTCCAATGATACTATAGATAATTACTATAAAAAAGCAATTGATTCCGGGGCAATAGGCGGGAAGTTAATAGGTGCCGGAGGTAGCGGTTTCTTATTATTTTTAGTGCCTCCAGAAAAAAGACAATCCGTAATAAACTCATTAAATCTAAAGATACAAAATTTTGAAATTGAAACCAATGGTAGCGGGGTAGTATATGTCAACTAAAGATAAACTAGTCATTTTATACTCCGAATGTATAACTGATTCTGCTTTAGGTAGTACTAGGACTCTTTTTGATCTTGCAAAGTTACTTTCTAATAAATATGAAGTTAAGGTATTTTCTTTAGGAAAAATACATAAAAAAATAACAAAAGAATCAATAATTGAAGAGATTTTTAAATCTAAAACAACAACGGATTCAAGAACTTTAAAAACACGTATTATTGACTATACAGCATTAATTTTTTTTAATGAACAGCTTAGCTATAATATAATGAATAATAATAAAGAATTAATAAATACTATATTATCTTATAAACCAGATATAATAATAACTTTGGGCAGAGTTCTTGTTGATTTAGTATTAAAAATTAAAAACTCACTTCCTAATGTTATAACTATTTCAATAACTGATGATTTCAGAGTTGTAGAGAACTCAATAAAGATAAGGAAAACTCGTTTTATAGAAAATAATAAAGGCATCAAGCTAAAAATAAAGTTTCCTCTTTTTAATTTAACTAGTAAGCGTTATTTACAGTTTTCAAAAAAAATATATGAAAAAATGATAAATAACTTTGATGGAATAGCCTTTGTAACAAAAATAGATGAAGAGTTTTCAGAAAAAAGATACCCTAATCATAAAAGTAAGTTTTTTGTTTTGCCTACGGCGTCTTTTCCAAAAGAACTTATACTGGAAAAACCAAAATATCCTATTAATGATAAAATAAAAAACATAGTTTTTATAGGTAATTGTAAACATGAGCCAAATACTGAAGCGATGTTTTTGATAGAAACGAAAATAGCCCCACAATTAAAAGATAAAAACTTTATATTAATAGGATCTAATTGCGAAAAAAAAATGAAAAATAATGTTTCATATACTGGTTTTATATCAGAGAAAGAAAAAGATGAGATACTAAATAAAGCTGATTTGTGCATAGCACCATTAAAAAATGGTTCAGGAATAAAAGTAAAAGTACTAGAGTACTTTGCAAAATGTAAAGTAGTTATAGGAACTTCAGTTGCATTTGAAGGTTATAATATAAAAAATAAAGAAGCAGCAATTATAGAAGATGATATAAGTAAATATCAAAAATTAATACTTGAGCTAGAAAAAAACAAAAATTTAAGAGAAAAAATAGCCAATTCGTCAAATACTATTTGTAATTATTTTTCCTATAGCGAAACAGAAAAAAGATGGGTCAACGCAATTAATTTATTAGGAAAAATAAATAAAAAGAATTTTTTAATTTACAATTAATATTCAAATATTACTCAAGTTCTAAGTACTTTAATCTAATC
>JAVYRW010000033.1:0-7103 GCA_038730205.1 Candidatus Micrarchaeaceae archaeon | reverse complement strand
TCTCATCATCATTAGTTACTGTTATAGGTTTTGCCGAATCAACTATACTTGGCGCGTTATTAGGTGCTTTAGTAACAAGACCAGCATACGGCGCAATAATATCTAGACACTTTTCAAAAAATGAAGAAAATAAAAAAACTTAATTTTATTTTAATTTTATAAAAACAAAAAATAAATATATCTGGTAGTTAATAATAACTTAAATAATCTGGTTTAAATATGAGTAAACGTTGTCCAACTTGCGGTAGAACTAGCGATAATATACAGTTCTATGGTCAGTTTTGTAAAAAATGCAAAGAAAAAACAATATCAGAATTACTTCCAACATTTGCTGATATTATTTTATGTAAAAACTGTGGAAAAATCCGTTTTCAAGGAAGGTTTGTAAAAGATACCGGACAAAATATGCAAGAACTTCTTCAATCAATCTTTAAAAATTATAAAATTGTACTTATTGATTATAATGTAGATGACTCAACAGCAGGTATATCTTTTGGAAAAGAAGAAGGTTCTGAAATAATATCTGTCGATAAAAAAATAGAGTTAAGATTCAAAAAAACATTATGTGAAAATTGTAACAGGCGTGCAGGTTCTTATTACGAAGCTGTAATGCAGTTACGCGGAAACAATGAAAGAATGGAAAGATTTATTGAACGCGTAAATAAATATTTTGAAAGAAGGGGAGAGTTTATAGCAAAAGTAAAAAAAGTAGATAACGGTTATGATGTTTATTTAAGTAATAAAAAATTAGCATCAGCTTACATCTCTTCGCACAACTTAGAGTCTGTAAACTCATATACTTTATATGGGGTTAAACATGGCAAAAAAGTATTTAGGCACACCCATTCAATAAGATTATAATTTATAAAATATTAAATTTTTTCAATTTGTTATACTTCGTTTTTAGGATTAAGTATTTTTTCTAATAACTGTTTATCTAATATTTTCTTTTCCAAACAAACTTGTATTATGCTTTTATTTTCTTTTAAGGCAATATTAGCTATCTCTGCAGCTTTTGAATAACCAATGTACTGATTTAATGCAGTTACTACTTCAAGATCCATTTTTAAATAGTTATCTATATTTTTTGTATTTGCCTTTATTCCCTTTACACATTGTTCATTAAATGTATTTATTGCATTAGAAAGTATTTTTATTGAGAAAATAAGTTCATATGAAATTACAGGAGTAAACACATTCAATTCTAACTGAGCTCCTGAAACAGCAGTTGCAACTGTTGAAGATGAACCTATAATTTTATAACAAACCATATTTAACATCTCAACTATACTTGGATTTATCTTACCTGGCATTATAGATGATCCTGGTAATATCGAAGGAAGAGTTATTTCTGCAAGTCCAGTTCTTGGTCCAGAACTAAGTAATCTTAAGTCGTTAGATATTTTTGTTAACATTACTGCAGTAGTTAATAAAGAATTAGAAAGTTCTAGCTGATCATGTCTAAATGACATATCTGTAAATAATGATTTATTTCTTCTCAAATTTAAACCAGTAACTTTTTTAAGTTCTTCTAAAATATACTTTTGATATTCTTTTCCTGTGTTTAAACCTGTACCTACAGCAGTTCCACCAATAGGGACCTCTAAAAGAAAATTTGAAGATTTTTTAATACTATCGATTGATTTTTTAACTGCACCAGAATAAGCTTCAAACTCTTCGCCCAACTTCATAGGAACTGCATCTTGCAAATGAGTTCTACCAATCTTTACTATTCTTGAAAATTCAATAGCCTTTTTATTAAATGAATACTCTAATTTTTCCATTGCAGGAATTAACAATTTTTGTAAAAGATAATAACATGTAATATTTACAGTTGTAGGATATGTGTCATTTGTAGATTGTGACATATTTACGTGATCATTAGGGTGAATTAATTTATAGTTACCTTTTTTACCATTTAATTCCTCTATCGCTATATTTGATATAACCTCATTAACATTCATGTTTAAGCTAGTTCCAGCTCCTGCTTGAAATGGGTCAATAATAAACTGTTCATTAAACTTTCCATTTATAATTTTTTCACATGCTTTAATAATTGCAGTTCCTTTCTCTTTATCTAATTTGCCTGCACGCATATTTGTTATAGCTGCAGCTTTTTTTACTTTTGCATAACTATATACTAAATCAATATCTATTTTTTGTCCAGAGATTTTAAAGTGTTGTATTGTTCTATATGTTTCAGAGCCATAATAAGCATCAGAAGGCACCTCTATGCTTCCTAACGCATCTTTTTCTAATCTATATTTCATTTTTTTCACCATTAACTTTTTTACTTATTAAATCATCTTCTATTGTTGAAATTTTTAATAATTGTATTGCAGAAGCAGGATCTACTCCTTTTGGACAAGCTTTAGAACATGCACCAGCAAATTCACATCCCCACAATCCCGTTAATTTATCTATTGCAGTTAATCTATCTTCTTTTTGATCTCTAGAGTCCATTTGATACCTATATACTTGAGATAATGCCTGTGGTCCAAGAAACTCAGGATTTGAGTTTACTACTGGACAAGCATCCATACATAATCCGCACATTATGCAATATGAATATGGAAGAAATTTGTTAGTTTCCTCTGGTTTTTGTTCATAAGGAACCTTCCCATTAAACTGTTCTTTTTTATCCATTCTAACTAAATGCGGTTCTATACTACTGTGCTTTTCAAAAAAATCTTGAAAATCTGTAACCAAATCTTTTACTATAGGATGTGCTTGCATAGGTTCTACAGTTACGACTTTATCCTTTGCGATTTTTATGAAATTAGTTTCACATGCCAATGAAGGTTTTCCATTTATTACCATTCCACACGATCCACAAATGCCCATTCTACAGCTATACCTTACTGCTAATGAATTTTCTTGCGATTTTTTAACCTGTAATATCACATCTAAAACAGAAGTATACTTATCTATTTTTACTTTATACTGTTTTTGTTTTATTTCTTTTGTTTTTGTATCAAACCTTCCTATAATTATTGAATAATCATTATTTTCTATTTTAGGTAGATAATTTTTAGTTAACTTATTATTTTGAATTTTATCGGTTCTTTTATAAATTTCTAATAACCCTAAAACTGAAAATACAATTAAATCGAGTCCAGAAAGTACTAATAAAATTTTATAATCTAAATAATTCAAAAAAGTAGAAACTAAAAGTAAGAAAAAAAGTATAGGAAGAAATCCCATACTCAAATAAAAAAATACAAAATATTTAGAAGTTCTCATAAAATCAACATTTTAAAATAAATTATAAAAAGAGTAATCCATATTAATATAGAAATTATATTTATTGCTTTTAAAAAGAAATAATTTTTCTTTAAATTATTGCTAATCAAAAATGAATTATTTATATATTTAGAAATATGTGCGTTTGTTAATTTAAGATTTAAAACTTGAACAATTTCATATAGCTGCGGTGTAAAAAATATCCATATACTTAATATTAAGTATTCAGAAATCAAAAGAAATTCATGACTCGATGTAAAGACATAAATAAATATTGAAATTCCTGCAATAATACCAAGGATAGTTATTATCCTATAAAATATCATATGTATTAATGCAAATTTATCAAAAAACTTTAATCTGATAATATTCGATTGTTTTCCTCTAAAATCTAATCCTGTCATAAAAACACTAATACTTTCTTTCTTCCGGTTCCCATTTAGTTATTTTAACATCGATATAATTTATTTTTATTCTGCTACCTTCCTTTGCCAAGACAGTATGTTTTAACCAATTTTTATCATCCCTTTTAGGATGATCAATTCTACTATGGGCTCCTCTACTTTCTTTTCTATTCAAAGCAGCTACACCAACAGCATATGCAAGTTCTATTTGATTAACAAACTCTAAAGTATCTCTTAAATTTGTATTAAAAATATGTGATTTGTCTTCTATTTTCAAGTTTAATGATTTTTTAAGTATTTTTTCAAGAGCCATTACTCCTTTTTTCATATCTTTTTCTTGTCTGTAAACATAAAAATAACGTTCCATTACATCTCTCATTTCATCTTGTAGTTCATATGCGGTATACATTCCTCTTTTATTTAATAATTCCTTTAGACGTTTTTCTTCATTTTCAGATAATTTTTCAATTTCTTTAATATCTTCATTTTTAATTTCATTTATATTTTTAGCTACTTCTTTTCCAACAATTCTTCCCCAAACTGAACACTGACTTAAGGAGTTACTACCCAATCTATTTGCTCCGTGTACACTTACGCAACCGCACTCCCCAACTGCCCATAAATTTTTTATTTGATTAGACTCTATATCTAAAATCCTACCGTTTATATCAGTATTAATACCTCCCATTGTAAAGTGTGCAGCAGGTCTTACCGGTATCGGTTCATCTTCAGGATTTAATCCTAATGATTTAATACAAATTTCCTTTATCATAGGCAATTTTTTATTTATAACCTCTTTTCCTAAATGCCTTAAATCCAAATAAACAAACTCTAATCCTGAAGATTCATCTTTCATTCCTCTACCTTCATTTATTTCAGTTATTATTGCTCGTGATATTATATCTCTGGGTGCAAGTTCCATCTTACTACTTGCATAATTTTTCATAAAACGTTCATTATTTTTATTTAATAAATATCCTCCTTCTCCTCTAGCAGCTTCAGTTATTAAAATACCATTTGGAACAAGTGCGGTAGGATGAAACTGTACAAATTCAACATCTTTTAAGGATGCTCCGGAATTATAAGCTAATGCTATTCCATCCCCCGTTGTCGAATGCGCAGTAGTTGTTATTTTATAAATTCTAGAAAATCCGCCAGTTCCTATAACTAATGAATTACCATAAAAAACATTATGTTTTCCGGTAGCTAAATCAATTGTAAAAACTCCTACTGCATTAGCAGTTCTAAATATTTTAGTTGCAAAGTGTTCATGAAAAATATTTACATTTGGTATAGACTGCGCTTGATCATAAAGTGAACGCATCATAAAAAAACCAGTTTTATCAGCAGCAAACGCAGTTCTAGGTATACTCATACCCCCAAATGGTCTTTCCTGTATTACTCCTTTTACATCTCTATTCCAAGGAACTCCTAAATGTTCAAAGAATACTATTTCTTTTGGAGCATTTTTAACTAATATTTCTACTGCATCCTGATCAGATAAATAATCAGATCCTTTTATCGTATCATAAGCGTGAAGTTTTTCAGAATCATTATTTATTTTTGGATATAAAACACCAGATATACCTCCTTCTGCGGACACAGAGTGGCTCCTCATAGCATGTAATTTCGATATTATAGCTATTTTTGCTTTTTTATTAAAATTTGAAGAATGTATTGCAGTAGTAAATCCACCTATGCCACTACCTAAAATTATAACATCATAATTTAAGAACTTCATTACATCTATTTACCAATAAGCAATAAATATTAAAAACATATCTGTATTATTGATATACATAAACATATTTATGATGATTTTATGATGGATGAAGAAACATTTCTGAATTTTGAAGACGAAGTCCTAAATACACTTTCAACAAAACTAAGTGGATTTCAGACTGATTTTGATATAAAAAATATAATTTCTAAAACAGCTAGAATAATAGACCCTGAAATTACAGATGATGATTTAGACAAACTGACAAAAGACATAAATGATTTTTATCCTATACAAAAATATATTAACAATGATGATGTAGAGGACGTAATGGTAAATAATACACTAGATATTTTTATATATCATGCAGAAAAAGGTGCAATTAAAGTTCCTGAAGTAATAGAAGACAAAAGAAAATTAGAAAGATTAGTTAAAAAATTTAAAATGTACGCAACTGTAATATCAGCAAATAAAAGTATTTATGATGTTCATTTACCTAACAAATCAAGAGTTAATATAGTAGAGTCACCACTGGGTGCTGATATAACTATAAGAAATTTCAAAGAAAAAGCATTAAGTATATTGGACTTAATAAATTTGGGTGAGTTAAGTTATAATATAGCCGGAAGATTTTGGCTCTATGCAGAGGGCATGAAAATTCGTCCAGCAAATTTATTATTTGGAGGAATGCCGGCTTCTGGCAAAACAACACTTCTTAACTCAATGTTTAGTTTTTTCAGACCCGAACAAAGAATTATAACAATAGAAGATACATATGAACTTAATACAGAAACTCAAGAAAATTGTGTAAGACTTGAAACTAGTACTGAAGTTTCATTGGAGGAATTGGTACAAAATTCATTAAGAATGAGACCAGATATGTTAATAGTTGGAGAAGTTAGAGGTAAAGAGACAAAGGACATGATGACAGCAATGAACATTGGAAAAATTACAATGAGCACAATTCACGCAAGTACTGCAAGAGATATAATTACCAGATTGGAACATACTCCTATGAATATAGAAAAAGATATAATACCTCTTATAGATGCACTAGTTCTCGTATCTCAAATAAATATTAATGGAAAATTCTCAAGAAAAATAACCCAAATATCAGAAATATCTGGAATAGAGACACAAGTTCTTTTATCGGATCTTTATAAATATGATTACAAAACAAAAAAAGGTTCAGATATACTACCTAGTGTTACATACAGAGATACATTAGCTAATTTGTCTGGGATACCTCCAAGTGAAATAGTTAGAGAAGAAAAAAGAAGAGCAATGATATTAGAATCTATGAATAAAAAAGGAATAAGAGGATTAAAACAAATAAATGAAATGTGCAAGGAGTATTATGATAATCCAAACAGGGTTTTAACAAAACTTGAGATTAAAGATTCAGTGTAAAAATGTCGATAATACAAAAAATATTTGCAGGAAGATGGATTGTTGGTTCATCTACAAAAGAGGTTATTTCAAAGGCAGTTATCTTATCAAAAATAAATTTAAATTCAATGATAAATTATTTAGGGGAAGATATAAAAGATTTAGATTCTTCAAAAAAAGCAGTTAACATTTATTTAAAATTATTAAAAGAAATAAATAAAAATAAAATTAACTCTTCAATAGCAATTAAACCAACACAGATTGGTCTTCTAATAAGTAAAGAACTCTTGAATAAAAATTATTATAAAATAATAAAAGAAGCTAAGAAAAATAACATATTTGTTTGG
>JAVYRW010000032.1:0-7180 GCA_038730205.1 Candidatus Micrarchaeaceae archaeon | reverse complement strand
ATTTTTCAGCATTAGACATTAGAGCATTGCTATTTGCTGGATAAAACATTGCTCCACCTACGCCTGCTATTCCTGAAGCTATCACTATTAAGTAAATTGTTGCATTATATGTTATTACATACAAGTAAACAAAAATGCCTAAAATAATCAATGCAATTCCTGTAGTAGCTATTCCTCTTGCACCATATTTATCTGAAAGTTTTCCCATCTTAGGTGCAACTATTGCACTAAGTATATATCCTGGGACAAGAAGCAACGAAGCGAAAAATGGAGAAAATCCTTTTACACCTTGTAGATACATTATTAGCATAAATGTAGCTCCTATAAAACCCATACTTTGAAAAAATGAAGCTATTAAAGAGTTTCTAAATATTCTATTCGTAAATGATTTGAAATTTATTGTAGGATCCTTTGATTTCTTTTCATTATAAATAAATAGTAGTAAGAAAATTAATCCTATTATTAAAAGTGATATTACAAATAATGACAAACCAGTAACCGCGATATTTATTCCTCCATAAACAAGTAAAGTTATTGCAACGGTTAGTAAAGCCATCCCTACAAAATCTATTTTTGAAGTTAATTTATTTTTGTCTTTTATATACTTAATACCTAAAATAAATGCAAGTATTCCTATAGGCACATTTATAAAGAAAATATAAGGGTACCCTAAAAATGTTGTTATAAAACCTCCTAAAATAATACCTAGAACTGCACCTAAACTCCATCCTATTGCAGTAAATCCAAATGCTCTTCCTATATCGCCTTTTTTAAATGTGTCAGCAATTATTGCAGTACTAGTTGATTGCAATAACGCACCTCCTACTGCTTGAATTGCTCTAAAGAAAATTAACAATATTGCCGATGTTGCAAGACCACAAAATAATGAAGCTATTGTAAATATTGCAAAACCTAAATTATACATCTTACTTCTGCCAAAAATATCACCTACTCTGCCTAACTGTAGCGATAATATTGCTGTGACAAGTATGTATATTAAGATTACCCAAATTATCGTTGCAAAATTTGAATGTAATGTAGATGTTATTGCAGGAAAAGCGAGCAGTACTATTGTACTGTCTATTGATGCCATGACTACTCCTACTGTAATTACTAAGAGTATTATGTTTTTATGAACTGGAGCTTCCTGGGATTTAAACTCATTTTTTATTTTAATATTTTGATTTTTTATATCATTAGTCATAAAATCAATTTTCAATTTTAATTATAAAGTTTACCTTCTTTCAAAGTTCTTGAAATAACTTTTTGTAACTTAAGTTTTTTTATTTGTTCCTTAAACTCTTCAAAATTTACCGAAGTAGTTGCTGTTCTGTAATTTATTGTACAAACATCTTTATATTCTTTTGTTGAGACATCAAATGTTCCTATTTTTTTTGCTATTTTTACTATTTCTTCTTTATCTAATCCAATTAATGGACGTAATATCTCACTTTTTATACCATAACTTTCAGCAAATAAATTCCAAGAAGTCTGTGAGGAAACCTGACCTAAACTTTCTCCCGTATATATAACGGGTGTCTTTTCAAGTTTACTTATTTTATCTGCTATCTTTAACATAAATGATTTTAAAATAACTGTACTATTTCTTCCTAAATTATATTGAGAGGTAATTGCTTGAAATATAGTAGATGGAAACACATACAATTTTGGTTTTGTAGCATACTTAGAAAGTATTTTATATAACTCACCAATTTTCTGTTCATATGCCTCATCATTTGTTTTATAAGCATGTACATGTACAAAAATAGGTTGTAATCCTCTTTTCATAGCAAACCAAGCTGCTACTGGAGAATCTATTCCTCCAGATAATAAAATAATACATTTCCCACTAGTACCTACCGGAAGACCTCCCTGAGCTTTTATTTTTTCTTGATAAATAAAAGCATGTTCTTTTGTTATACTTATATAGATTTCTAAATCAAAATTTTTGTTTAAAACTTCAATGCCATTTTGTTTGAACATTTCACTTAAAACTTTTATTACATCAATAGAATTAAATTTATGTTCTTTAAAAGATCTATGCGAATTTATTTTGACTTTTTTAATGTTTCTTTCTTTTAATTCTTCTATACTTTTTTGAACTGTTTTTTCAATACTTTTTAAATTCGGAAGCGTTACATTTGCAATCTCATAACCACTTAACCCAAAAACATTCGAGATTTTTTTTTCTATTGAAGTTTGGTCTGAATCATTTAATAGTTTTATAATTATTCTATCATAATAATATATCATCGAATAACTTTCATTATTTAATGCATACTTTAGATTTTTTATTAAGAACATTATGTACTTATTTCTATTTCTTCCGCGAAGCCATAACTCCCCAAAATTTAATATGATTACTTTATCGTTAGGATATATTTCCTCCAATTATTCACTTCAATCTTATAACAGATATAAATAGTTTAAATACAGTTAAAACTATATTTATTTCTTAAATATAAATCTTAAAAAAGATTTTAAAATAAAATAAATTAAATATACTGTTCTTTTGGCCTAATTTTTCTTTTAAAAACAATGTCAAATTTATAGCATCTTCTAGAACAAAAGTATCGTGCTACCCCACTTTTTCTTATAAAGGCAAAACCAGTACCTTGCTCTATCTCTTTTTGACAGTATGAACATTTCATTTTATTACCTTGCAATTATTCTTTTGTCCTCTCTGCTAGTGTCAGGCAATCTACTTATATCTCCTTTTTGAATTTTTCCAGTAAAGTTTCTTCTTATAACTCTTCCTTTATCTTTTCCTTCTAATATTCTACACATTGCTTGCTTTATTTCTCCATAAATTCCAGTTCTACCTTTAACTACATCTACTATTTCGCAGAGATAACCATCAAAATTATTTTGAGTATTAACTTTATTTTCAGGAGTTTTTTGCTGTTGCTGTAATTTTGATTCTTTTTCTACTTTTTTTGTTTTTATATCTTCAGTTTTGTTTTCTGGCATTTATATCACTTATTATGCCTTAGTTTCCTCTTTTTCTTCTTTATTTGGTTTTTGTTTTTCCTCTTTGTGTTCTTTCTTTTCCTTCTTTACTTCAACTTTTTTCTCATGTGCTTCTTCTGATTTTCCTGAACTCTTCCCTGTTATTCTTGAAACAACATCGTTTATTGTTGATTGAGCATCTCCTGGTTTTTCTATCGCTACAGATGAGCAAGGAACTGACATTCCTAATGCTTTACCTAACTCAAGTTTTGTTGGTACATAAACAAAATTTATTTTCTTTTGTTCACAAAGATTAGGTATATGCATAACTACTTCTTCAGGATCTATATCCTCTGCAAGTATTACAAGTGTCGAAAGACCACGCTCTATACTTTTTGTAACTTCATTTACTCCTTTTCTTACAGTTCCGTTCTGCTTTGCAAGCCTCACAGCTTCAAGCGCCTTTTCAGATACTTCTTTAGATACTTCAAATTTCACGTATGTTTTTGCCATTTTATTACCTCGTTTCATTGGTTTAATATAAATTTTTAGTCAATAAAATCCTGTGGTTTAGGTGGTTCTGGATTTTGACCTTTTCTTTTTCTAATTTCTTTTACAATTTTATCTTGCAAGTCCTTTGGAAGTTTTTCATATCCTGCATACTCTGGATACCATATAGCTTTTCCTGCTGTTAATCCACGTATCTCATTTGAAAAACCTTTTATTACTTCTGATACGGGCATTTTTGCAATTATTGTTGCTTGTTCTCCCTCTTGTTGTATTTCTACAACTTGACCTCTTTTACCTTGTACAAATGTAATTATATCTGACATATATTCTTGTGGTATGTTGATTGTAAATCTTTGTTTTGGTTCTAATAAAGAAACGCCTATCATAAGCATACCTGCATATATTGGTCTTCTAATTGCAGGTAATATTTGTGCCGGTCCTCTGTGTACAGGATCTTCGTGAATAGTTGCATCTTTTATAAGTATTTTTATACCCGAACATTTCTCTCTTGCAAGAGGACCATCATGCATTGCGTCTTCAAAACCTTGTGTTAAAAGTTCCATTACTTCATCGAGATATTGTACTCCGTGAGTAGCATTTATAAGAACATTTCCATTGAAAATGTCAACTACTCCACGAGCTTCATCTCTTGTCATACCTGCTTTTATAAGATCATCCCAATACTGTTTACCTTTAGGTTTCCCATTTTTAAGAGTTCCATTTTCTATTATCTCTAAAACTCCCGGTTCTAAAGGTTTAACATCTATATAAAATCGAGTATGTCTGTTTGGAGTTTTTCCTTCTACATCTTTAGTTTCGCCTTCTATAGTTTCGCGGTATACAACTATTGGTTCTGAAGTAGTAATAGGTACTTTATAATCATCTTTAATTTTTGTTTCAATTATTTCTAAATGTAGTTCTCCCATACCACTTACTAAATGCTCTCCTGTTTCTTGATTTAATTCTACGCTTATTGTTTGATCTTCTTTTGATAATTGTCTTAAAGCTTCTATTAACTTCATTAAATCTCTTGTGTCTTTGGCTTCTATTGCTTTTGTAACTACTGGTTGTGAATAATGTTTTATTTCCTCAAAAGGTTCTATATTATCTTCACTTGCAGTATCTCCAATTGAAACATTTTTTAAACCTACCAACGCAGCTATATTTCCTGCTGAAATTTGATCTACATTTACTCTTTCAGGACCCATATATATTCCAACTTGTTGGACACGTTGTGGTTCTAAAACACCTGTGGTGTAAAGTAATGTGCCTTTTTTAACTACTCCTGAAAAAATTCTGCCAATTGCAATCTCTCCGCTATGTTGATCGTTTGCAATTCCAAAAATAACTGCATTTACTTTAGCATTAGATTCTACATTCAACATTGCTTTACCGTTTTCACTTTCGAGATCTCCATGCCATAATTTTTTTATTCTATACGGTTGGGCTTCTTTAGGATTTGGTAAATGTTCTATCATCATAGAAAGAGTAGCCTCATCTATAGGAGCTACTTCTTGTAATTTTGTTTCATTTTGTTCCTGTGTTAATTTAAAAATGTCCTTAAATGTTACTTTATACTTTCCCATAATTTTTGTAGAAATTGCCCATTTTTTATAGGCAGAACCAAAACATACGCTTCCATTTTCTACACTCACTTGCCACTTATCTCCATATTCTTCAGGAGCAAATCTTTTTATTAACGCATTAACGTCCCCTATTAATTTTAATAATCTTTCAAAAGTTTGTTCTTGTGTTAATCTTAATTCGTTTAATAATCTATCAGTTTTGTTTACAAATAAAACTGGCTTTGCTCTTTCTTGAAGTGCCTGCCTTAATACCGTTTCAGTCTGGGGCATTATTCCTTCTACAGGGTCTACTACTAAAACGACTCCGTCTACTGCTCTCATTGATCTTGTTACATGGCCACCAAAATCAACGTGTCCAGGCGTATCGATTAAATTTATAATATAATCTTTTCCATTATAGTTAAAAGAAAGAGATATATCTGCTGATTTAATAGTCATCTTTCTATCTTTTTCTATTGCTTCGTAATTTGTGTATAAAGCATCTCCTGCAACAGTTTTTGATATAATTCCTGCTTTCGCAAGAAGTGAATCTGTAAGTGTAGTTTTACCATGATGTACATGGGCAATAATAGCAACATTTCTTATTCTTTCTTTATCGTGCATTATCTTTGCGACTTCTTCAGCTACAAATTCTTTCCTTACCATAATAAAACCATAAAATTACTTATCTAGCTCTGTTTGCTATTCTTTCTCCTTCTAATCTTTTCTTTATTGCATAGCTATCTGGAGATTTTGTAGATCCCAATATTAATTCATCAGCTAAAGCATCTGAAAGATTCTTCTTCTTGTTAAATGCATTTATAAGTGCTGCAAGGGCTATGTTTCTTAAAGCAACATCCACTCTCCTATTAGAACTTATTCCTACTGCTACGTTATATGAAATACCGCCGTATCTAACACGCGTTGTGTCCTCAATAGGTGCTGCATTTTGCAATGCATCTATAAAAACTTGAACTGGATTTTTTCCTGTTTTTTTATTTATGGTATCAAAAGCATCTTCTACTATATGAAGTACCTTTAATTTTTTACCTTGCAATCTTCCTTTTGTTCTTATTACTCTACCTCCTATTTTCTTTCCAGTTCCTCCTCTCATCATTTTGTTTACTAATCTTTCTATTATATCAAGATGTGTTAAATAATAAGAATGATTTTTTCTTCTTCCAAAAATATTCGGAAATACCTGTCCGTTAAATCTTACATAATTCTTTACACTTTCATCTCTTACTTCTATATTTGATAATTCGTACTTTCCAAATAATTTTATGTTTAATATTTTATGAGGTATTTCTACGTTAGTTTTAGTAGTTTCATTATTCTGATAAGTCTTCCTTGTCCTTCGTTGTGGTCTCTCCTGAGACTCTAATTTTAACTCAGAAGCTTCTTGAACATCTTTTTTATTATTTTCATTTTCAATTGAATCTGCCATAAAACTTACCTCTTAGGTTTTTCTTTCTTACCCTTAACTACTTGGAATATGTCAGCTCCGTTTACGGCTATTACTTTATATTTTAAACCAGGTATACAACCCATCTGCCCTCTTTGTGATCCACCTAAACCTTGTATAGTTACTTCGTCGTGTTCTTCAATCATGTTTATTGAACCGTCATAAGGTACAAACGCGCCTACTATTTTACCGTTTTTAATTAACTGAACTCTTACACATTTTATAAGTCCGCTGTGGGGTTGCTTTTGTTGCAATACGAATTTCTTTAAAACAAGTGCTTTGGCCATAGGTACAGTTCCTACAGGATCATATTTTTGTTTTAGCTTAAAGTACTTTCTCTTCCACCACTTTTTAAGTAGTCTTTGTTTTTTTCTTTTTCTTATAACTTCTTTTGCAGCGAACTCTCCATTTGGCAAACATAACACCTAAGCATATTCTTCATTTAAAATATTAGAATTTCCAGGTTCTAATATGGATAAAACATTTACGGAATAAGGTTTACCACATAGTGTACCTAATTCTAATGAATTACCATTGTAAAGTATAACTCTTATTTTAGCAACTTTACAAATATGTAAAATATCATCTACAATTTCCTTTTTACCTTTTGAAGCAAGCACTATTGTTTTTGATTTTGATTCTGTTATTGATTTTATTACCTCTCTATTCCCAATAGTATACTTGCCTGTGT
>JAVYRW010000031.1:0-7552 GCA_038730205.1 Candidatus Micrarchaeaceae archaeon | reverse complement strand
TTGAAAAATCTACTGGAATGAAAATTGTTTTGATAAGTGCTGGAAAAGGAATTAATCTACAAGAAGCAAAAGATGCAATATTTTTTAAATTAAATTTAATGAGAATTTATTTAAAACCAAAAACCGGAGAAC
Source organism: Candidatus Micrarchaeaceae archaeon (assembly GCA_038730205.1). Lineage (GTDB taxonomy): Archaea > Micrarchaeota > Micrarchaeia > Micrarchaeales > CABMGC01 > JAJZOD01. The sequence continues at coordinate 7,420 of JAVYRW010000031.1, read as the reverse complement.
CCGATATGAAAAAACCTCTGATATTAAAAAATGGAAGTACAGTGTATAATGCAGCTAGGACACTTCATTCTAAACATGTTAACAACTTAAAGTATGCATATGTAACAGGTAAAAGCGTTAAATTTGAGAACCAAAGAGTAGGCAAGGAACATATTTTAAAAGATCAGGATATAATAACTTTAATATACGAAAAATGATGTTTATATGAAGATATATGATTTAATTTGTATGGAAAGCTTAAATACAGAATTAAATAAAAGATTAGGTTTTTCTGGAGTTCTTTCGAATAATGAGGTAGATATATTTGAAAAAATACCTAATTCCAAAAAAAGATATATTTTTTTATCAAATGATGAAAACCAAATTAAAAAAGCTATTAGAGATGAATTTTGTATTGGAATATGTTTTAAAGATAATTTAGTTATCAAAAAATCTTTAGAACAGATAAAAGATTATGAAAAAATAGTTTTTATATCAGTTTCAGAGCTTATATTAACAAAGAAAACAGAGTTACCTAAAATATTGTACAAAATACGTTCTGTTTTAAAGTACGCACATATTTACAAAGCGGAAATTGCAGTAGTAACTTTTGCAAAAGAACCATGGCAATTATTATCTGCGGCACAACTTTACATTATATCTGAATTTATTTATAGCGATGAAAAAATAGCAAAAGGAACGGTTTCTTCTTTAGGAAGGTTTTTTGAATGATAACAAAAAGGAAAAATAGATATTTATTAATTGGATGTAGTTCTGAATTAAACGAGAATATTATGGACTATTTCTATTCAAGTTTACATAATTTCATGGGTTCAAAAAACTATGCAAATGCTAATCCAAAAATAGTAAAAACTTATCCAAATAAAATGTTCATAGTTAGAGTTAATAGGGGTTCTGAAAAGGAGGTAGTGTTAGCAACAGCATTTTCTAAAAATTATAATGAGAAATTAGGATTTTATAGTATTATTACTTCAGGAACAATTAAAACAATATCAGATAAAATTAAAATATTTTGATAGAAAATATAGTATTAAGTTTGAATCTTTAATTTACAACTTAAAACAAAGGTTAATATATTTTTTTATATAAAATTACTCTTATAATAGAAGTTATTCTATATTCTTGGTGAATTAATGAACATAAGTGAATTGAAAGCAGGAGCATCAAACGTTCAGTTAGAAGCAGTTGTTGCAGAAAAGGACGAACCACGTGAAGTAGTTACAAAATATGGTAAAAGACTGAATGTAGCTAATGCAGTATTAAAAGATGATACTGGAAGCATAGCCATTTCTCTTTGGGGCAATGATATAAACAATATAGATGTTGGTGATAAAGTAAAGGTAACTAACGGATATGTTGGAGAGTTTAGAGGAACTCCTCAATTGTCAACAGGGAAATATGGAAAAATTGAAGTAATAGAAAAAGGATCTGGAGCAACGGAAGGTCCTTCAGAAGAAATGCAAGATGAATCAGAAGAAGAAATGTAGTTATCATTTTTATTTTTTCTTTTATCTTATAAATTTTAGTTATTAATTTTTATTTTTACATATTTATTTTTATTTTGTCTCCGACATGTGGTACGTGAGCTTTGAAACCTTCTAATTCTAACCAATCTTTTAAAGCCATAGAACTTTCTTCATCTCCATGAACACATATTACTTCTTCAGGAGAAGACTCTTTTATATATTTATATAGATCAGATTGTCCAGCATGAGCTGAAAAATCATAAAATGCAAATGGATTTTTAATATGATATTTCCTTTCATCTATATTTATTGGTTGGTACTCCATTAATTTTCTGCCATTAGTACCTTCTGCTTGATAACCAGTAAGAAAAATCATTGAGTTTTTATTTAATTTAGTAATATAATCTAAAACCGGACCACCGTTTAACATTCCAGCAGTAGTTAGAATTATGTTGCCTCCGTGTAAAGCTCTTTCTCTGTCTCTTGATTTTAATATTTGAGTTACTTTTTCTGTTGCTCTTTTTAGTAACTCATGATTTTGAATGTAATCTAAATGTTCCATAACTATACCTGTTGCTTTTCTTGACATACCATCTACATAAGTTATATCGGAAAGATTATTTTTTTCTAATAATGCAAGCATCTCTTGAGATCTGCCTACGGCAAAAACAGGTAGTAAAGCTATTCCCTTATTTTCTATAATTTTTTTGATATTTTCTATAAACAATTTTTCTAAATTTTTCCTATCAGGATGATCTCTCGAGCCGTATGTGGACTCTATTATTAGAGTGTCTCCTTTTACTATCTTTGAACCGTTATGTAAAGTTTGTGGTGAGACCTTTAAATCACCAGTATAAACAATACTTCTTTCTGATTTTTTATCTTGAATTTTTATTATGGCGCTGCCACATATATGGCCAGCATCGCTAAATGTTATTTCGTAATCATTAAATTCAAAAGGTTCATCATAGTTATAAGAGAAATATTTATTAGAAAATCTCTGTGAATCTTTTTTATTATACCTAAGACGAGTATGGTTTTTCATATTTATTTTTATTGAATCTGCTATCAATAATTCAGATAATTCTAAGGTAGGTGGCGTACCGAAAGTTGGCGGAGAACCATAATGATATAGAGATGGGGCATCGCCACAATGATCTAAATGTGCATGGCTAAGCACAAATGCGTCTATATTACCTGCAGGTAATGGGTACTCAGTATTACCATTAATTTTAACTCCATAATCAAGTAGTATTTTTTTCTTTCCTTTAAGAAGGATGCCTGATCTTCCAACTTCTCCAGCACCACCTAAAAAACTTATTTCCAAAAAATCACAACAAATTTCGAATAGTTAAATACTTAATGTATAATAATGTTTTTATTTGTTTGTATGTATTTAATAGTGGTTGCATGGTAGATGAAATAAACTTTCTAGACTTAGCTGTTCTCATGAGAATTGTTCCTAATACCCCTTTAGAAAAATTAGGCGGTTTGATAAATTCAAGTATTTTTGATGCGTCTAACATTGCAGGTACACTTAAACAAAAGTCATTAATTGAGTTTTCAGCTAGTTATCCTGGCCCTAACGCAATGAATATAACAGAAACCGGAACTGCTTTGATAAATGAAGCTAATGGGCACTCGAATGATCCTTTCGATAAACTTGATGAAACTGTTTTACAACAACTTTCAGGTGGAAAAAGAACACCAACAGAGTTGCAAACTACATTAAATTTAAGACCAAAAGATTTGGCTTTTAGGATATATAAAGAAACTAAACAAGGTTTTGTAACATATGAAATTAAGAATGGAACAGTAGAGATAATGTTAACTGAAAAGGGCTTTTTGAAAGCAAATGGAGAAAACAAAGGAACTACAAAACCACAAATGAATAATCAAAATAATATGCAAAATAACATAAATAATACAGTAGCAACACAAATACCACAAAATAAACCTAATGAAACATCCTGGTTAAATGCAGGGGAAGTTAAGCAGCAAGCTGTTAAAAGTATATCAATTCAAGAAACAGATCAAAAAAATACAAATGATCTTTATACAAATCAAACTCAAAACACAACTGTAAATAACTTAACAATGAACAAAGGTTATTTAAGTAGTGAAAAAAATAAATGGATAATAATTGGAATTCTCTTATTAATTTTAATAATACTTTACATTGTATTTGAATTAATATGAGGAGTTGATATGCAATTAGATTATTTTAAGGCAAATAAAATTTTAGAAGAGTATGGTATAAAAAGTATAAAAAGTAGTTATATAAATTCATTAAATGAAGCTAAAGATTTTTGTGGAAACGATAGAATTGTTTTAAAGGCTATTTCTGATAAGGCAATACATAAATCAAAGGCGGGTTTGGTTATTTTAAATGTGGATAAAGATACTTTAGAGCAGTCGTATAAGGAACTTCTAAAGAAAGCTGAAAAAGTAAAACCATATAAAATAATAGCTCAGAAAATGTCTGAAGGAGGTATTGAAATAATACTGGGAGGAAGAACGGATCAACAATTTGGAAGATTAATTCTTTTAGGATTAGGAGGCATATATGTAGAGGCTTTTAAAGATTTTTCGTTGAGGTTATGTCCTATAGAAAAATTTGATGCTAATGAAATGATAGATCAGTTGAAATCTAAAAATGTAATAACATATAATGGAAAATCTACAGAAATGTTAGTAACTCTTTTGTTAAAAATATCAAAACTTCTTTTAGAACATGGGGAAATAAAGGAGTTGGATTTAAATCCAGCAATAATAAGAGAGGATAGCTACGAAATTGTAGATATAAGAATGATTATTTGATGAGTTTATGAAAACTAATAAATTTAAAAATTTGGAACCAATGTTCAAACCGAAGAGCGTTGCTATTATTGGTGCTTCGAGAGATCCAGATAAAGTAGGTAATATAATAATGCAAAATTACATAAATGGAGGTTATTCTGGAGAGTTATATCTAATAAATAAAAATGCCGACAAAATAAATGGAATGAAATCATATAAAAGTGTTTTAAACGTTAAAAAAAATATAGATCTTGCTGTTGTTGCAATACCAGCACAATTTGTTCCAGAAGTAATTGAGGAATGTGGAAAAGCAAACGTAAGAAGTATAGTGGTTGTAAGTGGAGGTTTTGCAGAAGTAGGAGAGGTAGAATTACAAAATAAAATGATAGAGATTGCAGATAAGTATGATATGCCACTTTTAGGCCCAAATTGTTTAGGAGTTATGGATCCACGTTCAAGAATAGATACATTATTTTTACCAACATATAAATTAAGCAGAGCTTCTGTTGGTTCTGTAAGTTTTGTTGCACAAAGTGGTGCCGTAGGAAGTACTATTTTAGATTTAATTTCAGGAGAGGGTTTTGGTTTATCCAAATTTATATCTTATGGAAATGCTGCACAGGTAGACGAAGTAGATATTTTAAATTATCTAATGAACGATGATGAAACTAAAGTAATAGTTATGTATATCGAAGGCATAAAGAGGGGAAAGGAATTTGTAGAAATTGCAAAAAAAATTACAAAAATTAAACCCGTTGTGGTTTTAAAAGCTGGTAGAACAGAAGCTGGAGCTTCTGCTGCAAAATCGCATACAGCTTCATTAGCAGGAAGTTACGAAACACAAGAAGCTATATTCAAACAATTTGGTTTTACAGTAGCGTATGATTTAAGTGATTTGCTTTATTACGCTAAAATATTTGCTTCGGAGCCAATGCCACAGGGACCTAATATAGCAATAATTACAGATGGTGGAGGTACCGGAGTACTTACTGCTGATGCTATAGGTTCTTCAAAAAAAATGAAGCTAGGTACCTTTAGTAATGAGATATCTAAAAAATTAAGAAGTATTATGCCAGTATTAGTAAACATTAGAAATCCTTTAGATTTAGCTGGAGATGCCGATAGTAAAAGATATAGCGACGCAATAAATTTGTTAAAAGATGATAAAAATATAGATATTATAGTAGTTATTGCTTTGTTTCAAACTCCTGGTGCTGATTCAAGATTAGCTGCAGAATTAATAAGAATAAAACAAGAGATACAAAAGCCTATGATAGTTATAAGTGTAGGATCTAGATATACTGAAATGCATAAAATAATGATGGAAAGTGGCGGTATACCGGTTTATGATTCTCCATTATCCGCAATAGAATCTCTTTCGGCACTTTATGATTACCATAAATACCTAAAGCATTAGTTTAGTTATTCTGAAAAGAGTTCTGATATTGCTTTTTTTATTACTGTTTCTTTTTTCTCTTCGGAGCTTAAGATATTAAATAGATCAGAAGGATTTACTTTAAGTGAGTAGTTATTTGATTTTAGTTTTTCAGTGAATAGTGATATTCCAAAATCATGTATAGACATATTTTCAACTATGCCTGATCTTAATTCTTCTGCTGTTTTTGAGTTTTCCTCTTTTATGTTTGATTTTGTAATTTCTATTATTGCATTATTTTTATCTATGGAAGAAATTTGACCAAAATTTAAATCTATCGGTTTAAATCCTGATTTAAGATTTCCAGATACCTCTACCTTTAGTATTTGTTTTTTATTAGGTTCTTTTTTGATTTTATTTTCTAAAATTGTAATTATTTCTTTTTCAATTTCTTTAGGTTCTTTTCCATCTATATTTACTTTTATTAGAGAAAATGGTCTTGAATTTATTTTTTCAAACTTGAAAGTATTTGATTCTGTATCGTATATTATAAAGCCTTTTTCTTCTTGTTCTTCTCCTTTTAGTTGTGTAAGAACCGTACTTCCAGGTATTAAAAAGTTTTTTCCATGACATTTAAGCTCTTTTTTAGAGTGAATATGACCATTTACATATAAATCAAAACCTTCAGGAAGTTCTTCTATATGTGTAAATTCTTCGCTAAATGGTAATAGTTCATAAAGAGTTTGGTGTATCATAAAAATATTAAATGTATTTTTATCAAGATTTAAATCAAGCTCTTTTAGTGCTGATCTAAATCGCTCATCGGCAATGCCTCCCAAACCATAAACTGAAACCCGTTCATTTCCTTTCTGAATTACTGCTTTTGATTTATTTACTTCTACTAAAAGTCCTGCTAAATGTAGTACATCAACAGAATCTATAGAATCTTCTGCTCTTCTTTCATGTGTACCGGGAATTGCAATAATTGGTTTTGTTGTATATAATTTTTCACCCGTATAATCAACTACTTTTGTAGAGTAATTTTTTTGAGATGCCTCTCTAAAAAGATTTACTGCTTGTGCCATTACTTCTGGTTCTGGTTTTCTATAATCAAAAATATCTCCAGGTATTATTAACATATCTGCAAGTTCTGATGCTTTACTTAGTGCTTCTTTTGCCTGATTAAATGCGTCTTCAAAAAAACGTTCGTATCCTAAATGAAAATCACTAAGTATTGCTACTTTCATATATGACACCAAAAATATTTAGACCTAAAAATAATTAGAACTTATGTAAAATATCTAGGAATAATTAGATATGTAACTTAATAATCTCGTAATATTAAAATTTGGTATAGTTTTAGTATAGGGATATATACTTGTTGCATAAAATATTGAAGTATAATTATCTTTCTCGGCCAATAAATAATAATTTAGTTTATAATAGATTATTTTACCGGAAGGTATAATTTCAGTTGTATTTTCAAATGAGTATTCAAGTCCGTCATAACTCTGATTTCTAATTGTCCAGTATGAAAAAAAGGCACCACTGTCGTTATATATTTTTTTATATAAAACTTGTGGAATTGAAGTTTTAGAAACCACACTTTTAATGGATATATTATAAAAATTAGATAAATTTGAATAGATTAAATTAATAAAGTAAGAAGAATAATAAATAGCTGAAAAATTTGCTGATGATAAATCAAAACTTGAGTTTAAAGAACCCATAAAATATAAATTTTTAGATATTTGTTCTTTAACAGAACCAATTTTACTGT
>JAVYRW010000030.1:0-7608 GCA_038730205.1 Candidatus Micrarchaeaceae archaeon | reverse complement strand
GAAGAGCATTATAAAATTTATATTTGCATAAACTGCAGCTAAAAATGATAATATTGAGAAAATAATAAATAAAAATAGGTCATTAGAACTTTTACTTTTAAAAATTTTATATATTAATAATATAAATGAAATGAAATAAAGGATGTATTCGTATACAATCATGAAAATCATTTATTACGCAAGGTATATTGCCCAAGCTGCAATTATAAAGAAACTAACAACTATAAATGGTACTGCTTTTTTGCCCCTTTTGATTATCTGTCTACTTGCTCGCATTATAGCTTCTTCAGAACCTTTTCCCCAGACCTTAAAGTTCTTCGCAGTTAATACTGTTTGATATTGTTTTACTTCTTCTAATGATGCAAGTGCTTGCTCAATTGTTTTGTCTAGATATGGGAGTAGATCTTTTTCTTTTGTGAACTTGCCTAAAACATTACTTGCTGATAAAGCTAGCGTATTTACTGCATGAGTATCTGTTGAGTATAACTCAGCAGTTAATTGATATCTATTTTTAATGTAATCTATTATATTCGATCTGAATTTTGGTGCTATGTTGTTAGAATCAAAGTATACCATACAAAAGTTTTGTTTTTTTGATTTAAATATTGCTACCGACATGTAACCTGGACCTATATCATAGTTTTTGAGATAATTCTTTAACTTTATACTTGAAGATCCAAAAAGTAGTTTTTCATTTTTAGAAGTTTTAAAATACCTTACAACTGAAAGTATCGCATCTGTATACTTTGATACATACTTACTTCCTTTATAAATACCTTTTAATTCTTGAGCATCTGCAGTTTCAAAACGAGAGTTATGTGCATCTATTAATATACAATTAAATCCTTCTTTTAATGGTAAAGACTCAAAATTTGAACCTATATCACTGTCTATATCTTCAGTAACTAATGGAGCTTTTGTTAGGGTCATAAGTATAGATGAATTTAATTTTATGCCTAAAGCAGTGCAATTATCTACATTTGCTTTTTTGATTGAAAAAAAAGAAGTTTCAAAGTATTTGTTATTTTTTGATTTTAGTTCTTTGTTAATTAAATTCCAAATAATATTAACATCGGAAGAGTTAACAGGATTATCTTCTATATTTACAGCTCCATGAAGTATAAATGGAGTTGCACCATAAGTAGTTTTTATTCTGTTGCCTAGTAACTCAGTTGTTACACTTCCACCTAGGCCTTGTATTGGACCGTAATGTATGTTTGGTTTAACAAATATTGCTTTATATTTATTTTTAGATTTAAATGCTAATAAAGATACAGGAACATCTCTTGTGGTTCCCATTTTTTCTAATGGTTTTAAGTTATTTTTAGAACCATATAACCATTGACCTATCATGGCACTCATTATTTCTACTCCACTGAAGTTAGCTAGTTTCTTAGATGGCCTATCCATTATAAAAAGAATTAGATATCCACAACACATAAAAGCTATTATTCCAGCTAAAAGTTTTACTAAAACATACATAGGTGATACATTGACTGCAAATAAAATATTACTAACAGGAATAAATATAAGTGCATTTAATACTGGCTGCAGTGCAGCGGTAAAGACCATAGTTCGTCTTTGATTTAAAACTACTTTATTTATTATAAACCAATAGCCGTAAATTCCTGCATCACTAAGTAGTATAGGTATTAAAGCTAATGTGTAACTATTTGTAAATTTATATGTAAATACACTTAATATAAAAAATGCAGCATAAGTTATCGTTATAACTAATACTACAATAAGTGCGTGTTTTAATTTAAGTGATCTCTTCATTGCTTTAAATAATAATCCAGTGAGTATTCCAGGAAATGCTATTATAGTTATACCTAAACTTGCTCCAGAGATTAGCAGGTAAATAATATTTGAATTTGGATTTAAAATATATTCCCCTAATATTCCTGAAATAATACCAAAAATAATTAGTATTAAGATTAATGTACTTATACCAGGAAAATTTAAACTAAAATACTTTGTAAAACGTGTAACATCTCTTTTTTCATCAGGCATTTAAAAACACTTTACTTTCCGAATCTTCTTTGCCTTTTGTTGTATTCTAACAATGCGTTATATAAATCATTTTTAGTGAAATCTGGCCATAATTTATCAGAAAAATAAAGTTCTGAATAAGATGTTTGCCAAGGCATAAAACCAGAAAGTCTTTCCTCTCCAGATGTTCTGATTATTAGATCAATATCTGGTACAGTATTTGATAATAAATATTTGTATATCAATTTTTCATTTATGTTTGCAATGTTTTTTGCTTTTTTAGTGATTGCTTTAACTGCATGAATTATATCGTCTTTTCCACCATAAGCTATAAGCATGTTTATTACACGATCTTTGTAAATAGATGTTTCTTTTTCTACTTTCCTTAACTGATTTAACAAATCTTTTGGTAGTAATGATTTATTTCCTATAATTTTTAATGACGTTTTATTTTTATGTAATCTTGAAAGAATTTTTTTATCGTTAGCTACTTTTTTGTATATTGAAAATAGAGTTTTTACTTCCTTCGAATCTCTAGAAAAATTTTCAGTAGAAAATGCCCATACAGCTATATTATTTATCCCATATGAAACGCACCACTCACTGAACTCGATGAATTTTTTAACACCTAAATCATAACCATTCATTATTGATAGAGTGTGAGCCTTTGCCCAACGCCTATTCCCATCAGGGATTATCGCAACAGTTTTCGGTATGTTTTTTATAACCATTTAATCAATTCGGTAAATAAATTAAAGTATAACCTAATCATTTACAATAAGTAAATATAAATAAATATATTAACATAGTGGTATGGGTTAATAAAATGTATACTTTTGATGAAAATATATTAATTAGTAATATAAGAGACATAAAAGATTATCCAAAACCAGGAATTATTTTTAAAGATATAACACCTTTGCTTAAAAATCCTAAACTTTTTTCCTTACTGATTGAAAGGTTTTCGGAACTCTTAAAAGATACTGATTTTAAGTACATAGTAGGTATAGAATCTAGAGGATTTATTTTAGGTTCTGCAATTGCAAATAAAATGAATAAAGGCTTTATACCTGCTAGAAAAAAAGGTAAGTTGCCTTATAAGACAATAAAAGAGGAGTATAAACTAGAGTATGGCTCAGAAGTTCTAGAAATGCATATAGACGCAATAGAAAGGGGTGATAAAGTAGTAGTTATAGATGATTTACTAGCTACAGGAGGTACTGCAAAGGCAGCTTGTAATTTAATTAATAAACTTGGAGGAGTTATAACATTTGTTTGTTTTGCAATAGAATTAAAGCAATTAAATGGTAGAGAACTTTTGAACCCAATTAAAACATTATCATTAATAGTACTTTAAGTTATATAAGTAATAAAATAATCGTATTAATTATTAAATCTTTAATACACAATATCTTTGGGTAAAAATATGGTTTTTAAAAATTTGATGATGTTTGCAACAGTATCTGTTTTGTTTTTTGGTGTTTCATATGCATCTACACTTTCTGTGAGTATAAATACACAACATTACGTAATAGATGCAGGTTACAATACAACAGTTTATGCAAATGTAACAGGAGGTAATGGAAATTATACTTGTGCTTGGTCATATTTTAATTATTATGTAACTTCTGAAGGAGGTAACTTTGGAAATAGTAGTTGCGTTGCAGTATTTCATGGAAATCAAAGTGATATCTCAAATCCAGATCAGATAAATGTAGAGGTAAAAGATAATTTAGGAGATACAGGTAGTAGTTCTTTGTTAATAGGAGTAGATACAAGACTTGTACTTAACATAAATCCACAGATAGATACCATATACGCTGGAAACTCGATATTATTTACAAATAATACGCAGAATGGAAGTATAAAATATACGGGATCAGAGAATTACGTTTCTTATAAATACTTAAATATCTCAAATAAAGTTATACAAAATGGAAACTCATTTTTCTTTAATAAATCAGGAAATTATAAAATAATTGAAGAAGTTACAGATTCAAACAACGCTAATGCCACGGCAGTAGCAAATATAACTGTATTACCAACATACACCACAGTAAATGCAACTTTAAGTCCTACTTCAAATACAATAGATTTGGGACAATACCAAATATTAAAAGTAAACGCAACTGGAGGTACTAAAAATTATACATATAGTTGGTTTGTTAATAACATTAAAGTTTCTGCAACACAAAGTACTTTTAAATTTTATGGAAATAACTCTGGAACATATAAAATATATGCAGTAGTTTCAGATAATAAAAGTTCAAGTATAACTCAAAACGCAACTATAATAGTAAATCCAATACTAAGAATACAGTTAACACCTAATACACAAACTATATTAATAAATCAAACTGTAAAATTAGAAAATACAACATCTGGAGGCGAAGCACCATATAAATATAATTATCAGTATAATTCAAATGCAACAGAAATAGGGAATAACTTTACTTTTAAATACCCAGGAACATACACAATTAGAGAAATTGTAAATGATTCATTTGGACAGAAAAATTATAGCAATGTTACAATAAAAGTAGAAGTACCTAAATTAATAGTAAGTATTAAACCTAATTTAACCGTATTAGATGTAGGAGAGAATACAACTTTATATTCAAACGTAACTGGAGGTTTTGGTGTTTATTTTTATCAATGGGTAATAAACGGAGTTAAAAATGTTACAACAAGAAATTTGAGTATATCTCCAAATGTAGGTAATTATACAGTGGCATTAATTATAAAAGATTCAGTAAATGATTCTGCAATTTCGAATAATGCATTAATTGTAATAAATCAATTACCTGTAATAAAACTTTTTGTACCTAATACTACGATTTATACGAATACAACATTATTAGTATCAAATATTACAGAGTATGGTACACCTCCTTATAAATACACATATGAAATAAATCCTTCTACAAATTTAACTTTGGTAAATAATACTGTAATGTTTAAAAATAAAGGTTCCTATGAAATTAATGAAACAGTAACAGATTCTAAAGGAAAAACTGCATCTAATACAATAATTATAAATGTATCTAATGTTCCAATTAAACCAGAATACTTAAATGTTAGTATAAATCCAAGTAATTTTACAATACATAAAAAACAATCTTTAACTCTTTACGCAAATGTAATTTCAAGTTCAACGATAAATAATTACAGCTATGTTTGGTATATAAAAACTCCTTACTCGAGTAAATTCATTGCTTTAAATAATTCAAATTCTGAAACATTTATATTCGATACTTACCCACAAAGTAAAATTGGTAAGTATTATTTTAAAGTAAATGTAAATGATATTACAACCAATATAAATTCTAACTCATCAATTGCCGTTGTTAATCTTATAACTCCAGCTTCATGTAAAAATCCATTATACAATGATCAAAATTGTGATAATGATAATCAAGAACAACATAAATGTAATAATTATATGAATTACACATGGAACAATAATTATCTAAATAATTTATCGGATAACTTTAATACAAACACTATCTGGAATAGCAGTTATATGAATAGCTATTGGAATAAAAATAATGGATTTAATAATTATAATTTGAATAATAGTTGGAATAATAGTGAGATGAAACATAATTATTCTTCAAATTGTAATAATGCAGGAGATTTCCATAATATTTATTCAAAATTTGGAATTGGGAATAAAAACAATTTTGATCAATTTATTTATTCAGATACGCATAACTTAAATTTTAAAAGTAATTAACTCGAACAATTGTTTATTTAAAATAATAAAATTGATAAGTTATGAAAAATGTTTTGAGGCTCCAAAGTGCAATGGAGTACTTGATGACTTATGGATGGTCAATACTCATAATTTCCATTACTTTGGTTATACTTTTTGTTTTAGGAGTTTTTAATAATATAGGAGGTGGCAGTAATGCGTGTATTGCTAATTCTGGTTTTTTATGTACAAATATTACATTAGGTTCAAATTATAAAGGAAGCCCAGATACAGGACACCCATATATAGGCTTAGATATAGGAGAGATAGGTCAAGATTGGAATAACGTTTACATAATAGCAGTTCCAGATGGACAACAAATTACCACAGCTTATGGGTATACGGCTAATTCTTTTTATTATTGGGGCCAGTTAGTAGGTTACTGGGGATATTTAAATAATCTTAACAGTGGTAGTGAACAGTATATAACTACAGTCATATTTGATAATTCGCCTCTTATTTCTTCAGTAAAGATAGGTACCAAAGTTTCAGGCACAGTTTATGTAATGTATTCAACAAGTTATACTACTAATGCAATAACTGAACTAGGAACATTCACAGTAATTGCAAGTAGTTAATACTTAATCTAGATATTCAATATTTGTCTTTCTTTTTATGGAATCGATATAACCTGACCAAGTACCTTTAATTACATTTAAAAAAAGGGATAATTTATTTTTAGGTTTATCTTCATTTAAAATAATTCTGGATGCATAATAACTCAAATAAATTGGAATTGATAAAGTAAATGTAATTTTTTGATATTTTTTTGCATAGCGCATTTCATAAATTATTTTACTTCGCATCGTATGATAAAGTCTAAATTTATCAAATCTTATAAAATATCTTTCATTTTTAAAAGGAATATTGTGATAAACAAATGCCTTATTGCAAAGTTTTATCATATAACCGCTTTTAACAACCCTTGCTTGAAACTCGCTATCTTCACCCATATATGGTATTGATAAATCCATTAAACCAGATAAGTGTAATACTTTTCTTCTAAACATAAATACATTAGTAAAGTCTTCAATATTAACTTCACTTAGTGTAGAGTTTATATTTAAATTAGAATATGGATATATTGCTCGTCTCATTATTTTACTCCTAGTTACTCCTGCGTGACATATGAAATTTGGATATTCAGAATATAATGCAACCGGTCCTGCTACACCAAGATCTTTGTTTTTTAAAAAAAAATAAACTAATTGAGATATTGCGTTTTTATTAAGAGTATTATCATCATCTAGTTTCAAAATTAATTCTCCATTAGATTTTTTAATTGCTTTATTTAAATTATATGAAAGAAATTTTTTTTTATTTGAATAAAGATACAATATTTTCATTTTTTTGTATTTTTTTAGTATTTTTTTTCTAGAATCATCATTAGAATTATCATCGGTAATTATTAACTCTATATTTTTATAATCACTTTCAAAAACAGAATTTATACATTTTTCCAATTGAGTAGACCTGTTAAAAGTAGGTATTATTACGGAAACCAGTGGTTTGTGATTATTTAACATAAAAATCTTTATTTATTAAATTAAAATAATTTACTCCTAAATTATACCTTGCAATTAAAAGATATATAAAAACATCTTCAGGATTAAGATTTGATTCACCTAATTTTTTATATAGTTTTTCAATGACTAGATTTTTATCTAAAGATAAATATTTTATCACACCATCAAATTTATATATATCATTTTTTATGTTCATTTGAAGTTCTCTTGTTTTTTTATTTTGTAAGAAAAAATATTTAAATTTTTTAGAGTTATACCAATTTTTAAAAATAATACCTTTAAAAGTTATTTTTTCCTTTTGAAATACATAAATATAAAACAAATAAAAAAAATTCA
>JAVYRW010000029.1:0-7807 GCA_038730205.1 Candidatus Micrarchaeaceae archaeon | reverse complement strand
ACACCTAATTCAATTGCGGATATATCTCGCATGAGAACTCTACCAAAATTACTTTATTTTTTTGAGTCCTTCTTCTTTAATAATACTCGAAAAGAACTTAGATTTTGTAAGAGCATCTTTGGATTTTTCTATGGCAGTACCTATTTGAATTATTTGAGCTCCTGCCTTTATTGATGAACGTATTGTTTGTTCATCTTTTATACCGCCTGCTATTCCGTATGGCACATCTATTGCGCTACTCACTGATTTTATTATTTCCAAAGGCACCGAAGACTGACCTTGCGCTTGTGGATTAGAGCCAACATCGGTTATTATAAATCTGTTCCCCAAATACTGACCTGCCATTGCTAAAGCAGTTGCAATCATTGGTTTTTCTCTAGGAACTAAGTTTACATCGCCTACCCAACCTACAGTTCCACCTGGTGATACTACTATATAGCCCACAGGTAAAGGTTCTATGTTTAATTTCTTAATTAAAGGCGCAGAAAGCATTTGAGCTTGAGTTATCCAATATGGATTTCTTGCATTTAACAAAGACATAAAGTATAACGCGTCTGCAAATGGTGTTATTGTTGCTATATTTCCAGGAAATAAAACAACAGGAACATCTACAGATTCTTTGATATTTTTTGTAACAGTATCTAATAATTCTCCTTGAGCACCCACACTGCCTCCGATTAAAAGTAAATCTGCTCCCCCTTTTACTGAATCCTTTGCATGTTCTGTTGCTGTTTTTGAGTCAGGATAATCTACAGGATCTACTACCATAAAAAGTAATGCTCCCTTTTCTTCTAATTTTTCATTTATATATTTTTCTACTTTGCCAATTTTAAATGACATTTAATTACCTTTTGAAGCTTTATACAACTGAATAAGTTCTTTTGTTCCTGATTTAATATCTACATTTGGATGAAAACCTAACTCATTTGTTATCTTTTCTATACTTATTAATCTATTACTTGTTATAAAACGTAAATCATCTACATTGATATTTGCTTGCTTTGATAATATTCTTGCTATAAACTCATTAATAGACTTAATCTTTTCAGTTTTACCTAATAATTCAGAAGCAAGTTTGAACAAATACTCTTGAGTATATGATTTTCCGTCACTTAAATTATAAATTTTATTATTTGATTTAGAATTCTCTCTGACTAGAAGCATGGCACGTGCAACGTCCTTTATATGAATTAAAGAAAGCGAATTATTCCCCTTACCTATCATGTATGCTTTGTTATTATCTATCATTTTAAATATCTTAAAAAATGAGTGTTTATAATTTTCTCCATAAATTGCTGACATTCTTAATATAGTATATGAAATATTGCCATGAAAAGATATTACCTGTTTTTCTGCCAATAATTTACTATGTCCGTAAACATCTGTAGGTTTAGGTATACTTTCTTCTGTAAGTAACTCTTTTCTTTTTGAACCGTATACATCAACTGTACTTGCAAGTATTAATTTTTTAACTCCACTTAAATCTGCCGCTTCTTGAAGTATTTTAGTTCCTTCTGTATTTACACGAAGTATTTCTTTATGACCACCGACTCTTTGACTAACTATTGCTGCAAGATGATAAATAGTATCTACACCTTTACATGCATCTATAATAAGATCCTGTGATGTTATATCACCAACAAATGGAATAGTACCTGAAGGTAAATTATGTACATCTTCCCTGTCTTTTACAAGAGCTCTTACTGATACTCCTTTTTCTAATAATGCAGATATTATATATTTACCTAGTTTACCAGCTCCGCCTGTAACTAAAACTGTATCTTTAAAAGGAACCGTTGTTTGAGATTTTTTTATTGATTTTTCCATTTGCATATTAAAACCAAAAATTAATTATTTTTTTTATCGGTTAATAGATTATTTGCTAAGAAACGCATATAACCCTCAGGTACACTATTCATAGCAAACTCGGCCCAATCTTTACCAAACGGAACATTCATAGTTATATTTTTATTCTTCTTAATGTATTTACTTAATTTTTTATTACTATAGCCAAGTTTAAATTCAAGAACCACTTTTGATCTGTTTTTGTTTTTTTGATTGATTAATTCAGCTATTATATGTTCAGGTGGTGAAGACAAAACTATACTGCCTTTTTTAGTAAAAAGATCTATCTGCGATTTTGGTTTTTTGATTTTTTTAGTTTTTACTTTTTTATTTTTAGTTTTTTTATCTTTATTTTCATTAGTTTCATATTGATGATGTTCATTAAACATTATTTTAATAGGTGTTTTATAAGATAAATCATTTAAGAGAGATTGTGCATATTTTTCTTCTACAGCTACCCCATATCCCTTTTCGCCGTTTAGATTTTCTTTAAAAGAAATTTTTTCACCAGGTAATTGAAGCCATACAAAAATACCACATTTTCTTCCTGTATTTAAAATTTCATTAAAATTATCAATTGTTATGCCAGTATCTAATAGAATGCCCAATTGCTCTGCGCGTATGTGAACACTTGCTTTAAAGCCCAAACGAGATAATCTGCGTATTAACTCTAAGTAAGTTGAGGTTATATACTTAGCTTTTGCTTTTGTATCTATATTGCCACTTAAAAATGTAACGGAAACGGGTAAACCTTTTTTATTAAGCTCGGCTACTTTGGATATCATGGAACTCATTGTTGTGCCCGCTATGTGCTTTTTGACTAACCTATAAAGCATACGTTCGATAAGTGAATTATTATTCAATTAACCACAATATTTATTACAACGTAAGGTTTATTAAATTAGATTTAATGGAGTTTTTATCAAAAAGTAAAGGTGCAAAAGGCATAATTAAAAAGTTTTATGAAGATTTTGTAGTTAAGGAGATAATTTCCACTGGAAAGGTTCTTGAAGTTGGAAAAAAATATACACCAAAGGAATTAGAATTTGAAGAAAATATAGATTCAGAATTTACAGTCTTTATATTAGAAAAAAGAAACTGGGACACTATACGTGCTTTGTTACAGATATCAAAAGTATTTGGGAGAGGTAAAGGAGCTTTTTCATACGCAGGTACAAAAGATAAGTTTTCAGTATCGACACAACTAGCAAGCATACATAAAATTGAACCAGAAAAATTGATGAATTTAAATTTAAAAGACATAAAAATAAATGGAGCTTGGAAAAGTAATTCAATTAAGTTAGGTAGCAATGTTGGAAATGCATTCACGGTAAGAGTACGTGAATCAAATTATGAAAATGCACTTAATACCATAAATGAATTAGAGAATTTAATTCCTAATTATTTTGATAAACAAAGATTCGGATATAGATTAAATAATTTTAAAGTTGGTTTACACATAATTAAAAATGAGTTAGAAGAAGCCGTTTTATCATTTTTAACTGATACAAAAAATGAAACGGATCAGGAATCAATAGAAGCAAGAAAAAGACTTAAAGAAAATCAGGATTATGAAGAAGCTAGAAAGTACTTCCCTAAGCATTTGAAATATGAAAAAATGGTAATAGATTATTTAGCAAAGGAAAAAAACTATGCAAATGCTTTAAGAAGAATTCCACGTGGCATAAGTATAATGTTTATACATTCAGTTGAATCTGCAATATTTAATTTTGCATTAGAAAATTATATTAAAAATGATACAATTAATGATATAAAATTAAAATGTAAAAAAAATAAATTTAATTTTCCGGATATTGAAAACTTAAATACCAATGGAACTTTTCCTGTTTTATCATTAATAGGATATGAAACTAAAAAGGAGTATATTGGAGATATTGAAAATAGAATTTTAGAGTTTCTTGAAATAAATAATGAGTCATTTAAAATAAAATCAATGCCAGAATTAAGTATGAAGGGTTCTTTAAGAACTGCTATTGCACCGGTTAACAATATTTTATTGATTAATGAAAATGAAGATATAATTGTTAATTTTGAGTTAGGTTCAGGAAGTTATGCAACAATATTTTTAAATGAAATAACAAAATCAGATGAATTTAAAACGGAAGATGTTTATGAAAAGTTTAAATTTTTGCATGTATAGCAAATAATCGAAAGTTTTGGAAAGTATTTTATGGATATATATGAATATACAATATAGGGTTGATAATATGTATTCTGGTTTCAATGAAAATGAAGAAAAAAAAGAGAATAATCAGTTTGATTATGATTTATTCAAACCTAAGATAGCAGTAGTTGGTGTTGGTGGAGGTGGAAACAATACTGTACACAGATTAAATAGCATGGATATAAAAGGGGCAGGATTATACGCATTTAATACCGATGGAAAGCAGTTAGGTATGCTTAGTCAAAATATAAATAAAATAATGCTAGGAAAAGAAATAACAAGAGGTTTAGGAGCTGGAGGTTTTCCTGAAATGGGAGAAAAGGCTGCTGAACTTTCAAGAATGGATATAGAACTTATGATACGCGATAAAAACTTAATATTTCTTACAGCTGGAATGGGTGGAGGAACAGGAACCGGAGCTGCCCCTGTTGTAGCTAGAATAGGTAAGGAAACAGGATCAATAATAGTAGGTATAGTGACTTTACCTTTTGCTTTAGAAAGAAGTAGGTTAGAAACTGCTAAAAAGGGAATAGCTAAATTACGACAACAAGTGGATACTTTAATAGTTATAGATAATCAAAGATTAGTCAAACTTTATCCAAATCTACCAATTGAACAGACTTTTAAGATAGCTGATGAAATAACCGCCAAGGCTGTGAGAGGAATAACAGAAGCAATAACACAGCCTAGCATGATAAATCTAGATTTTGCTGATTTAAGGACCATTATGAGAAACGGAGGATTGGCCATGATAAGTGTAGGTGCTGGACAAGGAGCAAATAAAGTAGAAGAAGTAGTTAAAAGTACATTAAATAATAAACTATTAGATGTAGATTATGAAGGTGCTAATGGCGTTTTATTACATATAACCGGTGGTCCGGATATGACATTAGGAGATGCAAACAGAATTGGAGAATTATTAACTGAAAGCGTATCACCAAATGCAAATGTTACTTGGGGAGCTAGATTGGATAACGAATATATGGGAAAAGTAGAAGTTATAGCTATATTTACAGGAGTTTCTGGAAGTTCTGTTATAGGAAAAGATGACTTTACACATAGTAATAGAAATACTGGATTTGGATTAGAAGGTATATGATTGCATTTTTTAATATTTTCCTATTTAAAATTAAATGTTTAAATGATAATAAATTTTGATCCTAATAAAAATGTTGATTTTAATGATTATTTATTATCTTTTTTATTAGATAATAGTATTATAAAAAATATCAATGGATATATAATTAAGAGGAAAATAGTAAAAAATTGGTATCAGATACCACTTTTTAAATTAAATATTAAAAGAGAAATAAATTTAGAATTAAGATCTGGTTTTGTTAAAAATTTTCAAACTTATAATGAGTATTTAGATTTTTGGAGAACTAAATTAGCTGAAAAGGAATTTTTTAAGAATGTTGCAAAAATGAAAATAAATATAAAATCACAAACTATAGAAATTTTATGGCACGGGAAATGGGTAAAAATTTTTTATAATTCTATAAAACAATTTGAAAATGCAATTTTTTTAATAAAAGAACAATTTATAGAAGAACAGTATAAATGTCTAAATATAAAAAATAAAATTGTTATAGATATAGGTGCAAATGTTGGAGATACGGCAATTTATTTTGCTTTGATGGGAGCAAAACACGTTTATTCTTTTGAACCATATCCGTATTCATACAGATTAGGAGTAAAAAATATAAAATTAAATAATTTAGATAATAAAATAACTTTTTTTAATATTGGCTTAGGGAAAAACTCTAAAAAAATAAATATTTATAAAAATTATGAAAATACATTTGCAACTGAACTCAAAAATTTTAAAAATGGAATTCCAATAAAAATAAAATCTTTAGAAGAAATATTAAAGTATATTAAAAATAAGGATGCGATTATGAAAATTGATTGTGAAGGAAGTGAATATAATTTAATTTTAAACACTAATAAAAAATCTTTAAGAAAATTTCAAGAAATAATTATAGAATATCATTATGGATATAAAAATCTTGTAAAAAAAATAAAAAATGCTGGATTTCGAATAAAAATAAAAAGACCTATTTTTTCAATTAATTCAGAAATGGAAATAAAAAATATAAAAAGAGGAATTATTTATTGTAAAAGAATTGAAATTAATAAATAAAACGTTTATTATATATTTATATGAAAATAGATAAGTTTAAAAACATAATATTTCAAATTCTTTTGATGATAAAATGATCAAAAACAAAGAATCCAGAAACGAACTTTTCGTAGATTATGAATTATTTGATAAGATGTCAAAAGAATTAAAAGTACATTATAAAAATATAATGTCAATAAGAAAATCTATATCAAAATCAAAAAAAGCTTCATCTGATTTAAAATTTGAATTTTTAGAGAGTTTAGATCTAATATTATCTAATGTGCAAAATGCATTTGAAGAATTAGATAAATCAAAAAAAATTATAAAAGAATTGTAGATTTTTAAAAAAACATTATCTATTTTCAGAAATTATTTAAAATATCTTTCTTAAATTGCTACAGTTATATTAAAAAGAAATAAATAGCAAATACACTAAATATCTATGGTTAAATGCTTAAATATTTAGAACTAGAAAATTGGAAAGCTCATGGTAATAGTAAAATACAATTTTCTAAAGGTACAAATATATTTATAGGTCAAATGGGAGCAGGTAAAAGTTCAGTTTTAGACGCGATATCTTTTGTTTTGTTCGGCACTTTTCCAAGTATAAAAAATAGAAGAACAAAAACAACAAATTTAGTAAGGAATAGACCTAAACAAGAAAGTACTTCAAAAATTAAACTTTGCTTTACCGTAGATAATGATGAATATTTAGTTCAAAGAACAATATCCACTAAAGATCCAACAAAAGCTAAACTGGAAAAAAATGGAGAGTATATACAATCCCAACCGGAAAGAGTTACAGAAGAAATAACTAAAGCATTAAAAATAGATTATGAATTGTTTTCAAGGGCAATCTATTCAGAACAAAACAGACTTGATTATTTTCTTGAACTTGGTGCTTCTGAAAGAAAAAAACAAATTGATAATTTGTTAGGTATAGATAAATTTGCAACTGCACAAGAAAATGCTGGAACATTATTAAATAAAATAAAGGAAATGATAAGTGAATCTGAAAAAATAATTAAAAATTTTGACATAAAATCAAAAAAAGAAAGAGTAAATGAATTAAACAGAGAGGTAAATAGTTTAGAAGATGAAATACTTACTTTAAATACTGAGATAAATGATTTAAAAAAGTTATTAGAAACTAAAGAAAAAGAATTAAAAGAAAATAAAGATCTTAGGAATAAAAAAATAAGTATAGAAAAAGAACTAGTCGAATATAAAAATAAAATTGATATTTTTCAAAAGGAACTTGATACTATAAATAAAAAGGAAATGCCGCCTGAAGATGAAGTTTCCTCATTTTTAAAAAATTCTGAGAGGATTTATTCTGAAACAGTAAAATTACGTTCTGATATGATTGAGAGTATAGGTAAAATTCAATTGGAATTTGGTAAAACAGAAAGGGGAATATCTGAGAAAGAAGAAAAAATTAAACAAAAAAAAGATATTTTAGATAAATTAAGTAAAAACTCGATAAAGGAAGTTAATGAAAAAATAGATTCCATTAGTAAAGAAATTGAAAATTTAGAAAACAATTATATAAAATTAAATCATTTAAAAATTGAATCTGAAAAATCAATAGTAGAATTAAAAAAACACATAGCAAAAAGTCCAATCTGCGATAGTGAATTAAATGATGAAAA
>JAVYRW010000028.1:0-8212 GCA_038730205.1 Candidatus Micrarchaeaceae archaeon | reverse complement strand
ATAGTTTTTATATTTTTATATTTAATATTAATTTAAATATTAATTTATAATAAAATGTTTTAAATATATTTAATATATTAATTTATTGATTTTGTGAGTGAAATAGAACTTTCTTGGACAGAAAAGTATAGACCATCCAAGTTATCAGAGATTATAGGTCAAGATGCCATTGTTGAAAAATTAAAGGCATTTGTTAAAATTAAGAGCTTTCCAAGCATGATATTTGCAGGACCTGCCGGAGTTGGTAAAACAACTTCAGCAATTGCCATGGCAAAGGAACTTTATGAAGAATCTATAAATGAAGCTTTTCTTGAGTTAAACGCGAGTGATTCAAGAGGTATAGAGGTAGTTAGAGGAAAGGTTAAGGAATTTGCAAGAACTATACCTCTTTCCAGTGGACTAGTTAAAATAGTATTTCTTGATGAAGCCGATGCACTGACACCTGAAGCACAACATGCGTTAAGAAGAACTATGGAAAAGTATTCAGCTACTACAAGATTTATTTTAGGAGCTAATTATTCTAGCAAGATAATAGACCCTATACAGAGTAGATGTGTTGTTTTAAGATTTAAGCCTTTGAAAGAAGAAGAAATGAAAAATTATATAAAAAGAGTAGCTGCTTCAGAATCACTAGATATTGATGAAAAAGCTGTTGAAGCTCTGTTATATGTATGTGAAGGAGATTTAAGAAGACTAACAAATATACTTCAGAGTGCAGCGGTAACTGAAAAGAAAATAACAGAGATGTCTATTTATGAAATTGCTGCTAGAGCAAGACCTAAGGAAGTAATTGCAATGTTAAGATATGCAATTTCTGGAGATTTTGAAAAAGCAAGAACAGAATTAAATACATTAACGCTCGTGCATGGGATGAGTGGCGAAGATGTGTTAGTTCAATGTTACAGAGAAGCTGTTTCTATGGAGTTAGAAGACAGAAAAAAACTTAGATTGATATCGCAGATAGGAGATTGCAATTATAGAATTGTTGAAGGAGCAAATGATAGAATACAATTAGAAGCGATGTTAGCAAAAATTGCTCTTTTAGGAGAAAAAGCTTAAATATAAAAAATTAATAAAATTATAATTCTAAATTAGTGTAGCCGTTATCTATTCTAAAATTTCCTTTTAATTGCTCGAATTTTTTATTTGATACAATTCTGTCTCTTTTGGTACTTATTAAATCTAATGTATCGGCACTAATATGTGGTTTCTTTACGTTTGTTGTCTTTCTTGTTTGTGGATTTTTATATTCCATAAAATCATATAAAATTGTATTTAATTTGATTTATAAATCCAATTTTGATATTCGTCTTTAAACGATTTTTTATAAATTTATTAAATGTGCTAAATATAAAAATAACATGTAAGTACTTAATATAAAAATAACATGTAAGTTTAGAAGTATTTAAATAACATTATTGTTTTTATATAAATTGGTGTATTTTTGATAACAGAATCATTTAACTGCTCAATTAAATATCTTCAGATAATGAATGAAGATGGAGAAATAGATCAAACTCTTATACCTCAAGATATTACTGATTCTAAAATTTTAGAAATGTATAAAGGTATGGTTCTTGCTAGAGCTGTTGATGCTAAAGTATTAAGTCTCCAGAGACAAGGACGCGCTGTGACATATGCACCTTTACTAGGAGAAGAGGCTACACAAATAGGAACTGCTATGGCTATGAGAAAACAAGATATCTTTGTACCTGCTTTTAGGCAACACGGAGTATTCATAGAAAGAAGTGTTCCTATAGACGCTCTTTTTATATATTGGAGGGGATTTGAAGAGGGAAATGTTTTCCCAAAAGAAGTAAACGCCTTCCCTATAATAGTTCCTGTAGCAACACAGATGCCACACGCTACTGGAATAGCATTTGCACAGAGATATTTAAAAAAAGATTCTGCTGTTTTAGTTTACGTAGGGGATGGAGGAACTTCAGAAGGAGATTTCTATGAAGCCATTAACTTTGCAGGAGTATGGAAGGTACCTCTTATTACAATAATAGAAAATAATCAATGGGCAATTTCGCTGCCTAGAAACGAGCAAACTAGTGCTAAAACATTAGCACAAAAAGGAGTAGCAGTAGGAATTGATTCTATTCAGGTGGATGGAAATGATGTATTAGCTGTTTATAAAGCAACGAGAGATGCAATAGCTAACTCGAATAAAGGACCTATGATAATAGAATGCATAACTTATAGAATGGGTTTACATACAACATCAGATGACCCTACGAAATACAGAAGCGATAGTGAAGTAGAGGCATGGAAAAGAAAAGATCCTATTGAACGTGTTAAAAAATATTTAATTAAAAAAGGAGTATGGGATGAAATAAAAGAACAACAAGAGTTAGAAGCTGTTTCAAAATTAGTTGATAATGCTGTTGAAAAAGCTGAAAAGTTCAAACCAGATCCTAGAAGTATGTTTAGTACTGTTTATAGTTTTATGCCACAGGTACTTCGTGATGAATTTGATGAAGCTGAAGCTAATAACTTCTGGCAATAGGTGTTTTTATGCAAATGAATATGGTTTCTGCACTTAACAATGCATTAGATATAATATTAAAAGAAAATGACAAAGCTGTTATTTTAGGAGAAGATGTTGGAAAAGATGGAGGGGTCTTTAGAGTTACAGAAGGATTACTAAATAAATACGGACAAAATAGAGTTATAGATACACCACTTGCAGAATCTGGAATAATAGGCACGTCTATAGGAATGGCGCTTTCTGGTTTACATCCAATATCTGAAGTTCAATTTGCCGGATTTATGTTTTTAGGTTTTTCTCAGTTAATAAACCATGCTGCTAGATATAGAACAAGGACCAGATCTAACTTAAATGTACCAATGGTAGTTAGAACACCTGTAAGCGGAGGAGTAAAAACATTAGAACACCATTCTGACAGTCCAGAAACTTATTATTCGCATATTGGTGGTTTAATTGTAGTTGAACCTTCTACACCATATGATGCAAAAGGTTTATTGATTAAAGCCTCAAGAATGAATGATCCTGTTATATTTTTAGAGCCTACAAAACTTTATCGTTTATTTAGAGAAGAAGTTCCTGAAGAACCATATGAAGTTACAATAGGAAAAGCAAACGTGGTTAGAGAAGGCAATCAATTAAGTATTATAACATATGGAACTATGGTTCCTGTAGTGAAAAATGTTGTTGAAAAGAAAAAATTAGATGCTGAAATAATAGATTTAAGAACGATAAATCCAATTGATGAAAAAACTATTTTAGAAAGCGTAAGTAAAACAGGAAGGGTTGCAATAGTACATGAAGCTTCTTTAAGTTTTGGAGTTGGAGCAGAAATTGCAGCCAGAATTTCTGAAAAAGCTTTATATAAATTAAATGCGCCTATAATCAGAGTTGGTGGTAACAGTTTCCCTTATCCTTACCCAGGATATGAAAATTTTTATGTGCCTAATGAAAAGAAAATTTCTTATGCATTAGACAAACTTTTAAAAGGTTAATTAATGAAAGAATTAAAATTTGTTGATGTTGGAGAGGGAATAACAGAAGGCAATGTTAAAAAATGGTTATTTAAAGATGGTGATGTTGTAAAAGAGGATACAACAATCGTTCAAATAGAAACTGACAAAGCGGTTGTGAATATACCTGCACCTATTTCTGGAAAGTTGAAAATAATTGCAAAGGAGAATACATCACTAAAAATAGGAGATACAATAGCATTTGTAGGAGATGATATTAGCATTGTAGAACAAAAAATCCAAAGTAATACAAATGGAGTTATGAATAAAGCAATCCACGAACAAGAAAACATAAAAGAACTTAACACAAATAACCTTGGTCTTTTAAGTAATGTTAAAGTAAATCAAGAAAGTAAATCAAAAGACGTAATTGCTACACCTTCTGTAAGAAAGTTAGCTAGAGATTTAAATATAGATATAACTACAATAGTAGGTACAGGACCGAATGGAAAAATACTTGAAAATGATGTTAGATCTGCATCTTTAACTTCAAATAAAAAAACTTCAGTGCCTAAATTTTCAGAAACATTAGAAAAAGTACATTCAGAAAAAATTGAAAGAGTACCTTTGACACAGACTAGAAAAGCGATAGCTAAAAATATGGAGTTATCTTGGAGCATACCAAGAGCATCACACATGGATCTTATAGATGTAACAACTCTTTTTGATTTAGTTAAAAGAGAAAAAGAAAATATGTCTAAAAAGAATATTAAACTTACATTTTTGCCATTTATAATAAAGGCTACTATAGAAGCGCTTAAAGAAAATCAACGATTTAACTCGAGTTATGATCACGAAAAACTCGAGATTATACTTAAAAAATATTATAATATAGGATTGGCAGCACAAGGACCAGATGGATTAAAGGTTGTTGTGATTAAAGATGCTGAAAGAAAAAACATATCTGAAATTGCATCTGAGATACAAAACTTAGCTGAAAAAGTTAAAAAGCAAGATGTCGAATTAGAAGATATGTCAGATTCAACTTTTACAATTACAAATATAGGAAGTTTAGGTGGAGGTTATCTTTCAGTACCTATGATAAATTATCCGGAAGTAGGTATATTAGGAATACATTTGATAAGAGATACCCCAGTAGTAATAAACGGAACTATACAAATTAGAAAAATACTTCCTTTCTCACTTACATTTGATCATAGAGTAGTTGATGGTGCAGATGCAGTATTATTTGGAAATGCATTAAAAAAATATTTAGAAGATCCTGATTTTCTAGAGTTAATAGGATAGTTGAGTTTTATGGTAATGGGATCTATACCTGAAAAAGTAAATCTTGCAATAATTGGAGGTGGAGTAGGAGGCTATGTTGCGGCAATACGTGCTGCAGAACTTGGATTATCTGTAATTATAATTGAAAAAGAAAAAATGGGTGGACATTGTTTAAATTATGCTTGCATACCATCAAAAACGTTATTGCATATTGCTGATATATATTATAAGTCAAAAAACTCTCAGAACTTTGGAATCGAAGCTGAACCAAAAATAAATATGCAAAAAATATTTGGGTGGAGAGTAGATGTTTCTGAAAAATTAGAAAAGGGAGTCGAATTTTTATGCAACTCAAATGGCATAGAAATTATAAAAGGAGAGGCTACATTTATTTCATCACAAAAATTACAAATAACAAATGGTACTGAAATAGATTTTGATACTGCAATAATAGCTACCGGATCAGTTCCAGTAGAAATGGAAGGATTTGAGTTCAATGATTATATAATTGATTATAAAAAAGCGTTAATGCTATCTGAGCTTCCTAAAACTTTAACTATAATTGGAGCAGGGTATGTTGCAGTAGAGTTAGCTACACTATATGCAAAATTAGGAGTTTTAGTTTCAATAATTGCAAGATCAACATTATTATCGCATTTTGATCCTGAAGCCATTTCTGTTATAGAAAAAAATCTTTTAAAATTAAACGTTAAAATATATAAAAATTCAGTTCCAGTTTCGCATACAAAAACTTCGATTAAGTTAAAAAGTGGTGAAGATATACCACATGATTTAGTGGTTGTTGCTGTTGGTTTAAAACCTTATACAAGTAATTTAGGATTAGAAAATACAAAGGTAAATTTGGATCAGAAAGGTTTTATAACTGTTGGTAGTTCTTTAAATACAACTGATGAAAAGATACTTGCAATTGGAGATGTTGTAGGAGAACCTATGCTTGCGCATAAATCAATGAGACAAGGAGTTATTGCTGCTGAAGTTGCATCAGGAAAAAATGCTGGATTTGACAATGTTGTTATACCTGCAGTGATATTTTCAGATCCTGAGATAGGTATAGCTGGGGATATAACTGAAAAGAATGGAATAACTGTTAAAAAATTTCCACTAACTGCACTTGGTAGAGCAATAGCAATGAATAAGACAGATGGCTTTATAAAAATTGCTTTTGATACAAATAAAATTGTTAAAGGTATAGAAGTAGTTTCGGATGATGCAAATGCAATTATTGCTGAAGCTGCTTTGGCAATAGAAATGGGCGCAACATTAGAAGATATTGCGTATACTATACATCCTCATCCAACATACTCAGAACAAGTACAAGAGGTTGCCGAAGCGGGATTAGGTATGCCAATACATTTCTTTTACGGAAAAAATAATGAAAATGGTAAACAAATATGAAAATATTATTTTTTAGTAAAAAGCATTATCCATATATAGAAAAAAAGATAAGAAGTAATTTTGATATTGTTGATAACGAAGGAGAAATTTGTATAGCAGTAGGTGGAGACGGAACTTTTATACATGCTGCACAAAAAGTTTCTTGCCCTATAATTTTAATTAGAGACAATACTTTAGATAGTACTGGATATTACTCAGATTTAGGTATTGACAGAATAGACGAAGTAATTAAATTAATTAAAGAAAAAAAATATTTTGTTGAATCATTAGGTAAAAAACTTCTTTTAATATATAAAAATAAAAAGTACTATGCAGTAAATGAGTGTTATTTATCTAATAATATCGGGGAAGTAAGTTTTAAAATTTATGAAATAATTAACAATAAACGCCAGGAAATATATCCGTTTATAGTTGGCGGAGATGGAGTAATAATAAGTAGTAAAATAGGTTCTACTGCTTACAATAGGAGTGCAGGAGGGCCAATACTGCTTGAGAATGATGTCTTTTGTATTACATTTATTAATCCTGATGGGCCATATAAAAATTCACTTGTGGTAAATTCTAATAAAACAATAGAGATTGAGATATCAAAATATGAAGGGAATTTGAGATATGACAATTTTAATGTAGGAAAAATTAAAACTGGTGATTCTTTTAAGGTTAAATCTTCAAATAAAGAAATTAAAATAATTAAACTGAATGGTATTTATGAAAATTTTGGGGATAAATTGAGAAGGATAATAAGAAGTAAGATGCAAAGTGTTTGATTTTAATTTATTTAATATTATGTTGTTTGATTTTCTATTATATTTACTAATGTTGGAAATATCAAATTATTAACTGAAGAAGTATTGTAATTACCAGTAGAGATTATGGAAACGAAATAATTTTTATAATAAGCAAAAATTATAAATGAGTTAATAACTCCTTTATTATTATAATAAATCTCAGAATAATTTATTCCAGTATAGGTATTATTTTTTATTGTGTAAAATTTTTCTTTTTCTAAATAAAGTAAAGAATTTTTATAAGTTTTAAAGGACGACGTGTTGAGTACTGAAATTAATTCTAAAAGAGAGTTTGATCCGTAATAAGCTACTTTTATACCTCTTGTTATATTATTTTGTGATATATTTAATCTATATAATTGATTTAACAAAGTTATATTAGTAAATATAGCAGGTTTAGTTAAATTAAAATAACGATAAATTCCAGTGCCAATTACACTATTAAGTTTTATGTTTATTGGAATTGAGTTTGGAAGTGTATTTGAAGGAAATTTATACATAGTGCCAAATATGTAAATCAACGAAGCCACTATTATTATAATTAAAATTATTGCAATTGTAAGATTTTTTTTAGTATGTTTTGGTTTTATAGTAATATTATCTAAATTATTTAAATTTTCCATATTATCACTTTAAGGTGCAGGTTCAGTTTTTGGAGATATTGCCAATCTTTGATATTGTAAATAACCTAAACCATATGGTCCAGTACCTATACTAGGATTAATAGGTAAGACTATTGTACCGATATTTGCAAATGAAATGCTAAAATTTCCGTCTATACCTATTTCTTGTGTAGAGTTATAATGAGTTAAATCGTAAACACTAAAAATATATCCATCACTAGCCGAATATCCGGTTCCGTCATATATATATTTATTATCTGGAGATATTACAAAATCTCCTTGGATACCAGGAGGTAAATCATAATTTATTTTAACTATTTTTTGAAGTTTGGTGTTTATTGTCGCAATGGTCGATCCTTTATTTGAAGAATAAATTACAAATACAAAAGTACCATTTGTAGTTGCCACCATACCGTCGTTGTTATTATAATAGTAATTATCATAGGTACTAAAGTAAGGTAATTTTATAGTTGTGTATAAACCAGTAGTTAAATTATATATTGCCACCGCGTTATTTGGTATACTTAGCATATATACATCTTGTGTATTATTAACTAAAACTACAGGAGGATTTGTTATAATTGAGTTAACATTTTGCGATAATAGGCCACTATCAGTAACTGTCCAGTAACTATAAGTAATAAATTCATTTGG
>JAVYRW010000027.1:0-8436 GCA_038730205.1 Candidatus Micrarchaeaceae archaeon | reverse complement strand
TATCTCCGGAAGTACTCTATACGGCATGACTACTTATGGGGGTACTTCAAATAACGGGATAATTTTTTCAATAAGCACTTCAGGAACAGGTTTCACAATACTTCACAACTTCGCAGGAGGTTCTTCCGATGGCGCAAATCCACAAGGCTCACTTACACTTTCCGGAAGCACTCTTTACGGAATGACTCCTTACGGTGGTACTTCAAATAACGGAATAATTTTTTCAATAAGCACTTCAGGAACAGGTTTCACAATACTTCACAACTTCGCAGGAGGTTCTTCCGATGGCGCAAATCCACAGGGCTCGCTTACTCTCTCCGGAAGTACTCTATATGGTATGACTCCTTTCGGTGGTACTTCAGGAAAAGGTACATTATTCTCAATAAGCACCTCTGGAACTAGTTTCACAATACTTCACAACTTCGCAGGTTTTTATTATGGGGCATATCCATACGGTTCGCTTACTCTCTCCGGAAGTACTCTATATGGAATGACTTATGGGGGCGGCTCTTTACAAGATGGAACAATTTTTTCAATAAATACCGCAGGTACAAATTTTTTAATACTCAATAGTTTTGGAGGTTCCGATGGAGCACATCCACAAAGTTCACTTACTCTCTCCGGAAGTACTCTATATGGCATGACTCCTTACGGAGGTCCTTCAAACGACGGAACAATATTCTCAATAAGTACTCTAGGAAAAAACTTCACATCGCTGCATAATTTTACTGGGACAAATTCCGATGGCGCAAATCCACAAGGCTCACTAATAATTTCAGGAAGTACTCTATATGGTATGACTAATTTAGGTGGCACTTTAAATCAAGGTATCATATTTTCTTTAACTTAAATAAAATAAATTTTGCAATAACTGTTAGTTTTATATTATAATTTTTTATTTTAAAAATATTATTATTTATATATAATTTAAAAAAATAAAAAGTATTTTATAGTTATAAGTACAATATAACTCAAGTGATTATATGATAACAGGAATAGAAGTAAGTAAAGTAGAAGCTAAAAGAGAAAATCTCGAAGCTATATCCAACATGAAGTTTAATATTAACTTCGATGATGTTAATATTAAGCAAGACTCAATACATGTAGGTTTTACATTTGTTGCAGTATATGAAGGAGGCAGTTCTAATAAAGCATCTAAGGTAGGAGAACTTACAATATCTGGAAAAGTTATAGCAAAAGAATCAAAAAAAGATTCAGATGAAATAGAAAATACTTGGAAAACTAAAAAAACATTACCACTTAAATTCGCAGAGGATGTTATAAATCTTGTAAATTTTGAATGTGGTTCAAGAGGTACATTAGTCGCATACTCAATGGGATTTGCTGCACCAATACCAATATCAAGAGCAAAATTACAAGAATCTCAATAAACATTATATAATCAAAGAGGAAGAAGCACTTGGAGTTAGAAGGGATTATTGTAGATATAGACTATGTTGTTTTGTCAGAAAAAAGTGTTATAAGATTAACTCTTAAGTCGAATGAAAAAACATACACTATCTTTGATAATTCCTTTTTACCTTATTTTTATATTATACCAAATAATAATGTTAAAATAGATTTTATTTCTAATTTCAAGGAGAATTATGATGGAAGAGCGATAACACCTGAACACGTGGAAGAGGTAAAAATAAAATTAAAAGGAACATTAATTACGGCATTTAAAATTTATCTAAAAAATACCAGAGATGTTTCTCATCTAAGTGAAGTATTATCTGAGTTTGGAGAAAGATATGAATATGATATTTTATTCTGGAAAAGATACTTAATAGACAAAAATTTAATACCTCTTAATGGAGTTAAGATTTTATGTGAAAATGAGGGCGATTTATTAATTATAAAAAAAATAACTAATACTGAAAAAACAGATCAATTATTGAAATACATATGTTTTGACATTGAAACATACAATCCATTAGGAGCTCCAAGACCAGAAATAGATCCTTCAATAATGATAAGTTATACTGATGGTAAAAATAAAGAAGTTATAACTACTAAATCTATTAATAAAAATTTTGTAAAAACATTCCAAATAGAAAAAGAAATGATTGATTACTTCAGTAATTTAATAAAAGAAAATGATTATGATGCAATAGTCGGTTATAATTCATCTAATTTTGATATGCCATATTTAATAAAACGTTCATCAGTTACAAAAGCTTCTTTTAATATTAGTAGATACGGAGATATACCTAAACAAGAACATCATGGATTATTAGAGGCTATAAAAATTCCAGGTAGGGCAAACATAGATGTATATAATGTAGCTAAATTTGTTTCTGTTGTAGGAGCCTCTGAAAAATTAATCAAAGCAAACAGATTTACATTAAGTGAAGTTTATGCCGCAATAACCGGAGACACTAAAAAAATGGTAGACAGGTTAAATATATGGCAAATATGGGATGGTCCTCAAGAAGGTATAGATAATTTAGCAGAGTATTCATTAGCAGATTCGTTAGCTCTAGAAGAATTATACAAATTTTTTATACCTTTAGAAATAGAACTTTCAAAAGTTTCAGGGAGCACCATAGCAGAAACGTGCATATCTACAACAGGCCAACTTGTTGAGTATATACTTATGAGGTATGCACACGAAAATAATGAGCTTATTCCAAATAAACCTTCAGATAAAGAAATAATCTGGAGGAACAGTAATCCTATTGAAGGTGCATTTGTTAAAGCTCCAGATGCAGGAATATACAACAATATAGTTGTTTTTGATTTTAGAGGATTATATCCTTCAATAATTATAGCTTATAATATAGACCCCTCAACTCTTACAAAAAATAAAGACATAGGTACATATGAATCTCCCACACAAGCATTATTTATAAAACAACCTATGGGAATAATACCTAAAGTTTTAAAACTTTTAATAGAACAAAGATCAGAAGTTAAAAAAGCTTATAAAAAAGATCCAGATAATAAATCACTAGGTTCACGTTCAACAGCTTTAAAGATACTTGCAAATTCCTTTTATGGATATTTAGGTTATGCAAGATCACGTTGGTATTCACGTGAATCTGCAGAAAGTGTTACTGCTTTTGGAAGAGAGTATATAAAAAAAACAATGGAATCTGCAGAAAAACATGGATTTAAGGTTTTGTATTCAGATACTGATAGTATTTTCTTAGAGTTAGCTGGTAAATCTAAAGAAGAAGCCTTAGCATTTCAAAAAGATGTAAATAACTCACTTCCAGAATCTATGGAATTAGAATTAGAAGATTTCTATAAAAGAGGAGTTTTTGTTGGTAAACGTGGAGAGTCATCAAAGGGCGCAAAGAAAAAATATGCAATGCTTTCAGAATCAGGAAGAATAAAAATAAAAGGTTTCGAACTTGTTAGAAGGGATTGGTCTGGAATTTCAAGAAATACTCAAAAACAAGTTTTAGAAACTATACTTAATGTTGGTAGTAAAGAAAAAGCAATTAGTATCGTAAAGGACGTAATAAAAAATCTCAGGGAAGGAAAAATACCAATAAAAGAACTAGTTATTCAAACACAATTAAGAAAAAAAATAGATAATTATGATTCAACATCTCCAGAACTTGCAGCTGTTAAAAAAGCAATTTCAAGAGGTCAAAAACAAAAAAGAGATATGGAAGGAGCAACAATAAGTTATGTAATTACTAGAAACGGTTCAACTATATCAGAAAAAGCAGAGTTAGAAGAGTTTGCTGAAAATTATGATTCGGAGTATTATATAACTCACCAAATAATACCTGCTACACTTAAAATTCTCAAAGAATTAGGTGTAAGTGAAGAAGAATTAAAAGGTCTAGGTTCGCAAAAAAAATTAATGTAGTGTATCAATGACATCATATACTCAAAATCAAAATAAGTTTCAAAAACACAGTACATTCAAAATTTTTGATAATAAATTAAGAAAAGCATTTAGATTTAAACAATCTAAAGATCTTCCAGATTCATTTAACTCTGAAAACTGTTATCACACCAATCCGATGACATATTTTTACAGAACAAAAAGAGAGTTTGAAGGGGTTAATTTAAATATAAATAAAACAGATAAACTTCTAGATTGGGGCTGTTCAACTGGTGTTTCAACACTAGCAATTGCTAATTATTTTCAAACAAATAATGTCATTGGTTTAGATATATCCGAAACACGTGTTAGAATAGCAATAAATAAAAATATTCCCTCTGCTAATAACGGATATGTTATTGTTTATAATAATTCAATAGGAAGTTTAGTAAAAGAACAAATACCTGAAAAATTAATAATTCCAAATTTTTTCTTAATTTCAGATGGTTTTTACCCACCATTTAAAGATGGGACATTTAAAGCTGTTTTTTGTATGAATAATATTTATTATATACTTAATAAATCAAAACCAAATGATTTGTCATTAAAAATTAAAGGAATAACCCGACTTGTATCTAATGAAGGATATCTTATTATTTCTGGAACTGATAATCTAATTAACAATGAAATGATAATTTTGAAAAATAAATCTGGTAACTTTTCTCCAATATATTCAACATTCGTATTAAATAATTTTGAATCAAGAATTAAATTGGAAAAGCTGCTTAAAAATGTAAACAGAAATTAAGGTAATTAATTGGGAGATATCAAAATTTTAAAAGAAGCTGGAAAAATTTCAGTAGAAGCATTAGAGTACTCAAAAACTATAATTAAAGAAGGTGTTTCAATTCTCGAAGCAGCCGAAAAAATTGAAAATTTTATAATAGATAAAGGTTATCAATTATCTTTCCCTATAAATCTTTCAATAAATGAAAAAGCAGCCCATTATACTCCATTTTTAGATAATAAATATACTTTTCAAAAAAATGATTTAGTGAAAGTAGATTTAGGTGCAAGAAAAGAAGACAATCTTTCTGATTGTGCAATAACTATTGATTTATCTGGTGAAAATCAAAAAATGGTAGAAGCTGCAGAAATGGCTTTAGAAGAAGCTATTTCATTAGTTAAATCTGGAAGAAAGGTTAGAGAAATTGGAGCTGCAATTGAAAATTTAGCTTCAAAATATAATTTTAATCCTATTTTTAATTTAGGCGGTCATGGTATAGAAAGTGAAGAGTTACACGCAGGAACATTTATACCAAACTTTGACAATGGAGACGAAACAGAACTAAATGAGGGTGATATTATTTCAATTGAACCTTTTATAACCAACGGTGCAGGTTATGTAAGTGATTCAGACGAAGTTCAAATATTTCAATTAATCCCCTATCAAGTCCCAACTCCGAGATCTCAGGATACAAGAAAAGTACTAAAGCTCATACAAGAAAAATATCTAACATATCCGTTTTCGTTAAGATGGATAGCTCGTGAGTTAAATGAACTTTCAGAATTTAGAATAAGAAAATCTATTTCAGAATTAGATCAATTAGGTCTTTTAGAAAAGTTTCCTGTCCTAATAGAGAAGAAGAATGGCCTGGTTACACAAGCAGAAAAAGAATTAATAGTTGAAAAAGATTCTTGTACTATACTTACTAAAATCTAATTTTTACATAAAGTAATCCAATCGAATTCTTCATTATTTCCAGAAGTTATTTCGGAATAAGTATCAGAAATCATTTTTGTAAAAGGTCCCACAGTTCCTTTTCCTATTATTTTTCTATCGACCATAATTATTGGAGTTATTTCTGCAGCAGTTCCACAAAAAAACATTTCATCTGCAGTGTATAACTCTTCTCTATGTATTAAACGTTCTTTAACTATAATACCTTTACTTTCAGCTATTTTTATTATCGAATCTCTAGTTATCCCTATTAATATATCCGATTCTTCTGAAGGAGTTATTAACTCATTATTTTTTACTAAAAATATATTTTCTCCAGGACCTTCGGCGACATACCCTCCACTTCCTAAAAGTATTGCTTCGTCAGCACCTAAATTTTTAGCCTCGTTAGATGCAATTATAGAATTAAGATAATTGCCACTTGATTTTGCTTGTGGAGGTAAAATTTCAGAATTTATTCTTCTCCAAGAAGAAATAATACAACTTATCCCTTTATTTGATTGTTTAAAGTATTTGCCGAATTCAACTGCAGCTATTCCTACACTTATTTTCTTACCACTAACATCTAAACCTATCTGGCTATCGTTGTAAAATCCAAAAGGTCTTATATACCCTGATTGAATTTTATTTTTTTTAACTACATCAATAACCGCATTTTCTAATTTATTTAATGAATACTCTATTTTCATATCATAAATCTTAGCGCTTCTTAAAAATCTTGCCATATGGTCTCTAAGTCTAAAAATCCCGATTCCTTTTTCTGTTTTATATGTTCTAAGTCCTTCAAAAATTCCACTACCATACTGCAAAGAATGAGTTAACATATCAAAATGCAATTTTTCACGTTCAACAATTTTGCCATCAAACCAAATATAACTTTTTACCATACAATCAATACTTAATAATAATAAAAGTTTTTATAACTATCCAAATGATTTCTTTTTATGACATAACTCTACAATCTTTAAAGATACGCTTATAAAGATTCATTTTTATTAATATACACATGGCGAAAGTACGTTTATCATTAATTTTAATACTAGGTTCTTTATTATTTTTAGGTTTATCAAATGCAGCTACCTATGTTGCAATACAAGGGCCTGTAAATTACACAATCTACAATAATGGAAGTGTATATTTAGGGAAGGTAGGTCCTGGAGAAAGTTTTTATGTATTAGCAAACGCGTCAACAACAAATAAAACAGGTTATTTGGTTAATTTGGGTTGGGATACCTTAACCGCAATAAAGCTTCCTAACGGTTGGTATGCTCAACAATCCCCCTCTTATTCAAATCCAATGCGTATACGAATAACAGTTTCTCCAAACTCAACAAATGGTAGATATCCGGTAATTTTACGTGCAGTAAACTTTAATAATTATTCACGACTTGGTAACTTGACTTTTACAATTTATGTTAACGTAAGTACAAATGTATTTTCGGTAAATGTAAATTCTAATACACTATACTCCGGAGTTAATCAACCTGTAAACATAAATATAAACATTAATAATACAGGAATATCTGATGATCCATTTTTAATATATGCACAAGGTCTTCCTTCGTGGAATGTTACTGATTCTGTAATATCTTTACATGGTAAGAATACACATTTTTCATATCCTGTATTTATTGGGCAACCAGGTAAGTATTACTTAAATTTAACAGTAAGTTCATCTTCAAGTAGATTTTTAAAAAGATCATA
This sequence comes from Candidatus Micrarchaeaceae archaeon, assembly GCA_038730205.1. Taxonomy (GTDB): domain Archaea; phylum Micrarchaeota; class Micrarchaeia; order Micrarchaeales; family CABMGC01; genus JAJZOD01. The sequence goes on along the minus strand of JAVYRW010000027.1, from coordinate 1,207 downwards.
TCCGATATTATTTCAAGTAAATACCACTATATATAACGATTATAAAGCATTAGGTAGTGGGATTTCAATATCTCCAGTAATATTTGAACCTGCATACGCCTTTATGTCATTAATACAATATTTATACTCATTAATGTTCCATTAATTATAAAATGGTGTTTTTTTGCCAAAAGAAAAAGATTTAATTTTATTTGATTACTTAGAGTTGAACTCTTTAAATGATTTAGCAAGACTTGCTTATAATTTTGATTATACCTCAGAAAACATATTTTTTGATAAAGACTTAAATATGCTTTTTATTTTAGGAGAAAAAGTTAATGATTTTACTCTTGTCTACTACATCAAAATTAAAAACACTGAATTTAAAACATTTATAAAATACACTCCGCCTGCAATGGATAAAAAAGAATCCGCTGAATTTACAAATCAAAAATTAAATTATGATAATTCATCATTTTATATAAACGTAATACCTTTATCATTAAATAAATTAATTAATAAAAAAACTAAAAAACTAAAAATTACTAGTATGTTTATTGATAATTTTTTAGATTTAATAAAACTTTTATTATCTAAATCTAATGAGGATAATAAACTGCCTAAACTATATTCTTTCAAAATTGAAAATAATACCTATTTCTATGGATTTGATTTAATAGAGCTTCATAATGAAAATAAATTAATATTTTTTTCACAAGATTCTAGTAATTTTTCAAATTTTTGTGCTTATAATTACAAAGAAAATTCAGTAATACCTATAGATATGTTAGGCGATCACCAATATTTGTATATAAAATTAATAAACTTAAAAGAAAAACCAAGGTTTCTCCAAAAATAAAAGCTTTTAAATATTTTTATGAAAGAATATATATGCTTATTTTGCCCGAATAGCTCAGTGGTAGAGCGATTGGCTGTTAACCAATAGGTCGAAGGTTCGATCCCTTCTTCGGGCGATTTTTAATTTTTGTTTTATTTCATTCATATTTAATCTTATTAAGTTCTAAACTACTGTCAATAAAAGACCAAATTACTTTCTTGTTGGGTGATAATTTTGTTATTTTTTGTTTTGAATAGTGAAAATTTTTGTGTTTATATATGAATATTGAATCTAATTTGTTAGTTTCTCATTTTATTTCTCGACCCATCACATACGAACATTATTAATTGTTTTGAATACTTCTTCTGGACTTTTTTTACTAAAATTTGT
>JAVYRW010000026.1:0-8440 GCA_038730205.1 Candidatus Micrarchaeaceae archaeon | reverse complement strand
ATAAGTTGTATTGGTTGATTTATATAAATTTATTGAATTTGTTGGATTATTTAATAATGAGTTACTACTTCCTTCCAACCAAGAAGGAATTATTGTTCCATTTTGATAGAAAAATTCTATATTATCTAAATTTCCTGATTCATAAGAAATATAATTTGAACTATTTATATTTAACATCTGTTGAAATGGAGAAGGTGTTGGAATATTTTGAGAGTTAGTTATGGTTATAGGAACAGTGTAAATTATATTTGTAGGTATTATAATTAAAGTAGGATCTACTGCGGAATAATTATTGTTACCAGTTGTTGAGAAAGATATAGATGCAGTTTCATTTACATTAAGTTGTATTGATAAATTTTTATTAAAATTATAAGAATAATTTGAACCTGAAGAAATTGTTTTATTATTTATTGAAATATAATAGTTAAAATTTGCCATGTTGTTATTAATAAGATTACTTTTAATGACTCCAGACAAATAGATTTTCTTTTGACCATTTAAAATTGGGATGTGTACAATTGCAGTAGTATTTGGAGTATTAAATTGTAAACCATTTACAGTTATATTTAATTTAGGTTGTGCTTTTTTAAAGGATATATTGTAAATAGTTAGTGAATTGTAATTATTATATGCAATAAAATATTTTTTTGTTCCGACTCCTAAGTACTTTTTATTTATTTGAAAATTACCATATGGCATTTGCATTGAAATATTTATTATTGAAAGTGGAATAGTTTTATTACTTGTATAAGGTTTTAATAAATTAAGCAGATTATTTAATGATTGTTGATTAATACCAGACATATTTATTAATTGAGTAATATTAAGATACGCTGGACTACTTTGTTGAGTTAAGTTTGTTGTATTACTTACTGTATTATTATTTGTAACGTTTTGTTTAATTTTTGCAGTTGGTGAATTAATTATTAAATTAGTATTTGAAGTTTGATTATATAAAGTTTGGGAAATATTTTCTATTAATATACTTTTATTATAATTATTAGATAAATTAATAATTGCTTTTCTTATCGAATAAAATTTTGAATAGTTATATTCCTCCCTGGCATAAGTTATATTTAAATTTTTCCCGTTTTCATAATTATTATTTGGAATTAATGTATTAGATGTTATATTTAAATTTTTTTGATTTAAACTAGAGTTACTATTTATAATTTTTGTTTGATTAATCGAAGTAAAATTTGTATTATTTATTAATAATGAAATATTTTTATTTGTTTGATATGTTTTAATAAATGTTAAATTTAATTCTGAAAAATTTACGTAAATAAATGAGGTATTATCAACAATAATTTTATTTATTATTTTTGGAATATATTTAGTATTATTTATTGTAATGTTATATACTGAAAAATTATAACTATTATTCAATAAAATTAAGGATATATTTGATGGTGAAATTGAAGAGAATTTTTTAGTATTACCATTTTCATAAGTTGAAATATACCAAGTGTAATTTACAGGAAGACCTGTTTCAGATATTTTTATTGCTCTAAAACTATTAGTTTGCGTGTTATTTGTAAAATTAATTGATTGTGTATAAGAGATATTTTTTGATTTGAAATTATTTTGAGTTTGATTGAAAATTGATAGATTAGATAAGAACAATAATAAAAAAACAAAAACAAATATGTTAACAAATACCTTTCTTTTTACCATGATAAACATCTGAATTATCTTCTTTTAAACAGTTTTGACCAAAAATTTAGAGAAATTTTTTTGTTTTTTTCAAAGTTATTTTCTGGAACCGCACCTTTTTTGTAATATCTTGAAGCTAAAAATAAATTTTTTGAAAACTTATTGTTTTGATCTAAAATATACGCAGGTATATGTTCCGCTATACTTATTGGGACAATGTCAGATTCTGGTAATCCACCTATAATTCTACCATTATACATCTCTTCAATTTCTTTTGTGTTAACTTCATAATTTTTGTTTTTTATTCTATTTATTAAAAGATTATGTTTTGCACTTTTCTCATCGAGTAATTTTACAGAACGCATAACACTAGCACAACTTGGCATGTCAGGAGTTGTTAAAAGTAATGTTTCATCTACAAGATTTGCAGAATTTTGGGTATAATATCCAGGTTGTGTATCTAGAAATATAAAATTAAAATCTGTTCCTCTAAAAATATTGATAACTTTTTTTGTTTCTGCTTCGGTAAGTACAAATGGTTTTGTGTTTATTGAACCTGGAATTATTTTTATACCTGTAGCCGCATGTGTCGACATTAAATCATTAATTTTTGTGCGACCTTTTACTAACTCTTTAAAACCTATGTTTGATCTTTCTATACCTAAATGAAAACCAATCGAAGGATTTGTAGTGTCGCAATCTACAAGTAATACTGAATAACCAAAATCAGCCAAGCAAGACGCCAAATTAACTGCAACTGTAGTTTTGCCAACACCGCCTTTTTGAGATGCTACACGTATAATATAAGGTTCTCCCATTATTCTCCTCTTTTAATTTGTTCATTTAATTCTTTTAGTTTTTTTGCTCTATTTTCATTATACTTTGATTTTTTTATACTTTTATGATTTATTATTATAATTGTTATTATTAATAATGCACCTATTACCCCGTATATATAGTATATAATATAATTTGATACTTTTATTGAATTTAAAGAAGTAGTATTTTGAATTTCGTTAATTTCTTGGATTTTTAATTTTGGTAAAACTATCATATTAAATGTGTAATTTTTATTTATATTATTACTATAAAAATATAATTTTAATATGTACGTACCACTATTGTTATCAGTACTTATATTAAAATTTGGAGAAAAAACAGTATTTGGTAATACGTTAAAATGCTGTTCTGCGTTGGATATACTTATTCCTTTAGGTGCAGATAAAATTGCTGTTATATTATTAGGGATAGTTCCATTGTATATAAGTGTAAAGTTTATATTATTTATTTGATTAGTATAAATTGTAGGTATTTCTGTATTGTATAAATTTAAATTAGAATTAGGAAGAACGTTTTGGGGAATAGAAAAAGCGATTGAAGGAACTTCTGAAGAAAGGATGTTTGAAACGTTTTTTATATAATAATAAAGATAACTTTTCATACCTGAGTTCATGTAAGGTATATCCCAGCTAAGTAAATAAGAATTATTTGTATAAATCACATTACTTAGACTTCCAGATAAAATTATATTATTTATATTATCTGTGATTATAGCGGGTAATGTTAAAGTGACAGTACTATTTGAAATAGAATAGTTATGAATATTTTTAACTTCTATTGTACCTTCAATATCTTTGGAGTTGTTTAAGGACAAGATATTATTTACAATTAAGCTTGAATTTTTTGTATTGCTAACTATACCAAGTATAAATTGTGTATAATTTATAGGCACGTGGTTTGAATCAGTTATACTTTCTTTTATAGGAATTATATTTGTACCTAGTTTTGCATACTTACTCGTAAATAAGGTTAGAGAAACAGAAATACTTTGATATGGTAAAAGGTATATGTCTTTTGAAGAAAGAGAAAGATTAATTCCAGTAACATTTATAGTAGACATATTTATCCAAACAGGATCATTAAAATTATTAAAAAAATTTAAATTATAAATATAACTTTGATTTACATTCAAGGTTACTAATTCTGGTGTTGAAATATATGATACATTTGAAATTACACTCGGAGGTAGTGGTCTTGAAGTTATTTTAATTACTGAAACAGAAGATGAGGAACCTGGATAAACAACGTTTGATAAATTTTTAACAGTATAATTAAATTTATAGTTTATAGTATTTTGAGTAAAAGAATAAGTTATATTTTTTAGAACATATGAGTATGAATAAGTTATATTTTGAGTTACACTGTATTGACCTGTTTCATTTGAAACTGAATACAGATATAATATTTTTGTTAGATTCGATTGGCCAGATATTGGATTTATTCCATATTGTTTTTTAATTGAAATGTTTTTCGGTGTAATTATTTTTAGATTCAAATAAAAAATTTTATTTATTGATAATGTACCGTTATTTTCTATTGTATCGGTTATTACAAGTGGAGAGTATTGATTTAAGTTATTTGTAAAATTTATTGATTTAAAATTCAATGAAGGGGGTAAGATTGTTTGAAATTCTACAGGTCCATTTGAAAATTCTGGATAAAATTTTCCTGAAAGACTTATATTTCCATAATAATTTCCACCTGAGAAATATTCTGGATTAACATTAATAATATAATTTTTACTTATATTAGAAATGTTACTTAGATTTAAATCTGTTGTTGAGAATTCAGAATTTTGAGTTTCATTACTTTTCCAAAAATAAATTTTTCCAGATAAGTTTGGGATTTTACAATTTTTAGTGGTTTGAATTAAATAAGAAAAATTAAGATAACTAGACAGTAGATAGGTATTAGAAAAGTTTAATTTTACATAGAAAGGACAGTTTATTAAAACAGTTGCATTTAAAGAACTTGTAGATCCAAAATTTAAGTTTATAAATAAAAAACTTGCAAAAAATAATAAAAAAAATAAGTTTTTAAAAGTAATATTCATAAACTTCACATATGATAATTAAAAATGATGATAAATTTATATTTATAAATTTTGAAATTAAACTTTTACTTTTCGTTTTGATGTTTTTTTATTTTTAGTTCTAGCATTATTTTTAGAGTTTTGAATTTTTGTGGCTTTTGATTTCTTATTTGTTTTATTTGATTTGACTTTTTTAGATTTTTTATTAGAAACTTTTTTGTTTTGACGTATATTTAATGATGAACTTTGGCCAGTTTTAATTTTTGAGGAAGATTTATTTATTTTCTTTTTATTTTTCAATTTTTTGTATAATAAATACAATATGACTATTACGATTATTACAACTATTATTAAAAATATTATAATTAATGTTAAATTAGATTTCGGAACTGTTGATGTTATTGAAATAATCTTAGCTAGACCGGCTACAACTTGAACGCCAGTTCCAGAGGAAATACTTGAATTTGATGTTTCAACAAATTGAAGGACTCCTTCCCACGTAAGACCAGGTTTATTTTTATTATAAGGCATATAAACTGTTATATTTACATTAAAATCTGAATTAGGTTTAATTGTACCATTCATTGGATATGCGGTAATAATGGGAGTTGTTGTGTTAACTATTTGATTAAGATTCGGGAGTAGTGTTTTAAAATTAATAGGAGTACTACCATCGTTTATAAGTGTTATGTTTAAAGATTGCGAGCTTCCTAAACTTACATTAAAATGAGGTTGCCCAGCAATCTCTCCAAACTGCCCGTATACAGTTGTCATAAATAAAAATAAGAATAAAAAAGAAAATGAAATTTTAATTGTATTTTTCATTAATTACACGTTTATTTTTAACAGCTGTTTTCTATTGTTATAGTCTGAGAATATACTCCTGCACCTAATCCGCCTGGTACATTAAGTTCGAAAAATACATTTGCACTTGCTGAAGGGGAAGTTAAAGTTGGAGCAGGTATTACTAATTGAGTTAATGCAATTGAACTTATAGAATTTGGTACTGAAGAGTAAGCGCCAGAGGGCAGTATTGAATTTGTTTCGGTGTAAGTCCCTGAAAATGCGAAAGAAGATGATGGTGAAGGTCCTGTCCAGTCACTAGAGTATACTAAAATATTTGCAGCTATATTACCATTTTGATCTGTATCGACTATCGTATTTGCTGAAGTAGTTATTCCAGGGGTTACGCCTGATCCACCAAATGTAATTGTATTTGGTGATAATGATATATAACAAGTGCCTAAGACATTTGCAGAAGCTGCAATTGTATTAGATGAAATTGTAGCGTAACTTACTGCAAAATTCATACTTAATAAAAATATAGTGAATATAGTTGCTGAAACTGCTCCTAATATTACTCTTCCATCTTTTATTTTTTCAAAGACCATTTAATCGCCTAAATATATTAAAATAGAAAAGTATATAAACCTATAAAGTTTGACTATTTGAGCTTTTAAGTATTAATTTAGTTATATAATAATTTAAATTTTTATTAATCTCTAAATGCAATATTATACTCTTTATTTTATTTTGAATTGAGATATTTTTTACTAGGTTAATTATCCACTAATGGAGTTATGCCTTACAAAACTTTTGATCAGATATTTTAATGGCCTTAGTGTTAGTGTTATGTTTTTATATTTATTCTTTCAAATACTAGTTTAAATTAAAACTACTGATTATAATGGCCTTAAATGATATTAGTAAAGAACACAATATAGATAATAAAAATATAGACTATGATGTAGAAGAACAGGAAAGAGAGAAAAAATTAGGTAAAAATTATAAATGGATTGCGCTTTCCAACACAACTCTTGGAATATTAATGGCAACAATAGATAGTTCCATTTTAATAATTTCATTGCCCGCAATTTTTTCAGGACTTGGAATAAATCCATTAACTCCAAGCAACATAGGATTATTGCTTTGGTTACTATTAGGTTACATAATAATGTCTTCGGTTATAGTAGTAACAATAGGAAGATTATCAGATATGTTTGGAAGAGTAAAACTTTACAATTTAGGATTTCTAATTTTTAGTATAGGTTCAATATTACTGTATATAGTTTCGTATACGCTTGTGGGAGTAACTGCAGTACTAGCAATGATAATTTTTAGATTAGTTCAAGGATTTGGAGGGGGTTTCTTATTTGCAAATGGGACTGCAATATTAACTGACGCATTTCCTAAAAATCAAAGAGGTACTGCAATAGGAATAAATCAGATTGCAGCAATAATAGGTAGTGTTTTAGGACTTGTTATAGGAGGAATTTTATCTGCTATAGACTGGCATCTGATTTTTTTAATAAGTGTACCGGTAGGAATTATTGGTACAGTTTGGGCTTATTTAGCTTTACGTGAAATTGCAACAATTAAAAAAGGTCAAAAATTAGATATTTTAGGTAATGTAACATTTGCAATTTCACTCACTACGATATTATTATCATTAACATTTGGAATATTACCATATGGTACAGCAAGTACAGGATGGGGAAATCCTTATGTTATTGCTGGATTAATAATAGGAATTTTGTTGATGATTAGTTTTATATTCATAGAAAAACGTTCAAAGGATCCTATGTTTCATTTAGAGTTATTTAAAATAAAAGTTTTTTCTGCAGGAAATTTAAGTTTATTCTTATCCGGAATAGCTAGAGGAGGATTACAGTTTATGTTAATAATTTGGCTTCAAGGTATTTGGCTTCCTCTACACGGAGTAAGTTTTCAAAATACACCTTTACAAGCAGGTATAGATTTAATACCATTACTTTTAGGTTTCTTAATAGGACCGGTAGCAGGAAGATTGTCTGATAAATATGGTGCACGGCTTTTAGCAACAGGAGGTATGTTAATAAATGTAATTGGATTTTTATTATTATTAACACTTCCGGCTAATTTTAGTTTTGTACCTTTTGCAATAATAATTTTCTTGATAGGAATTGGTCAAGGAATGTTTGCTGCTCCAAATACAACTTCGGTTATGAATTCAGTACCTCCTGAACAAAGAGGTGCCACTTCGGGAATGCGTGCTACATTTATGAATATGTCATTTATGTTTAGTCTTGTTATTTTCTTTGGTTTGTTAACAGTAGGTTTAGGAAGTGCTTTACCTAATGTACTTTATAAAAGTTTGATCTCACAAAATGTACCGCAAAGTACAGCTTTAGCAATATCTAAACTTCCTCCGACATCTGCTATTTTTGCTGCTTTATTAGGGTATAATCCAATGAAAACGCTTATACCGCAAACTGCGCTTTCAAGTATACCACAAAATAATCAAACAATAATAACAGGGAATAATTTCTTCCCAAATTTAATTTCACAGCCTTTTATAGACGGTTTGCATTTTGTATTTATAATAGCTGCCATTATAGCTTTAATAGCAGCAATAACTTCTTTTTTGAGAGGTAATGATAAAAAAGAAAATGAAAAAATAGAAAAAAGTATATTACATAAAAAGTGAAACAAAAAGTTCAGCGTCTTTTAACATACTTTCTACAAAACAAAACTCGTTTACTTGATGTGCCATTTGGTTATCTATGCTCCATGCAACAGAATCAATTCCGGCTTTTCTAAAAAATGATGCACAGGTTCCCCCTCCGATACCTATTGGTAAAGGCTTATCTTTTATAATTTTAGGTAAATTTTTCATTAATAAAGTAACAAGTTCAGAATTAACGTTTGTTTCTGGAGCTGAATCTTCTCTGTTAACTACATCGACAATAATTTTAATTCCTTTATTTTTTTTTGAAAACTCTTTTGATTTTTCATTTATAAAATTTAAAATTTCATCTAATGAATAATTTGGTAGAACTCTACAGTCCATATACGATACTTCTTTACCAGGAACTATGTTTATACTTTCAACATTTAATTCATGTTTTGTTAACTCAAATGTGGAATAATTAG
>JAVYRW010000025.1:0-8449 GCA_038730205.1 Candidatus Micrarchaeaceae archaeon | reverse complement strand
TTTAATTCATCTTCCTTCGAAAAATCTTTTCCATATTCTATATTGGAACCACTTTTATTTAACTCTAAAACTGCTTTCTTATAAGTTATTTCTTTTATTTTGCTTGAAGATAACTCTACACCTAATGTAGATAACTCATCTGAATTTACTTTTTTAACTTCTTCTATTATTTTATTTATAGATTTTTTAAGTATTTTTATAGCATCATTATGATCAGCAAAACCCATCTCTATATCCATTTGAGTTATTTCATTTAAATGAAATACAGTATTGTGTTTTTCTGCCCTAAATACTGGACTTATCATGAATATTTTATCAAAACCACCTATAACAGATAATTGTTTATAAAGTTGTGGTGATTGTGCTAAATATGCATCTTCTTCAAAATATTTAACATTAAATAAATCAGTTCCGCCTTCTGTTGCTTCTTTTACTAAAGATGGTGTTCTTATCTCAAGAAAATTTTCTTTTTCCAATGTTTTTCTAAATGTTTTTAAAACTGTAGATTCAATTTTAAATATTGCAGTAGTGTGAATTGTTCTTAAGTCTATATACCTATAATTTAATCGGACATCTAATTCTACTGGAACCTTCCCCGTTACTTCAAAAGGTATAACATTTTGTAAAGGATTTAGATTGATGATTTTTGTAGGAATTATTTCTATACCTTTTTTTGATTGATCATTTTTAACTACAGTTCCTGAAACTGAAATAACACTTTCTTTGGGAAGATACATTGATTTTATTACGTCTTCTGAGACTGAACCTTTTTTTGCAGTTATTTGTATAATTCCAGTATTATCCCTTAGAAGTAAAAATATAATATTTCCAATATCTCTTATTTCGTGTACCCAACCGGCTAAAATTATATTTTTTCCAGAAAATGATTGAGATAATTCTGAAATATAATTAGTTCTATAAATATTACTCAAGTAAACACCTATATTATATAAATAAGAAGATTTATAACAATTATTTAAAAAAAGAAAAAGAAAATATTAAAATTACTTAGCAAGCATTATTTCTATTGAGCTTACTTTTGATTTTGTACCGTCTTCATTTGAAAGTTCTTCTGAACCTATCGCTATGCTTGAAACTTTCACATCAGTTACAAATCGATTTCTTGCTATTTCAGCTACATCCACAGCTCTAGATATTGCGTTTCCTCTAGCTCTTACTTTTACATTTTTGGCACCGTTATTGAACTGTGTTACCACAGCAAGAACGTAGTTCATTGCAGGTTTTTTACCTATTAGAACAATATTTTCGCCTGTCGTTGTTTCAATTTTTTCTTCTGCCATGTTTTCACCATTGTATTTAGCGTAATTACTTTTGAATTCTTTTAAATAATGATATACTTAAACACGCAATTTATTTAAAGCTTTTTTATTTTGAAGTTATTTATATTTCTTTTTTAACAGGTTTTCTTGAGAAAACTAAATAAGCAGTATGCCAAATTCCTTTTGTTGAAGGACGCATGCCTTCTTTTCTTACCAAAATATCTCTAACTATACATTCTATCACATATGGTTCTTCAAATCCCAATGAAGATAATTTTTTAGAGTACTTTATAACTTGTTCTGCATGTGGTATATAAGCAACAACACAACCTTCTGGTTTTAAAGCTTTTTTAACTGTTTTTAAAGCTTTTTCAGAGTTAGGTAGATCTAAAGTAAATATATCAACATCTTTTTCAACTATGCCTTTTGTTATATCTCCAATCTTTAATGAAACATTTTTTAGATTTAATAATGAAACATTTTTTTCTGCTATTTTTGAAAACTCTTCGCGTATGTCGTAAGAATAGACTTGTTTTGCAATCAGACCTAATGAAACTGCTAACCATCCGCTACCTGTACCAGCATCAATACAAACAGAATCTTTATTCACACCGGTGTAAGAAATAATTATTCCTATGTCTTTAGGAAGTATAACTTGCGGACCTCTTTTTAATTTTTTATAAATTTTTGGATAAATGAACATTTTTCTCATAGAACACACTAAATAATTAACTTAATAAACCTAAGATATCCACAGAAGGCATGGCTCCATTAGGTGGATAATCACGAATAAAAGAGTATTGTACAAAAAATATATTCTGAGCTACAGAAGAATATGTCCACCAACCTATGTAACCACTTGTTAATACACTTGTTGTTACTGAATCGCTGTAGACATCATCTAAAGCGAATACAGTTGTTGAATTTTGTCCTATAGTTTCCATACTTTTATATGGATATGATATTGAAAATGGAGTTGTATATAGCTGTGTACCTCCATTATATATTTGGAAGTTTCCAAACGAACCGTCTCTGAAGTAATAATTAGTTCCTTGGGTGTTCCCATATGTAGTAAATCCAGTATTTGTATTGCTATCTATAAGTAAACCTTGTTGGGTATTTCCTGCTGATTGCGGATTTTCAACTGTTGTATAACTTTCAAAAATAAATGGAGATGTAACTTTCTCATTTAATAATACAATTGCCCCGTCATTCGTAGTTGTTGTTGAAAATTGCAATCCATCATTTTGAGTTATTGATACTGGTGATGCTGTTGAAATTATTGGATTGAGATTTATTCCCGCCCAATTTTGATACCAATTAAATACGTTCATACCTGTATCATATTCTGCATAACTTGTCTGAAAACAACCACTTGAACAGTAAAGTTGAGGTGCATATCCAGTATAACCTAATAAAACAGGATCATTATTAGAAAAAATATTCATGTATATAGTTTGAGTTCCTCCGTTTGAAGTTATTTCTCCGGGAAGTTTAAGCCAAATTATTGCAGATGTTGCAGTATTACTTGCACCGCTTTGTATCCATGCATATATAGGAGTTCCACTTCCATATTCTCCAGTTGTAAACTCTAAATTACTTAAATTTGAATTTAAACCGTAAGATGCATATTGAGATGGATTTATTACAACTTCTTGTTGAAAACCTGACGGAACTGGGGCTCTTGAAACATCAGTAAGTTTTATAGCTATTGTATTTTTATTAAGAGGATTACCTTTTATAAATATTTGTTGCGTTGAAGAAATAGGTACTATTAATGAACCTTTTGAAAGTTGAGTTAAATGAGTTATTGCATCTTTATAATAAATAGCCAATGTACCATGAAAATAAGAACCTATTGTTCCAGTAAATATTGAATTAGGATTAGAGTAACACTGTACATATAATGAGGTTGAAGTTCCTACCGGCATGAATACTTCATTAGAAGGAGGATTAAAAGGTGCTTGTCCTGAAAGCAATGTTCCATTTTCGTAACAGGCTATTCCAGTTATATTTACTGGATTAGTTGTTTGCTGATTTAAAGTAAATTCTAAAACTCCTTGACTATTTAATAAAAAATTTGTACAACTAAAACCAGCTTCTAAAATACATTGATTGCCAGAATTAGGTGTAAATACACCTAACTCAAATAATGTAACTAATACTATTGCAATTATAACTATGGCCCAACCGTATGTTGTTAAGTATTCAATAGCACTTTGTTGCTTTAACATAAATATACCTATAACTTATTATCTTATAAATCTTCCATTTGGTATGCCAAAAAAAGCTTCTTTAAATGAATATTTTTTAATTACTAATGCCTTTATTTCGTCTATGTTTTTAATATTTTTTTCCTTTGCCATACGTTCTATCTGATTTAATTTATTTGAATATTTATTATATGCAGCAAAGGCAGCTGTAATTGCATCTCTTTCATGTAAATTTGATATTGTTTTAATTGATAAAAATGGTTCTTTTTTATCAACACTTATATCTAATTTAGGAGTAAATAATACAGAATCAAATATACTTGCAATTTTTGCTACTGTACTATTAGCTCTTTTTTTATCTGTAGCAATTATAACTGGTGAGCCTATATTTTTTATTTTATCAACAAACCAATTTATACCTACATAACTCATAGTATCTGTAGTCAAAATATGACCATTTAAATCTATACATGCAATTGAAGATGTTTTACCAGTATCAATTCCAACTATTATATACTGCATTATCTCAACAACTAATATTCTTTATAGAACATAAAGTTTGATAAGACATTTGTGGGATTGTTTCATATTTGCAGCCTATTATAACTGATGGAGTTGATGTAATGTTATAGTAATTTGCAAGTACGGCCTGCCTGTTTATTATAACACTAGATGATGAGATACATTGATTAATTTGTGTTAAATTTAATTCTGAATTTTTAGCTATTTGGTTTAGTTCATTAGGTGACATATATTCATTTTGATAACTTGAATTTAATGTATTAATAAATGTATTAAAATTTGGTTGTTTTGAAGAGCAGAATATATACTTTCCCATAAGAGTTGTATTCTGTAGACCATATTGGTCTGCTACTGTTTGTGAGTATTGTGTATATAATATATCAATTTCAGGAGAAATTGTATTATTAAATTTATTTTGTAATTTTTCTAAATAAGATAAACTAGATATACTTCCTGGAGAATAAGGATCAATAAACCAGTATAAAGGAGTAGAGTTACTTGTTATGCAGGAGGTTTTATTTGATAGGGAGATATATCCATAACCGTATACATAATTTTGAGATTTTAATACTGGTTTTATTGTTTGAATTAATGGAAATATCTGAGAAGTATTTGAATCATTAATTATTGCAGATAATATAAAAGTAGTATTTGTAATAAAATATTTTTCAGGAACAGTAACAATCCAGGTTTTTGTATTTGGAGAGTAATATTCTTTTATTTGATTTACTTCTGAAATATAAGGAACTACTGAAAGTGATGAATTAATATATGTGTAACTAGCTAGAAAACTTTCGAAGATTTTTTTTATTTGAGATGCATTATGTATAGGAGTCGCGCAGTAATTATTAGAATACCCATATTCACAATTAGTTAAATTTAATGTTTGATTTGTAGTTGTTTGATTTGATATTAATACTATTGATTGTTTTGCATATGTAACATAAAGTAGAATTGCTAATGAAATTATTAGTAGTAATATTAAAATTATATGTATTCCATCAAGTCCACCAAGCTTTCCGATAGGTTTTATAACCACGCTTGGTTCATTTATTTTTTTATTTTGATTTTTTACCAACTTAACACCTTGAAGTATAACGGGTCTGACGGGATTTGAACCCGCGACCTTCGCCTTAGGACGGCGCCACTCTATCCAAACTGAGCTACAGACCCACTAGTTTAAATTTAATTACATTGAAGATAATGGTTCTATACCTAATAACATAAACATATTATATAATGTTTGTTTTACTGACATTACTATAGCTAAACGTAAGTTTATAGCTTCGCCTGCTTTTAATACTTGTTGATTTTCATAAAACTTTCCAAATAATGAAGATATATCAATTAAATATTCAGCTATAACATTTGGTTTATTTTCTTTTGCTGCTTTTTCAACATACATTTTACATAATGAAATTAATTTTAAAAGTTCAAATCCATAATCTCTTTCTGCAAAGTTAATATCTTTTTCGGATACTTTTAGATCTGAAATTTTTGCTTTTTCTAATATTCTACAAATTCTAGCATACATATACATACAATAAGGACCACTATTAGAATTGAAATCTAATGCCCGATCCCAATCGAATATTATTTTAGTTACTGGGTCAATTTTAAGTAAATCAAATTTTATTGCTGATATTGCTATTTTATTTGATACTTCTTCTGGATCTATGCTTTTAGAAATTTTATTGTTAGATAAGAGTATTTCTTTTGCTCTTTCTGAAGTAAACTTAATTAAGTCATCTGCAGTATAATTACGATTATTACCTAACCATGTTCCACTTCTTCCACTTATTTTGCCCTCTTTTAAACTTAGTTCACCATAAGATATATGTATTAAATTTTTTGCTTTTTCCGAATTTATTATTAAGAGTGTATTTTTAAGTATTGTTTGTGGTTCATTCTGAGCTGAGCCTATTATGTTTATTGCAATATCAGCACCTTCAAAGTCGAGTCTCTCGCCATTTTTATAAGTAGTAAGTAAAATACTATTATCAGGTTGTTTTATGAATTTTTTACATTTAAAATGTATTTTTATAATACCCAATTTCCACATATGTAAAGCAATATCTTTACCTAAATATGTAGGGACTCCATTACTTCGTAGTAATACTTTTTTATTCTCGTCTTCTAATCTTTCATTAAATGATGTTTTTAATACAGTACATCCAATAAGTTTACCTTCTTTTTCTACATAAATAAGTGAATTTTTCTTTAAAAGTTCTAATGACTTTTCAAGAAGTTTTTCATTTAATATGTCGCTTTCCCAAATTAATAGGTCATGATACAAATTATATTTGAAAGAAGTTTCATATTGGGCTTTTACACTTTCAGTTGCAATTTCACGAATTTCTTTTGCTTCGTTGCTTGATACATCTTCCATTTTTTTTAATATTAAATTTATCTCGTCTTTTATATTTTCATTTTCCTTTATTTTATTATTTATCTCTACATATTTTTCTCCCAGAAATTGATCATATTTTTGGTTTTCAGGATTCCATTTGAGATTTTTTTTACCCCATAATATCTCTGCCATCTGTAAACCAAGATCTTCTATATAATCTAAACGTTTAATTTCATATGAGCAAAATTTTAGAATTTTAGACATTGAATCTCCAAGAAGAGGATTTCTTAAATGACCTATGTGCCAAGGTTTATTTGGATTCACACTCGGATACTCCAAAATTATTGTTTTGCCTTTACCAAAATTAGATGAACCGTACTTTTCTTTTTTGATTATAACATCATTAATAACATAACTTGAAAGTTCTTTTACATCTAATTTTACATTTATATATCCATTTAATACACTAAACTCTGAAAAAAACTTTGAAGTTTCAATTTTTTTTAATATTTCTTCAGCTATAATATTTGGGGATTTTTTAAGTGTTTTAGATAATCTTAATGATATAGAAGATGAAATATCCCAATCTTTATTGAATACTATCTCTATAGTATAATCTAACTCAGGTATATCAATTTCTCCGTATTGTCTTTTTATAGCAGAGATTAATATTTTTTTAAACTCTTCTTTGAATATATTTTGCATTCAATCAATTAGTAAAAGTTTTGTTTAAGAACTTATTTATTGATTACTAATTTTTAAAAAATTAATATTAATACATGTCATGTAGAATATTAAAGTAACTATATAAAAAAGTATTTAATAATTGCCTTTTTATAATAATTTAAGAAGGGGATATATGGTTAAAAAATCTGGGCCTTCCCATGGCACTTTTATATAAGTGTCCTTCCACCACAACCATAGTTATTTTTTAATTAGCTATCATGTTTTTGATTATAAAAATAGGATCGTAATTAATTAAATCGTCGTAGCCTTCTCCTACTCCAAAGAATATAACCGGTACACTTGTCTCACTAAGTATAGATAAAGTATTACCACCTTTTGCATCACAATCTAATTTTGTAAGTATTATACCATCGAGACCTATACTTTTATTAAACTCAGTAACTTGTTCTAAAAGTGAATTACCAGTTATACTTTCACCTACAAATATTTTAATATCTGGTTTTGTTATTCTGACTATTTTTTTAATTTCTTCCATTAGACTTTTGTTTGTTTCTTGTCTTCCAGCGCTATCTATCAAAACAATATTTATATGATGTGCTTTTGCATGGGCAACTGCGTCAAAAGCAACACTTGCTGGATCAGCACCGTATTTACCTTTTATAACTCCTATATGCAAACGATCTGCATGAATTGCAGTTTGTTCTATTGCAGCTGCGCGAAATGTGTCACTAGCCGATAAAACAACTGAAAATGAATTTTTTATAAACAAGTTTGCAATTTTAGCCATAGTAGTAGTTTTTCCTGCTCCATTTGGACCTATAAACAATATTTTAAAAGGTTCTCCAATGATTTTCTTTTTTTGTGCCATTTCTATTAAATCTATATTTTTATTAGTTTCAAGTATTTTTTGTATTGAAGATTTAAGTATATTACTTATCTGAGAATCTATATTTTTTGATAATATTTTGTTAGAAAGTAGACCGTTTTTAATATTTGAAATTATTTTTTCTGATGCATTAAGATTAACATCAGACTCAAGAAGGGATATACGTAAATCTTCTAAAAATGGTTCTATATCGGATTCCTTCACTGCTATTTCTTTTGAAAAAACACCACGTAATTTCGTACCAAACGATACTTTTGGCTGTTCTTGTTTAGTATTTTGTTTTTGATTTATTTCTTCTTTTTTTATAATGTTTTGTTCTTTATACTTTAATTCAATGTCTTGTTTTTCTAAATTTTTTTCTTTTATAAAATTAATTTTTTCTTCTTTAGCGTTTGGGAAATTTTCTTTTATTTCTTGAATTTTTAATTCTTCTTTCTTATTTTCACTAATATCTTTAAAATCTTGTTTATCGATTGAATTTTCTTCTTTATTTTTGTTTTCTTTTATTTCT
>JAVYRW010000024.1:0-8550 GCA_038730205.1 Candidatus Micrarchaeaceae archaeon | reverse complement strand
GTTACTTATGACTTCCCATAACTCATTTCTAGATATCGGATCTAAACCCGTTGTAGGTTCATCTAAAAAAATTATTTTTGCACCTGAGGAAATTACTGTAGCAACAAGAACTTTTCTTTTTGTACCTCCGGAAAGAATTCGATTTATTTTATTGATCTGGGAATTTAATAAAACTTTTTTAAAAGCTTCATTTGCTTTTTTTTGTGATTCGATAAATCCAAAACCACGATACATAAGATAACTAGTTATAGTTTGTTTTGGAGTTAGCCACTGTATTGCTCTTGCTTCTTGAGGAACTATTGCTATTCTGTCACGTATTAGCTCCGGATTTTTTATAATGTCTATGTCATTCATAATTACCGAACCAGATGTAGGCATAAGTTCGGTAGAAAGTATTCTAATAAGAGTTGTTTTTCCAGCACCGTTTTTACCAATAAAAGATATTATCCCATTGCCTTTAAAAGAAAACGTTATGTTTTTTAGAGCTTTTTTTCCGTCTGAGTAAGTTTTTGATAGTTTCTTGCAGGCTATACTTTCCATTATAATACCAAAGTTTGATAAATTAATTTAATGTAGATAAAAATATAGATAAATTTAATATAGTTAATATATATAAGTTTAATAATAATAAATTATAAGATTATTACTAAAGTATAAATTAAAAATAAAAGTATTTATAAAGATATTTGAATAAAATGTATGCATGCGTTTAGAGTAAATCTATTTATCTTCCCCACCCTCTAAACGCTATTTTATTATTATTCATTAAAATATATTTTAAACTTTTTATATTGATTTATTAAGTACAAGAACACACCTATACCTAAATTTTATAAAAGGTATAATAAACCTTTCACACAAGTATTTATAATGTTTTATCCTTAATATTTTTTACATCGGATAAATCACCTCATAAATAGTGGATATATGAAAAAATTTAACACAACTGATGATATAAAAATACCTGAAAAAATGATTGATCAAGTAATAGGACAACAGAGAGCTACAGATATAGTAAAGAAGGCAGCAAAACAACATAGAAATGTTTTATTAATAGGAGACCCAGGTACTGGAAAAACAATGCTTGCACAAGGAATGGCAGAACTTTTAGGGAATACAGATTTAGAAGATGTTCTTGTTTATAAAAATGCGAATGAAGAAAATAAACCATTAATAAAAGTTGTTAAAACATATCCAAATCCACCACAACCCGGTAAACCATTAGGAGATGGGCAAGGAAGACAAATAGTTCAAAAAGAAAAAATGCATATGAAAGTAGATACATCAGCACCTAAAAGTAGCATAGTGCCAATAGTATTAGTAATAATAGTAATTCTTTTTGCCTTGAGTTTTTCAAGCTGGTTTACAGGTTATAGAATGCTACTTCTTGCTGGATTAATACTAGGTGTTTTAATCTTTGCTTCTATAATAATTTTTGTTGGTAGTTTTAGAAGAATGGGTGGAATATTACCAGGAGTTTTTGAATCTGGAGAGCCCAAACTTATTATAGATAATACAGGGAGAACACATGCACCTTTCATAGATGCGACAGGATCTAGAGCCGGTGCAATGTTCGGAGATGTAAAACATGATCCATTACAATCAGGTGGATTAGGAACTCCTGCACATTTAAGAGTAGAAAGTGGAGCAATACATAAAGCAAACAAAGGTGTTTTATTTATTGATGAGGTAGCAGATATAGAGCCTAGGTCACAACAAGAGCTTCTAACTGCTTTACAAGAGAAAAAATACCCTATAACTGGTCAAAGCGAAATGAGTTCTGGTGCATTAATTAGAACTGAACCGGTTCCTTGTGATTTTTTACTGGTAGCCGCTGGAAACTTACAGGATATACAAAAAATGCATCCTGCACTTAGATCTAGAATAAGAGGTTATGGATATGAAGTGTATATGGAATCTTCAATGCCCGATACTGAAGAAAATAGATTTGAGCTAATAAAATTTATAGCACAAGAAATTAAAAAAGATGGTAAAATACCACCATTTTCTTATGAGGCCTGCATGTTAATAATTGAAGAAGCAAAAAGAAGAAGCGGAAGAAAAAATAGGCTTACATTAATATTAAGAGACCTTGGTGGACTTATTAGAGCAGCAGGAGATATTGCAAAAGAAAATAATAAAAAAATTGTATCACGACAAGATGTAGTTGTGGCTATGAATCTTGCAAGACCTATTGAAGCACAGTATGTTGCACAAAGTTTAGAATACAGAAGAGATTATCAAATATTTAAAACAAAAGGTTTTGCCATAGGCAGAGTTAATGGATTAGCTGTAGTAGGTTCTTCATATTTATCTGCAGGAATTGTTTTGCCAATTGTAGCTGAAGTAACTAAGTCAAGTTCAAGAACTGAAGGAAAATTAATACCTACTGGAAAATTAGGAAAAATTGCACAAGAAGCTGTTAAAAATATAAGTGCAATTATAAAAAAGCATATCGGAAGAGATATGACTTTATATGATATACACGTACAATTCCTTCAGACTTATGAAGGTGTAGAAGGAGATAGTGCGAGTATATCGGTTGCTGTTGCAGTGATATCGGCACTTGAAGGAATACCGGTAAATCAGGAGTTTGCAATGACAGGTTCGCTTTCGGTAAGAGGAGAGGTTCTTCCTGTAGGAGGAGTAACTTATAAAGTATTAGCCGCTATAGAAGCTGGAATGAAGTACGTATTAATACCGGATACAAATAGTAAAGATATAAATTTAGATAAAGAAGACTTAAAGAAAATAAAAATAATTACAGTGAAAAATATAGCTGAGGTATTAGAAAATGTTCTAAAACAAAGTGAAAGAAGAGATGCAATGGTAAAAGAATTAAAAAATTATATAATGAATGATTCAAAGGAAAGAAAACCACTAATACTCGATAGAGAAGATGAATAAATGGTTAAGGACAAAAATATCGAAAAACCAGATAAAAAAATAGAGGACTTAGGAAATACTATAGTCAGGGATATAAAAAACGGTTCAAATCCTAAATTTACAACGTTAGCTAGAACTCGTTCTAATATAATTTTTGATCAAAAAAATGGATATTTGAAATTAGGAAATACAAAAGAAGAAAGAAGTTTTGTGAATGTATCACAGTCTAAAAGGTTTATGCAAACTATGGCAGTTGCAGCTAAATGTCACAAATTTGTAAAAGAGGGTTTACACACTACAATAAGAGGACTTTATTATCAGTTAAAGTTTTCCTTAGGAGAAGATGTAGATGAAAATGTTTTTAGTGAACAATCGGAGTCTAATCCATTAATAGAAGATATAGAAGTTGCTCTTTCTTTGAAAAGAGAAGACCTTAATTTAAATGCAAATAGGAAGGGCGTATTAGCTGGGAATATGCGAATAATAGATACATTCGGAAATGAAAAAATTGAGATAGATTGTACAAAACAAGGTAGAAGTGGTTGGGCCATACCAAGTGACGTAGATAATGATATTGAGTTTGTTGATATTAAAGCAAAATATGTAATTGTTGTAGAAAAAGATGCATTATGGCAAAGATTGAATGAAGATCTTTTCTGGAAAAAAGAAAATGCAATACTTATAACACCGCAAGGACAAGCTGCAAGAGGTACTAGAAGAATAATAAGAAAACTAGCAGATGCAGGCTTACCTGTGTATGTATTTACTGATTCAGATGCTTGGGGATGGTATATATATTGGACAATAAAAACAGGTAGTATTAATTTAGCTTATATAGGCAGTGATGTGGCAACACCAGAAGCAAAATTTTTAGGAGTAACTATGTCTGATTTAGATAAGTATGAGTTCTTAAACAAATTGACAATAAAAGCTTCTGATGTTGATTTGAAAAGAGCACAAGAAATGCTTAATTATGAATGGATAAAAAGACACAAAGAATGGGAAGTTGAATTGGAACGTATGATTAAATCAAGAATAAAACTTGAACAAGATGCATTACAAGGACCAAGGCTTACATTTGTAGGAGATTATGTAAGAGAAAAAATAAAAAATAAAGAATATTTACCATGATTTAAGGGCTAAGTTAATGGTTAAACATGATGAATTTATAGATAAAAATCGTGCATTTACTTCGACAAATATTAAAACACTAAAAAGCTTATCTAATCATAAAAGTGAGTTTGTAAGGTTAGCAATAGTATTAAACAGAAAAATTGTAGATTCTAAAAAAATAATCCAATATGAGGATCTACTTGTAAAAATGGCTAAAAATGATCCAATGCCATTAATTCGTGATTTAGCAATAACAAAACTTTTGCAATTAAAAAGAGATTAATATATTATTTTTTAATTCCATATAATGTGAGCTCTTGTCTGTTATTAGGTAATGCAATTATTTTTTTAATATTGAAATTTTCTGACAACACTTCTTTTGCTTCTGTTACATATTTATAAGCAAATTTTGTTTTACATTTTACAGTAAAAATAAGTTTACCTTTTTTCTTTAGATTTTTTGAGAATAATAACACAGCATTAGCTGCGTCTTTTGGTGATATATTCATATCGCAAGTTATGAAATCTACTTTTTTATATTTATTTAAAATATTTAATGAATCTTGGAATTTTTTCTTTATATGTAATATTTGTATATTATTTTCATTTAATTTATTAGTATTTAAATCATTAATTTCTAAATAGGTTAGTTTTAAAGCTTTTATTTTATCAGAAATCATTTCTCCCTGATCTATCGCTATTGTTTTAATTTTATTTTTTGCTAGAAAAACACTCCAACCACCAGGTGATGCACCCAAATCAAATGCAATTTGTCCTTCTTTTGAGATAATTTTAAACTCATCAAAAACTTCCATTAATTTAAATTCTGCTCTTGAAATACCTGATGATAATTTTTTATAGTATCGCCCAGGATCAATAAATTTTAATTTTTTATAAGATATGAAACCAATATAACACTTCATATCAAAAAGAATAATGTAACAAAGTATTTCTGGATTTTTTAAAGTGACTTTGGCGCCTTTCTTTTCTAAATATTCGCCTAGATATACTTCTATGTCTTTAGCTGAATAACCTCTTCTAGAGTTTATATCTATACATTCTAAACGTAGTTTTTTATTTGGGATAGTTGTTCTTTCTAGTATGTTTTTTATATCGTCTAAATAGTTTTTTTCAGATATCTCACCGTATTTTATTATTTTTAAAATACGATATAAAAATTTTATTTCATTTTTATCTTTTAACGATGCTTCGTGTGCTGAGATTATATAAGAATTTACAAAATTAGACTCTACTTTAAAGTTACCAAAAATATTTTTCATATTTGAGATGTTACTTTTAAGAAATATTGGAGAACCATAAATAAAGTATTTCATAGTTTACAACTAATGAAGTATTTAATAACATAAATATAAAAATAATTATACTTTCAATACTTCTGCAACTTCAGTTCCGCTTTTTGTAAGATAAAATGTTCTCTTTTTTATAAAAGAGCCGCTTTCTTTTTCTTCTATAAGGTACATTCCTTTTAAGTAACCTATAACTTCATCAAATTGTGATTGTTTTAGCTTTGTTGATCTTTTAGCTAACATGTTGAACAACTCATTTTTAGATAACTCTTGTGTCTCTTTAAGTATCTCAAAAATAGATGATGTCAACCCATTACATCTTTTTAAAATAAGTTCTTCTGATTTTGTTTTTATAACTAATGGTATTTCTTTGTTGTTTTCCCAGTAATTAATTTTTTTAATAAGAAAGTTATAATTACCATCTTTTTGTTTTTCATTTTCTACTGATTTTGCATGTTCATTACATAAATATACTTTTCCACCTAATGATAAATTTATAAATACATCGCCTATAACATAACGATAATACTCATTATAACAAACATCACAACAAGTAAGCGCAAGCTCTATGCTATTCATAGTACTTGTTTTTGGAATATCTTTTTCTTTCATTTTTGGCACGCCGGTCACCTTATATGTATAATTGCATGAAGTGCACGTAGCTAGTACATACCATTCATACTCATGACCAATATTTGAAAGGATTTTTATCTGTATTGCGGGGATGGTTTCAGTATATGTTGTAATTGAAAGGTCTGGCTTATGCGAATAATAAGCCGTTTGCTCTGTATCCTTAATACATATTGGACATCTTTTTATTATTTGCTCAAACTTGATGAGCTCCAATAACTTTTTTTCCGATACAACTACCATTTAAACAACTGCAAAAGCCTTTTAACACATACTTTTAGGTATGTGTTTATGTAATCGCTAAATAGATAAGGCCTTACCTTTGCACCAATAATGGCAGAGTTAACTAACTTTAAATGTAATTATATTATTTTCAATAGATATGATCTGTCATTTCTAATCTCATTGTATGTGCTTCATGTATGTCTTTATTTCTTGACTCTCCGAACTTTGCTTTTACTCCTGTAATTACTGACATCACACGTATTTGATCATTTAATTCTGGAAGCATTCTTGCTCCGAAAATTACATTTGCATCTGTAGCTAAATTATCAGTTACTCCTTCTCCTATTCTTGTTGCATCACTTATTGTTAAGTTAGTTCCACCTACTACATGAATTAGTGCACCTTTTGCACCTTCATTATCTACCGTAAGTAGTGGGTGTTGTTTTGTTGATTTTATAGCCTGTTCTACTTTATCTGCACCATATCCTGAACCGATACTTATAACTGCTGTACCAGTATTTCTAACAACATTTCTAAGATCAGCAAAATCTAAATTAATCAAACTAGGCAGTGTAATAGTATCAGCTATACCTTTTACTGCATTTCCGGTTATGTTATCTACTAACTCAAATGCTCTTTCTATTGGAAGATTTGGGACATATGATAATAACTTATCATTTTCTATGACTATTACACAATCTGCTTGTTTATTCAATTGCTCAATTCCCCAATCTGCTTTTAGCTTTCTGCTTCTTTCTAGTGAAAATGGATAGGTCACCGTTGCTACTACAGTTGCGCCCATTTCTCTTGCAACTTGAGCTACAACCGGAGCTGAACCTGTTCCTGAGCCTCCTCCCATTCCTGCAGCAACGAATACTAAATCATACCCTTCTAAAGCAGCTGCAATTTCTGGTTTACTTACTTCTGCTGCTTTCATACCTACTTCAGGATAACCACCAGCACCTAATCCGCTTGTTATATCTTTCCCTAAAAGAACCTTCTTTTGAGCTTTTATCATGTTCAAATGTCCTACATCAGTATTCATTGCTATTGTATCTGCACTTTTAATGTTATTTGACATTAATCTGTTTATTAAGTTACTTCCTTGCCCACCTAAACCTACAACAGCAACTTTTGGCTGAAACGCATCATAATCAAACTCGGCCATTATATCATCTCTAAATCCCCAAATGAGGATGAAGCTTTCTTTTTATCTTCAAACTTTCCTAATATGCTAGAACCACTTACTCCTGTAACTATTGCAACTATTTCTAATTGACCTTCATATCCAGGTATAATTCTTGCGCCCCATTTTACATTTGCTTTTGGATCCATTCTTTCAGTTATTAATTCTCCTGCTTTTATTGCGTCGCCTAGAGTTAGATCTGATGCACCTGATATGTGTATTAATGCACCCTTTGCGTTTTCAAAATCTACATCGAGTAATTTATTTTTAATAACTTGTTCAGATGCTGCAGCTACTTTTTCATTTCCTTTTCCTGTACCTACTGAAATAAAGCCTACATCTCCGCTACCCATGATAGATCTTACATCTGCAAAATCTATATTTATTAAGCTTGGTTGAGTTATTGTCCAGACTAAACCGCCTATTGCTTTTGCCAATATGTCATCTGCTACTGCAAATGCGTCATTCATAGGCAAGTTAGGAACCAACTTTACAAGTCTGTTGTTATCTAATATTATTACACTATCACTAAACTTTCTAAGTTTCTGTATACCTTCTTCTGCTTTGACTTTTCTTACTCTTTCTAAATCGAATGGGTATGTTACCATTGCAACTACTATTGCACCTTGTTCTTTTGCAATTTGTGCAACTACTGGAATTGCTCCTGTTCCTGTTCCTCCTCCCATTCCTGCACATAAGAATACTAATTGGGCGCCTGAAAGAACCTCTTCTAATTGTTGTCTATCAACTTCTGCTGCTTTTGCCCCTACTTCTGGATCTCCTCCTGCCCCTAAACCTCTTGACATACTTTTACCTATAAGGATTTTCTTAATTCTATCATCAAGAATTTTGAAGTGCTGAACATCTGTATTTACAGCAACTAACTCGGTTCCTTTAACACCAACCTTTATTAATCGGTTTACTGTGTTATTTCCTCCGCCCCCAACTCCAACAGTTACTATTTTTATCTGTGGAGAATAATTCACACTACTGTTATCTACATTTTTTCCCAAAATGTCTCCGGAAAAATCTACCATTTGATCGCCTTGAGAATATAAACATAAATAAGTTTAAATATCTTTTGCTAAAAGCAAAATAGTGGAATACCTTTTATCTAATAAAAAACTTATACTTAAGTAAATAAGATATACATTTATAAAAGTATAAAAATTTATTTGTCATCTATTGATTTTTTCTTTTGAT
>JAVYRW010000023.1:0-8824 GCA_038730205.1 Candidatus Micrarchaeaceae archaeon | reverse complement strand
TACCTCTACAACATGTGCACTTTGATTTGAATTAAGTATCAATGTAGTGTTTATGTTAGTTATGTTGTAATAACCGTACACATTAGCCAACATGTAAAAGAAAGAAATAAAAATTATTATTTTGCCAAAATTTTTCATTTTATCAGTTATTGGTATAATCTACTATGCACGTTAATATTTAAATACTTTGATACTAGAATATATTATGAATACAATACTTATCTTTAAGCACTTTATTAAATAATTAGAAAGTAATAAATAACTTAATAGCATAATATTGATATTTAATTTAAAAAGTACAGACTTTACGGGTCTTTTTATGAACTCAAAAATGGAAAATAAATTAGTAGCAATAGTTAGGGTAAGAGGCAGAGTGGGTGTTCGCCAAAGCATTTCAGAAACATTAGTTAGATTAAATTTAAAAAGAGTAAACAATCTTGCTATAGTTTTTGGAAACAAATCAAATATAGGTATGATACAAAAGTGTAATGATTTTGTTACTTACGGAGAATTAGAAGAAAAAACTCTAGAAGCAATATTTAATAAAAAGGAAATAAAATTAACTAAAGAAGATATGTCAGATTTAAAAAGTGGGAAAAAGAACTTAAGAAATATAATTAAAAAAAGTATAACTATGCATCCACCAAAACATGGTTATGAAGGAATTAAAAAAGGATACAGTGTTGGTGGTGCATTAGGTTATCGTGGTCAAGATATAAACACTTTAATTAAAAGAATGTTATAAAGGTTTTATTTATGGTACAAAGAAGATCAAAAAAGAACAGAAGAAATTTAGGTAGAAGAACATGGGCCGCAGGAAATAAAAAGAATAACAGGGGAGCGGGAAGCAGAGGAGGTACTGGAAGAGCAGGAAGAAAGCATAAATGGACAAGAATAGTGAAGTATGAAAAAGAAAGAATAGGAAAACCAGGTTTCACTAGATGGAATGCTTCAAAACTTAATGTAATAAATTTAGATTTAATATCAGAAAAAATCCAAAAAAACAAAGAAGAAAGTTCATCAATTGAATTAAATGGATATAAGGTTTTAAGTGACGGTTCTTTAAATAAACCAATTACAATAAAAGCAAACGCATTTTCAAAAAAAGCAATAGAAAAGATAAAGAAAGCAGGCGGAGATGCAATAACAATATAAACTCTGCTATTCTAACTCTGTATATAAATGATGTTGATAATATTATGGAAAAGCTTAGCCTAGCTTTTTATACTGATACATATATGCCAGCTATTGATGGAGTGGTTAGCTCTATAATCAATTTCAGAAAAGAACTAGAGTCTAGAGGCCATTCTGTATATATATTTACTAGTTCAAAGGTATTGTCAAATCCGCCTAAAATGAAAAATGTATTTTTTTATCCAGGAATAGGCTTCAAACCATATCCACAGTATAGTGTAGCTTTATTCCCCTATAACTCAATACTTAAATTATCTAGCTTAAATATAGATATAATACACGCACATACCCCCTTCTTTATGGGTTTAGCAGGAATGATGAGTTCAAAAGTAGGAAAGTATCCTCTTGTAGGATCATTCCATACTATGGTAAATAATAAATCAGTAATAAAAGATTACTATCCTAAAAATCCTCAATTACGTAAATTAACAACTAAATATTTGTGGATGTATGTAATTTTTTTCTACAAGAAATGTAATGCCATTACAACACCATCAAATACTATATCTCAAATGTTAATACGACACGGACTGAACAATGTAAATACAATTCCAAACACTGTAGACCCAAAACTATTTAATAGAAAAGTAAGCGGAATGAAAATTAGACACTCTTTGGGCATTAAAGATAATGACAAAGTAATTTTATATGTTGGACGTTTAAGCAAAGAGAAAAAATTAGAAGTTTTATTAAAAAGTGCAAAGTATCTTAAAAAAAATAAAAAATTAAAATTTTTAATAGCAGGTTCAGGTCCGGCTGAAATTTATTATAAAGGAATGGCCAAACGTTTACAATTAGAAAATGTTAAATTTTTAGGTTCAATAAAAAGAGAAAACCTTCCGGAAGTATATGCTTCTTCAGATGTGTTTTGTATTCCTTCGACCTTTGAAACACAAGGTATAGTTGCATTAGAAGCAATGGCAATGGGTAAACCTGTTGTATGCGCTGATTATTTAGCACTAAAAGAACTTGTTTCTGATGGAAAAAATGGTGAAAAGTTCAAACCTGGAGATTATATTGAGTGCTCTAAAAAAATAGAAAAAGCTTTAAATAATACTGATGTATATATTAATGAAGCTGTTAAAACTGCTATGGATTTTTATCCTAAGAAAGTAACTGACAAGCTACTTGATGTTTATTACTCTGTACTAAATTCAAGATAAGTATTAGATAAGTATTTAAATAATGATATACAAACTATATTTAATAATAAATCTAAACTAATTAAGAAAAGATAAGGCGATTTACTGGACGAGAAGCTAAGTAATGCAACAATAATTGAAATAAAAACTGATACAGGCAAAGTTCCTGAAACTGATTCTCAAAAAGAGAAAACAGAAAATACTGAAAGCAGTAAGATTCAACATACTCCTGTTCAATCTACTAATGATCAACATACTTCTAAACATAATGATCATCAAAGAAACAAATTACAACGGCAAAGGGTACCATTTGATTACTCTGTAAAATTGCCTGAAGGAGCCACAGATAAACAAAAAGAGTTAGCAAAGGCAATAGAAGAAGAAAGAAAGAAAAAAGCACAGATAATTTTTGATATTAAACGATTTAAAAGAAGATTAGCATATAAATTAGCTGAACAAGAAGCTACAAAAAAATTATCTGAAACTGCAAAAAATAACACTAAAAATATAGGTTACTTAAGAAGAAAGAAAGAGAGACTTGAGTTTAAAATATCTACAGAAGCATATACTTTAGATGCGGAAAGAGAACTTATAAGAAAGAAAAATGAAATTGATGCTGAACTTGAAGAAGCAATAAAAAGTTATAGATCAAGAAGAAAAGCAGAGTTTATACTTTCTGATATTACTGAATTAAATAAAAATATAGAAGAATCTAATAAAAAACTTATCGAAATAGAAAAGAAACTTGACGAACTTTATAATGAGCTAAGAAGGCTTTCTGGTCAACAAAGAAGACCAAACATCTCTCATAAAAAAGAAAAATTACCTGAACAAAAACCTATAGAAATAAGTCTTGCGGATATAGCAATAATAAAAGGCAAAAACGGAAAAGAAAGTATTGATTACGACGGTGCATAATTGAAAATTAAATTTTACGGAGCAGCATCCGAGGTGGGAAGGAGCTGCATACGAATAGAGACTAAAGAATCAAAAATACTCCTGGATTGCGGTATAAAAATGTCTGAACCGGCGGAGTTTCCACTTATTCCAGATGAAAAACTAATCGATTTAGATGCAATATTAATTTCGCATGCACATCTTGATCATTGTGGTTATTTAGCCCATGCTTTGAGTGTAGGGTTCAAGGGAAAAATATATGCTACAAAACCAACATTTGAACTTGCCAATATTTTAATAAATGATTATATTAAAATATCAAATCCTGATAATATTACGAAGGAAGGATGTTCAAAGCTACCTAAGCAGTTCTCTCTTAAAGCGTATCATGAAGTTTTTACAATAAATGATATTAAAGTAAAGTTCTTAGAGGCAGGTCATGTCTTAGGCAGCGCAATGATAGAGTTAGAATTAAAAAATGAGAAGTTACTTTATACCGGCGATGTAAACTTCAGGACAACAAAACTTCTAGATCCTGGTTATTCAAAAGATTTAAGCGAGGTAACACTAATCACAGAAAGTACTTATGGGGGAGATGAAGATATGTTTCCTTCGGAAAAAATTACTCTTAGTAACATGGCATCTAGTATAACCGAAACGCTCAAATCAAATTCAAAAGTAATAATACCTAGTTTTGGCATAGGCAGAGCACAAGAAGTTGTTTTTATTCTTAATGATTATATACGTTCTGGAATCATCCCTTCTGTTCCTATATACATGGACGGAATGGTAAACAAAGCAATGAAAATACATAGGCATAATGTTATTTATTGTAGAGATGAACTTCAGAAAAGAATTTTAATGAATGATGATGATCCTTTCAAAAGCAAAAATTTTGTACATGTATTAACCATAAAAGAAAGGAAAAAATTAATAAAAAGTACCGAACCTTGCATCATAGTAACTACTAGCGGAATGCTTTCCGGAGGTCCTGTGCTCAAATATTTAGAAAATTTAGGTCACATATCTGGAAATAAATTAATTTTTGTTGGCTATCAAGCCGAAGGCACGCGCGGTCGACAACTTCTTGATGGTAATAGAATAATTACAATAGGAAAGAAAAAAGTAAATGTAAAATTAACAATAGAACGTTATAATTTATCTGCGCATGCAGATAGGCAACAATTATTACATTTTATAAGCAAAATCAAAAACTTGAAAAACATCTTTATAGTACACGGAGAAAAAATAAAATCAGAGCAACTTAAAGCAAGTATAAGTAAAAAATACAATGTAGTAGTTCCTTCTTTATTAGATGAGTTCAGTGTGTAACTGTTTTTTCTATTAAAAATCTATTATAATTTTTCATAAATTCTTCGGAAAAAAGTTTATCTTCAGAAGTTTTTTCAATATTTTTTACCTCTATTTTTCCTAAGGAAACATTTATTTGTTTTTCAAAATCTTTTAATTGTTTTTCAGTACCTACTGCTAATATCTCTACACTTCCATTGCTTACATTTCTAACAAAACCATTAATACCCATTCGTTTTGCAACTCCAGAAACAAAAGCTCTATAACCTACTCCTTGAACAAATCCGTGAACTATATAAAATCTCTTCATTTTATCCACTTAAACTCCCAAAACTAAATATTGGCATAACTCCGTTTGGCGGCAATTCTCTAACATCTATCCACTGAACATTTATTCCTGTGGGGTTATATGCTTGTATGTCAGGAACTCCATTAGATATTGTAGAAAAATCATTTGTATAACCTGTTAAACTCCCATAATTAAGCAAAAAGTAAGCTTCGTTGGATGTTCCATAAACTGAAAATACTGGATTAGGTGAAAATGCCAGAAAATTACTATAATAAAAATTACCAGCGTTGTTAAATAATTGTGTCTCAAATTCATTAGTGCCACAGTAATTTACTGTCCAACTATCAAGAATTGTTCCTGTAATCCCCCACCCTATTCCTCCTTCATTCGCACATGTTTGTTCTGGAGATATATAAGCATCTATAATATAATTATTGGGGTTGTACGTTGTTCCTCCATGAACGTACGTCCAACCTCCTGCTCCTGTTTTAATACTTAAATCATTATTTACAATAACATTTGTAGTGTCTCCTGAATCTGTCCAGCCATTAGGTAAAGTTGTTCCTTTAAAATTCCAATATCCTGTAAATACATTTTGTCCGTTATCATATTGTGCATAAGAACTTTGTTCACAACCTGTAGTACAGTAAAGTTGAGGTGCGTATCCAGTATATCCAGAAGTAACTGGTGAGTTATCAGTTAAAAAGTTTAAGTAAATTTCTTCATTGTTTGATCCGAAAGGATCACCACTTTCAACACTACTAAATTGAAATGATGGCATAATAGCATTGGGTGGTATTTTTCGTAAACGTATCCATTGAATATTTAATGCGTAACTTGTGCTAAATTGTTTAAGACCTATATTTGCTGAGGTTATTTGTCTAAAATCATTAGGATTTGAAATAGCTGTCCCATAATTAACTGTTGCATAAGATTCAGTTGAACTCTCCCAATTACTAAAAACATAATTAGTTGTTGGTGAAAGAGTCGGATATGTAGGGTTAAAAGATATACTATTTCCATTTGCTCCGTTATAATTATCTAAGTAATAATAATTAGGATTACTTCCATCTATAATCCAACTTTCTGTTATTCCAGAAGCACCATTGTATATCCCTATTGCATGAAAAAGTCCACCTGCAAAACCCATTACATTTGCATTTGCATCTAAAACTTCATTATTAGGATTATACGTATTTACGGATGTAATACTCACTGGACTACCGCCATTTTGTATACCATTAAGTCCATTATTAACAATTGCTGTACCTCCAGAAACTACTGACCATAACGCAGTATTAATTGTTGTACCTTCAAAATTATCATAAAAATCGAATACATTTGCACCGTTGTCATACTGTGCATATGTGGATGAAAGTTGTGGCGCTTCACCTGCATATACTCCATCATAATTAGTTGATGTAGGTTCAAATATCATATTTACAGTTGCATAGGAATCTGCTCCTATACTTAATGAATTAGTGTTAATCCAAAAAATTGCATTTGACGATGTACTTGTACATCCTGATTCACACCACGAATACAACTCATTATTTCCATAATAGAAACGTATGTTTCCAAGATTTGAAGCTTCATAAGAAGAATAACTCGAAGGATCAAAGTAAATCATCTGTTGGAAATTTGTTCCTGTAGCTGCACTTTGTGAATTTATTACATTTACTGAAATATAATTATTTTGTGAACCTAAAGTTGTACTTCCTAAATTAACCCAAACTACTGTATTTGTTGAAGTACTGCTTGCTCCACTTTCTATCCAAGAATAAAGAGGCGTTCCTCCTTCTAATAAAGGTAATCCTCTTGTAAATTCTATATTACTTAAATTTGGTGTTTCATAAGCAGAATAACTAGACGGATTAAAGTAAATCATCTGTTGGAAATTTGATTGAATTCCTGTTGATTGAAAGTTTTCTAAAGTTATAGGAACAAATCCTGTTTTAACTGAACCTATTCCTACTGTATTAGAAATATCTGGTTTTATTACAAAACTTCCTTTTGCAGAACCGGGAAATCCAGTTACATCATTTACATAATTTATATAAATTGAACCTGAGAATACATCTCCAAATTTCAAAGAAGGTTTTCCTGTTGCAGTATAACATTGTAATATAAATGAGTAAGCAGTACCATATGGTAAATAAATTTGTTGAGAAGGTTGTGAGTATTGCACTAAATGTTGATTATTTGGATCAGAAGAACAACCTATACTAGTTATATTGATATATGTTGCAGATGTTTGTGTTATTGTGAATACTGCTGATCCAGTAGTATTCATATAATAATCGATACAATCAAAACCTTGATTTATTTTACATATTTGTCCGGTTGAGTTGGAAGAGTTAAATACTCCCAGAAAAAAAAGGGCGGAAAGAGCAATTGCAAGTATAAGTATTGCCCAACCATATGTAATTAAATATTCCATTGCACTTTGAAGTTTTAATTTTTTATTAAAAATCTTAATTAATTTTATCATTAATTTACCTATAGTTAATAATTATAAAGAACTCAATCTTTTAATATTTTTGCAACAAACTAATTTTATTATTTTTTAGGCATAAGTAAAATTTCACTATATTTATTACAGTTAATATTTTCTTGTCCTATTTTTCTTATATTATCAATATTAATTTTTTGAATTATTGCAGGAAGTTTTTGGAATAAATCAGGCATTTCCTCTACAACTCCTAAAGATGTTATGTTAGTAGACATATCTAGTGAGCGTTCTTTATAAATACTAAGTTTTATTATTATGGCCTTCTTCATTCTTTCTAACTCATTTTTATCTAACTCTCCGTTTTGTATTTTTTCAAATTCCTTAACTATTATTTTTTCAACTTCATTAACATTTTTTTCTTCAATCCCGGCCTCAGCTGAAATCATAACTATTGTATTTCCTGCTTGGTAAACTGAGTATGGGTCATAAGACAAACCTCGTTTTTCTCTAATTTCCTCATAAAGCCTATATTTAATAATTGCATTTAAAATACTCATGCCAGCATATTCATTAATTCTTTCCTTATTAAAAGGTTTAAGAGAAAATCCAATACCTATTCTTGCTTGTTTAATTCCAATCTTTTTAACAACTACTTTTCTAAGTTCATTCTTTCCTTTAAATAAAGTTCTTTTAGGTGTATTAAATTCTGATTTATATATCTCAAAATAATCTTTTGCTAATTTTATAGCATTATCAATTTCAACACCACCTGCAATTGACAAAAACATATTTTTAGGACAATAGTACTTTTTATAAATCTCAAACAGGTGATCTCTAGTTATTTTTTTAATTGTTAATTCATTATTTCCTCCTACTGGCATTTCTGCGGGATGTCCCTTAAAAAGTACCTTTGGCATATAATCATAAAATAAATTTTCTGGATTATCTTCACGTATTAAATTTTCATTTATAATTGGGCCTCTCTCAAGCTCAAATTCTTTTTTCGGAATAGTGCTATTTAAAGTCATATCGGATAGCAATGAAATTCCATTTTTTAAATATTTTTTATGTACTTGAAATATATAATTTGTTATTTCTCTATCTGTATAAGCATTATCGTACGCACCTATATCCTTTATCTGTTCGTTTATATTTTTCCATGTTCTTTTTTTTGTTCCCTTAAACATCATGTGCTCAAGAAAATGTGCAGAACCATTAATTTCAGGGTTTTCATCTACTGAACCGTATTTTATCCCTAATGAAATACCAACTGTTTCTAATTCAGGAAAAGAGTAAATAAAAACGCGCAATCCATTTTCTAGTAAAAATAATTTTTGCTTTTTCATAGTTTCTCCAGTTATATTTATTATACTATTAATTTATAGATTATACCTTCATTTTTATTTAAAAATTTTTATACAATTATTAAGGAATTATTAATTTCTAAAATAAGAATTTATAAAAAATTATTTACAAATAATTTTTAAAAATGGGCCCGGAGAGATTTGAACTCTCGACCTCCCGATATCTATTCCTTTA
>JAVYRW010000022.1:0-8836 GCA_038730205.1 Candidatus Micrarchaeaceae archaeon | reverse complement strand
AAATAAATAATTAAGTATATGATAAATATATAAGTATATTATATTAATAAATTTTAAGTTAATATGGGTAATAAAATGTCTTATAAAGGAGATGTACTTATCGTTATAGGGGTATTGATAATAGTTATAACTTTTATTTTAGGTTATGGTCTATATAATTCAACAAAACAGATGCAATTACTGCAATCATCAGTAGCCATTTCAGGTAATAATATAACTAATTCTTTTAATCAGCTCGCTACAAATATATCTACAAGCCTTAATGGTCCTTTTTACATAATAATAGATATAATTATACTATTCCTTTTTGCAAGTATAGGTTATAAAATAGCAGATCTAGGAATTAGAATAAACTCCATAATAGAAATAACACCTAATTCAAAGAAAAAAGAATAAAAAATAAAATAAAATTCAACAAGCTTGCTTTTTAGATGCAAAATCAAAGTTTGTAGAAGGAGTTATTTTACATACTCCTTCTGGAAGAACTCTTACCACATCAAATTCAATGTTCAAACCAAAGATCGGCATAGTTATTTTACTGCCTTCTATTACACCTTTATTTTCTAAACGTTGTCTAAAATAAGCTGGCCAATCTACTGGTATTGGTATTGTATGTGGTATTCTTCCTATTGGTTCAACTATAACTTCACGTGCTTCGTAAACTTTAGGCTTTGATATATTTACCTGTTCTCCCAATATAATTCCTAACTCATCTCTCATATTTTTGTCAAGACGTATATAACCCGATTCCGAATCTCTTTCATAACCTTCTATTACAGTAGCTACTACTTTTTTCTTGTCAAAGCTTATCTCGACAATATCTCCAGGAACTATACCAGCTTTCATTTGAATTTTTTTAGTTAAAGGAACTACACCTAAATTCTTATCCCTATACATTCCCTCTGCAACTGTAGCAGCAAACTCAACTTCAGTTTTCACATTTTTAACCTTTTTATTTGGTCCCCTCATTTTTTCACCACTTTATCAATATATATTAAATTATAAATACTATTCTAAATAAAATTATAGATCTACGAGCAGTTTTTATTTGTTTACTTTTAATATTTATATGTTTAAATGACAAATAAAAAATATATTAATAATATATTAAAGAAAGTTTTATCTGAGATAAAACCAACAACTCAAGAACATAAAGAAACAATAGCAAAAATAAATTTACTAACTTCATCATTAAAAAAAATAGTTCCGAAAGATATTGAAATAACTGTAACCGGATCAGTTTCTAGAGGAACAAATCTCAAAGGTAATTCAGATATAGATATATTTTTACTTTTTAAAACAGGAACAACAAAGGAACAGTTAGAAAAATTAGGTCTAAGGTATGGAAAATCTCTTATAAATAAAAAATCAGATTATTACGAAGTAAAGTATGCTGAACATCCATATGTCAGAGTTTTTCTTAATTCTTTAGATATAAAGGCTGATATTGTCCCAGCTTTAAAAATACAGAATGCAGAAAATCTTGCAACATCAGTAGATAGGACTCCTTTACATACAATTTTTATAAATGAAAAATTAACTGAAAAACAAAAAGATGAAGTACGTTTATTAAAATACTTCTTAAAAAATCATTCTATATACGGAGCAGAAACAAAAACTTCCGGTTTTTCAGGATATCTCTGTGAAATACTTGTATATAATTTCGGTACATTCTTAAATGTTTTAAAATGGGGAGCTGAAATTTCAATGCCTGTAGTTATTATTACTGGAAAAAATAATGATTTAAGTACAAAAGAATTAATTAATAAATTTAATTCTGATTTCATAATTATAGACCCGATTGATAAAGAAAGAAACGTTGCCGCAGTTTTATCAAAAGAATCGATATCACGTTTTATATTAATCTCAAGGGCATTTTTAGAAAAACCTTCATTAGATTACTTTTATGGATTAAAGTATTCAGACAACGATTTAAATACCTATATTAAAAATTTTATTAAAAAAACAGATCTTGAATTATATATACTAATTTTTAAAGTTCCTGAAAAAAGCGAAGAGATTATCTGGCCTCAAATTAAAAAATCATCAACCATAATAGAGCAATATCTTAAAAAGAATGAGTTTGATATATATTTTTCATTACAATTTATTTCAAAAAATAATGGCATAATACTTTTTGCAGCTCCGAAGCAGGAAAAGCAATCAAGAGTTTTTAAGGGTCCAGAATCTACTAATAGAAAAGCAGCAAAGGAATTTATGCTATCACACAAGACAGCAGCCGGTTTCATATTTTCTGATTTAAGAATTAATGCAATAGATAAAGTCAATTATAAAAATATTTTAGATATTTTAAATGCAATTCGGGAGAACAAACAACTTTTTTTACATAAAGACATAGATCTTTCTAAAGCAACAATACTAAAAAATAAGATACCAAATAAATTTTCAAAAGACATATCCTATGAACTAATAAAAAAATTTTATATATAAATATAGGATTAGTTGATTGAAATGAACAATAAGAAGATTTCAGAGCTCTTCGATGAAATAGCGGATATGCTTGAGCTTTCAAAAGAAAATAGAATTTTTGAGATAAGGGCCTATAGAAAAGCAGCACTTACTCTAGATTCTATGCAAGAAGATATTTCTGAGATTCTTCAAAAAAAAGGAATCGATGGACTATTAGAAATTCAAGGAATCGGAAAGGGTCTTGCATTAAAAATAGAGGAATTTGTAAAAACTGGCAAGATAAAGAAATATGAAGAGTTAAAGAAGAAGTATCCTATAGACTTTTCTACACTTACAAAAATACAAGGCCTAGGTTCAAAGCGCGCATATGTTCTTTACAAAAATTTAGGAGTTAAAAATATTGAAGATTTAAAGAAGGCAATAAAAACTCAAAAAGTTCGTGAACTATCCGGTTTCGGAGAAAAAAGCGAGAAAGAGTTAGAAAAAGGTATACAACTTCTTGAATCATCAAAAGGTAGAATACTTCTTGGGACAGCACTACCCGAGGCAGAGTCAGTAATTAAAAAATTAAAAGATTCTGGTTTAGTTGAAAAGGTAATTCTTGCTGGTTCAACAAGAAGAATGAAAGAAACTGTTGGTGATTTAGATATACTTGTAATTTCAAATAAAGCAAAGAATGTAATGGATTTTGTAATTACTCTTCCAGAGGTTGAAAATATAATAGCTAACGGCCCTACAAAAACCACAGTATGGCTTAAGATAGGCATTAGTTGCGATATACGTGTCCTGGAAAAAGAGAGTTTTGGCGCAGCACAACAGTACTTCATAGGAAGTAAGGATCATAATGTAAAGATACGTCAGATAGCAATAAAGAAAGGCTACAAGCTTAATGAGTATGGCTTGTATGACTTAAAGGGAAAGATAATATCTAGTGAAGATGAGAAAGACATTTACGAAAAACTTGGGATGCAGTATCCAGAACCAGAGATGAGAGAGAACAAAGGTGAGATTGAGTTGGCCCAAGAGAATAAACTTCCTAAATTAGTACAGCTTAATGATATATTGGGAGATTTGCATACACATTCAAAACACAGCGACGGAATGAATAGTATTGAAGAAATGGCAAATGAAGCTATAAAACTAGGAAGAAAATATATTGGTATAACAGATCACTCAAAATCAGAGTATATTGCAAACGGTATGGATGAAAAACGTATCATTTCATACTTTAAGGAGATAGATCAATTGAATAAAAAATTTGAAGGAAGGATAAAAATTCTTAAAAGCGCAGAAACCGACATCTTAAAAGATGGTTCACTTGATTTCAAGAAGGATATTTTAAAAGAAATGGATTATGTACTTGCAAGTATACACACAAATCTGAACATGAGCAAAGAAGAAATGACAAAAAGGATAATAACAGCAATAGAATCTGGCGTAAATATATTTGCACACCCTACTGATAGATTGATAAATCAACGAAATCCCATTGTATTAGATTTTGATGCTGTTTTTCAAGCTGCAAAGGACAATAATGTAATTTTAGAAATAGATTCTTATCCAAATAGATTAGATTTGAATGATGAAAATATTTTCCGTGCAAAAAAATATGATTTAACTTTTTCAATAAGTACAGATTCACACAGAACTGACCATTTATCGCTCATGCGTTATGGTGTAGGAATGGCAAAACGAGGTTGGCTTACAAAAAATGATGTAGTAAATACACTTCCTTATGAAAAGTTATGCAAGCTTTTCGGAAGATAAGTAAAAACTACTGTATAAACTATAATAAAAAAATTTTCAGGACTTTGCTAGAATTATATTTTTATAAATACATCAGAAATTTTCAATTAACATTTTCAAAAGATTTTATTCCAAATTTAATAGTTGTTATTTATTTGCATTAATTATGGTTCCTAATACATTTTCTCCTAATAAAACATTTTTAAGCCTGTCTTCTTTTTGTAAATTTATTATTTGACAAATAGCTCCTGTTTCTTTAGATATATTATAAAGGTAAGAAACTTTACTTTTCATTCCGCCGGTCACATCGATTTTTGTTGAACTTCCAGAATACCCTAAAACCTCTTCTATATTCTTACTATTTACAACTTCAATTAATTTAGCATCTTTATTTAATTTAGGATTGGAATCAAATATTCCATCCACATCGGTACCGATTATTATTTTATTTGGTTTTATTTTACAAGATAAAAATCTAAATATTTCTTCTGTTGATGCTATACATACTCCTTGTTTTTTATCTAAAATAACATCTCCATATGTTACCGGAATAAATCCTAAATCAAAAGCTTTTTGAATAACCGAAACGTCCCAAGTAATTATTTTACTACTTTCAGCTATTGCACCTGTTGATGGCGAAAAAGAAAAAGGGAAAAGTTGTTCTTCAACAGCACACTCAATAAATATTCTATGTAAGTTTGCAGCGGCATTTTGTGTTATAGAAGTTCCATATAAGCTATTTTTCTCTACAAGACCCAGATTAATTTTATATTTATGTGCCGGAACATGCGCAAAAGATCCGCTTCCATGCCCAATCAAAATCTTTTTTTTATTTATAGAATGTTTAATTTCATTAAGTAATCTTTTTATCTCATTTTTCTTCGGTGTGTTTTCTTTATTGATATCTGTTATTGCACTTCCACCAATTTTTATAAATATCTTATCCATTATTTCATCTTTTTGGCAATAATGTTTTTTCGTCTAATAACGATTCATTTTTACCAAGGATTCTCGGACCTTTTCCTTGATGTGATTCAATTATATTCTTAATGCCCTTTATATCTTTTATTGCATTTAGAACTTCTTCTTTATGTATATCTGTTGTTATAATATGAGCATTAGGTCCAGCATCAAAGGTATAACCAGCAATACATCTATTCTTTTGTTCATTTAGTTCATGTATTTTGTACATTATTTCTTTAGAAGAATCATTAAGATACATTATCGGTGGCCACGTATCTAACATTGTTGCGTGCATATTATTACTATCTCTCATAACAGCCAGTGATAACATATCTATATCTTTATTTTTTATAGCTTTTTCAACTGAAAAAACGCCTTTTTCAGCAAACGAAACTCTATTTTCGTATAAAACACTTGTCTTAACTGTTGCTTCATGACCAATACTCGATGATACTTTTTTGGTGTTTGCATCTACTACTGCAATTATGTCAACTAATTCTTTCCAATACTTCTCATCAAATATTTTTTCTGCAAATGAATCACCTCCATCCTTTTTTGAACCTACGCGCCATTTTACTATCCCTCCATAAACACTTCTGCATGCACTTCCACTTATTTTTCTGGCCATTATAGAAAGTTGCTTAGTACTCATTTTTAATTTTAATAACTCGTTCAAAGCACATATCAAAGCAGCAGCTCCAGATGCACTTGATGCTATTCCGGCTCCAGAAGGAAAATTATTTTCTGAAATTACTATAAAGTTTTTTTCAATTTTTGCAAGTTTTTTCATTGATTCTAATGTATTTTTTATATACTTTGATTTTTCAGAAGCTTTACTTCCAGATATATCCTCTTTAATTTTATTAATATACAAAATATCCTCATTTATTTCATCAGAAAGCATAACTGTGGTTTTTGTATTTAAATTTTCATCAAGCGTCATGCTTATACTGGAATTATTAGGTAAATTTAATCCGGTATTATCTCTCCTACCCCAATATTTTATCAAAGCTATATTTGGTGTAGCCAAAGCGGTTGCAAAATTATTTTTCATATTATCCCTTATATAATTATCATATCGGCATAAATATTAATAAGATATTATTCTTTGTTTATTAAGGCTTTAGCACCATATTCTGAAATTTTAGTATTTATACAAACAAAACCTTCACTTATAAGTTCATTTTCTAATAATTTATTATTTTCTCGAAGAAGTGCAACAGCAACACCACCGCCACCTCCTCCACTTAATTTAGCTCCATGCGCATTGTATTTTTTAGATATACCTACTGCAATATCTAGTTTTTTTGATGAAACCTCAAGTAGTTTAAGTAGTTCATGGTTTTCATACATTAATACTCCTACTTTTTCAAGATCATTTTCATATAAATACTTTAAGCCATTAATTGAACACTCATTTATTTTATCAAATATATTTTCAGTATAAACTTTTTTTTCAGCAAGCATTTTTGTTACTCTTCCTACAGTTTCAGATGTTGGTAGCTTATTTCCGGTGTTTATTATAAGTAGATTCGGTTTAGCTTTTAATTCGTGCTTTATGAACTCCTTTCCAGAAAAACTAACGTAGCCTCCATAATAAGCAGTACTTACATCTATTCTTCCTGCATTCTCATTTCTATGAGAAACTCTTTCTCCATCTCTAGCTAGTTCTATGCATTCTTCATCACTTAGCTTTTTTTTACTAGCTTCTAGTAAAGCTAGAGTAAAAGCAGTATAACATGAAGCGCTACTTGCTAAACCACTCTGTTTAGGCACTTCTGATTTTATATTTAAATCACCAAATTCAGAACAACCAAACTCAATATAACCTTTTGCAGCTATAGTTAGATAAGGAAGTACGTCTTTGTCAATATTTATATTTTTTTTAATATATTGATCAATACTTTCTTTTTTTATATATTGTTCATAAGTTCTTTTTAAAACTTCTTTATCAGCTAAAAATTCCTTTTTTAAATCATTAAGTACTATCTTGAGTATTTGTGATTCATTTATTTTAAAAATTGCTGTGGAATATAAACTAATTCCTACGGCTACTGCTGTTTTTCCGTGAACTACTGCATGCTCCCCAAATAGCTTTACAACGCATGGCGATTTCACTATTATTTTTGTCATTAAATCTATTTTTTATATTTTATATTAATGGATATTAATTATCTTTTTCTTATAAAAATTTTTATATTATTAAATGAACTTTTTTTATCATGTTTTTTTATGTATTCTGATAGAAAAATCCAACCATTAACTCTTGCAACATCCATTGCAGTTAAATTATCTTTATTTTTTAATTCTTTATTGGCATTATTATTCAACAAAAGTTCAACATCTCTTCTTCTTCCAAGTGATGCTGCATGCATCAATGCGGTATATCCATAATTATCTTGCAAATCAATACTTTTCATTCCATTACTATCTGATAGTATAACTCTAGTTATTTCTGTATTCCCATTTTTTGAACTATACATTAATGGCGTCATACCTATTTTATCATATAAATATGAATTAGCTTTAAATTTTAATAATGTATTTGCTATATTTAAATCTCCTTTTTCAGCAACATAACTAATAACTGTTCTACCCTCAGTACTTTTTTCATTTATATTTATATCTGTTGGGTTTTTTTTAATTAATTGCAAAACACTCAAAAAATCTCCATTTTTTGCAAAATGCAAAATTCCAGCACTAAGTATCTTTTCCACAATATCTTTTCAATAAGAAAGTTTAAAGAGTTTTTGGATTGTTACGTCTAAAGTTTTATTTGATTAAAAAATTAATATAGTAAGTTTTATATATCTGAAATTATACCTATTATTTTTGATTTTATGAAAAACCCCCAAATCAAAACAAAAACAGGAGAAAAATCTGAAAATAAGATACTTCCAAAAGCAAAAGATGCTGAAGTAGTTTTCAGAAAAGAATTAGACAATGAGTTATTTTCAAAAGCATATTCAAGTCCGAATTCAGGTGTATTAATTGAAATATATGAGTACTCAAGAAAACAACCAGAAGCAGTTCAAACAAAATTACTTTTATCTCTTTTAGATAATTCAAATATCCCTTCAAAACTTGTAAATGATATATTTTTAGATGAAAAAGTTAGTGAAACAGTAAAAATAGAAGCAAAAAAATTATTATTGGAAAGAATAAAAGGATTTAAAAGATATTATTAAAGATCTTATTAAATATATTTTTAATAATTATTTATATTTATAAAAAGTAAAACTTTTTCTATTTTTATTATTTCTATTTAATTAAAGTAATTTCTTTTTCTTCTTGATACAGATTCACCATAGTTAGGATAATTGTCAATTTTATGAATTTCAATTTTGTCAGGTTCTGGCCTTGAGTTTCTGGCATTGTATTTTAGTTGTTTGTTATATTCTTTCTTTAAACTTTAATCTTTCTCAAACTACATTTAGTAATGGTTTGGATAATGCATATGTTATATATTTAAATACAACACAAATTGCAAACTTTTCAAAGACAAATACGCTTCCAACATCATCTTATATTAGCATACATTATGTTAACACTACATTTGTTAACAACTACAATTCTTCAAATACTCAGAATATGGCATATAAATTTCAATATCCTATAAGCCTTAATGTATTTAATTTTTCCAATCCTATAACTGGTGAGATTTTAGTTGCATATAATATAACAGGACCTAATTATT